>DEIM01000210.1 GCA_002352485.1 Candidatus Dadabacteria bacterium UBA2774
ATCTGAGAGCCGATGTGAGCGTCAATTGCAACTACGTCGATGCCCTCCATTTGATTCGCCTCTTTATAAACCTGAACCGCCCTACCCACTTCGATTCCGAACTTACTTTTCTTAAAACCAGTAGATATGTACGGATGGGTTTTGGGGTCGATATCGGGGTTTACTCTTAATGCAATCGGTGCTTTTGTTCCTAACTCAACACCTATGTCATTGAGCAAGTGCAACTCTTCCTCTGACTCAACGTTAAAAAATAATATCCCGGCCTCTATTGCGGCCTTCATTTCCTCGGCGGTTTTACCTACCCCTGAGAATACTACTTTTGATGTATCTCCCCCTGCCTTTTTGACGCGGAGAAGCTCACCCCCAGAGACGATGTCGTACCCTGAGCCTAAGTCTGAAAAGGATTTAAGTATTGCCAGGTTTGAGTTTGCTTTTACCGAGTAGCAAATGAGAGTTTCAATTTCAGAGAACGCCTCTTTGTAGTTTATGAAGCTGTCCTTTAATGCCGAATAGCTGTAGATGTAACAGGGGGTTCCAACATCTTGTGCAATCTGAGCTAAAGGTACATCCTCTATATATAATTCCCCGTTTTTATAGTTATAAATATCCTGCATCTAAATAATCTCCTTAACTGCTCTTTCTAATCCCTAGGCGCTCTCTTTAAGATACCGGTCCAGAAAATCGAGTCTGTCGTTTCCCCAGTACATCTTGTCATCGACAAAAATGGTGGGCGCGCCGAAAACCCCGCGCTCGATAGCTGTATTGGTTTCATCCCGGAGCATATCCTTAATATCCTGCTCTGCTATCCTCTGGGTGAACCACTCGGGATCGATGCCTATGGTGCTTACCGCCTCTCCGAGTACTTCCGGGCGGCTGAGGTCAGCCCCTTCGACAAAGTAGAGTCTGAACATAAGGTGGTTATATTCTACTAGCTTGTCTTGTTCTGACGCTACAAATGCGCCCCGCATGGACCTTACACTGTTCAGCGGAAAGACCTCGGGGAAATTCAAAGCTACATCGTAGTAATCAGCGCACATTACCATATCCCTTTTAAGATATACGATTTTGTTATCTATTTGAGCGGCCGGAGTGGAGCCTATCTCATTAAAGACTCCGCCTAGTAAAAAGGGCTTCCACACAAGCGTAGCGCCGCTATCCAGACATATTTTTTCTATCCTCTCTGAAGCTATATAAGTATACGGACTGCTGAAGTCATAATAGAACTCGACTGTCTTTGACATTTACTCTCTCCCCGGACTAAAAGTTAACTAGAAATTATAAGAAATCTGGGAGTTAATATCAAGCCAGAGCGTTTCTATCTCATATTAAACACATTAAAATTGACCAGTTCCCCGGCTATGCTAAACTCAAAATACGTCTGATTGGGAGCAATTAATTATGGCAAGCAAGTACAGTTTTGAGGGTCTTCGGGTTACAGCATTTGAAAGCCGGAGGTCTAAAGAAATAGACAGGCTTATACGTTATCACGGCGGCGTGCCGAGTGTGGCGCCCTCTATGCGGGAAGTACCGTTATCTGAAGCCGGAGAAGCTCTAACTTTCGCAGAGAAATTATTGAAGGGTGGGTACGATCTCGTAATCTTAATGACAGGAGTGGGAACAAGAGCTCTCAAGGACACAGTATCTGCAAAATACCCGGTCGATCAGTTCATAGATGCGCTTAAGAATGTTACGTTAGTAGCCCGCGGGCCGAAACCTGCTGCGGCACTAAAAGAGTTAGGTCTGAAGCCCGACATCATTGTACCCGAGCCCAACACTTGGCGGGACATACTGGCAACGCTGGATGGGAGCTTTGATCTCAAAGGAAAGAAGGTTGCAGTTCAGGAGTACGGAATCTCTAACACCGAGTTTATCGATACCCTTAAGCAGCGCGGTGCGGATGTAACTACCGTACCGATATATAAATGGGAGCTGCCCAAAGACGTCGGGCCGCTAAAGGACGCCATACGCTCTATAGCGGAGAATGAAGAAGACGTTTCTTTATTCACAAGCTCTCAGCAGATATATCACCTGTTTCAAATTGCCAAAGCCGAGGGGCTTGAGGATAAACTGAGGGAAGGTTTTAAGCGGGTGGTGATAGGCTCGATCGGCCCTACTACAACTGAGACGCTAGGCAGGTTCGGACTCTCAACTGACTATGAGCCCGACAGCCCCAAGATGGGGAACCTGATACGCGAGATGGCTAGGAGCGGAGGGGAGCTTCTTCGAAAAAAGAGAACCGCGCTTGAGAACGGCGTTAACACTAACAGTTGGCACAAGATTGATATGGTGTGGGACAAAACTCTTGAAACCAGAAGAGAAGAGATAACCAGAGACTCTGTGTTTATGAAAGCGTGCAGGAGAGAGAAGACCGACTACGCACCCGTATGGATTATGAGGCAGGCGGGAAGGTATATGCGTGAATATAGAGAGCTGAGGGCAAAGGTATCGTTCCTCGATCTGTGCAAGACTCCTGAGCTTGCGGCGGAAGTGACGCTTGCAGCTGTTGACCGTCTTTCAGTAGACGCGGCCATAATATTCTCAGACATTCTGCTCATACTCCAGTCCTTTGGTATCGGGCTTGAGTTCTCGAAAGGCGAAGGGCCCAGGATAAGGAAACCTGTACGCACTGGAAAAGCCGTGGAGCGGCTTGAGGAATTTGACCCGGGGTCACTGAATTTTGTGTATGAAGCGTTAAGAATAACCCGAAGGGCACTCGATCCAGAGATTGCATTAATCGGATTTGCGGGCGCTCCTTTCACAGTGGCTTCATACGCGATTGAAGGCGGTGGCTCAAAGAACTATGAGAACACTAAGGGTTTCATGTACAAGGACCCACAAGGCTGGCATGGCTTTATGGATAGGTTGTCCGCTGCTACGACCATGTATCTTAACAATCAAATCTCAGCCGGGGCGGACGCGATTCAGATTTTCGACAGCTGGGCGGGATCTCTCGCCCCGGACGATTATAGAGAATTTGTGCTCCCTCATATGAAAGAACTAATAGGCGGGATTAAAGAAGGCGTACCGGTAATACATTTCGGAACAGGTACCGATGCGCTGCTTGGGCTGATAAAAGAGTCGGGTTGCAGCGTTATGGGACTAGACTGGAGAGTCGACCTAGGGGAGGCATGGGAACGTGTTGGCTACGATATGGCCGTGCAGGGGAACATGGACCCCGTGGCGCTGTTCGCGCCCCACTCGGAAATAAGAAAAAGGGCAAAGAGCGTACTCGATAAAGCTAAGGGCAGACCCGGGCATATATTCAACCTCGGTCACGGGGTATTGCCTAAAACACCTGTGGACAATGTACTTGCCCTGGTAGATTTCGTACATGAATACTCTGATAAAAACCGGAATAAATGACTGCACTTTTATAACTGGAGAACGTTATGAGTAAGAATTTCGACGCGATACTGATGTTAGGATACGGAGCGCCTGAGAAGAAAGTGGATATACGCCCATTTCTTCAGAACGTAGCAAAGGGAAGGCCCATTCCCGCTGACAGGCTGGAAGAGGTGGCGCACCATTATGAGATGTTCGGAGGATCGCCCCTCAACGAATACACCTATAAACAGGCCAAGGGACTCGAGAATAAACTTTCGGAAAACGGCGGCGCAATGCCTGTATATGTGGGCATGAGGAACTGGCACCCTTTTATACCCGATACACTCAAGCAGATGGCGGATTCCGGGATTAAAAAGGCTGTCGGGATGATAATGGCCGCGCACCAGAGCGATGCTAGCTGGGAGAGGTATCAGAGGGATGTTGAAGAAGGACTTAAAGAGACCGGAGTGAATATAGCGTTTGAGTACTCCCCTCCCCTTTTCGATCATCCGCTTTTTATTGAAGACTCGGCAGACCGCGTAAGTGATTGCTTAAATAAAATACCTGAAGACAAGAGATGCAAAACACTTATGCTTTTTACGGCCCACAGTATACCGGTTCCTATGGCAGACAGCTCACCTTATGTAGAGCAGCTGCTAACAACTGCAAGGCGGATTGCTGAGAAGCTCCGTCTGGAGAACTGGAGGCTTGTCTATCAGAGCAGGAGCGGACGTCCCACGGACCCTTGGCTTGAGCCAGATGTCTGTGATGTAATTCACGAGGTAGCCAAAGAAGGAGTTGAGAATATAATAGCCCAGCCTATCGGGTTTTTGTGCGACCACATCGAGGTGCTCTTTGATATCGGCGTGGAAGCAGAAGAGGCGGCACAGGAAGCCGGGGTAAAACTCCTTCGCGCAAAAACCGTGAACGACGACCCGAAATTTATAGAGGCGCTTGCGGATGTTGTGCAAAAGATGGCGAGCGACTAACTTTATCCGAGCAAAACTATTATGGCGGCATACGAATTCGAGACTATATGGCGGGTGTACGCGCCTATTGAAACAGTATGGAATGAGATTTATTACTCCGAGAAATGGTCCGAGTGGTGGCCGGGTGTAGAAAAAGTGGAGGAGCTTAAAAAGGGTGACGATCTGGGGATTGGAAGTATCCGACGCTATACCTGGAAAAGCAAGCTTCCTTACAAGCTTACATTCGATGTGGAAACAGTACGGGTCCAGCCACCTAAAATTCTGGAAGGAAAAGCATTCGGGGAGCTAGAGGGAATGGGGTTTTGGACTCTGGTCGAGGACATGAATACAACCGTGGCGAGGTACGATTGGCAGGTAAGCACAACAAAAAAGTGGATGAATTTCCTGGCCCCGTTAGCACGGCCGATATTTAAATGGAACCACGATATAATAATGAGCTGGGGAGCAAAGGGATTAGAGAAGAGGCTCGGGGTAAGAGTTGTTGAAGAAAAAATATAACTTGAGTAAAATCCTGAACCTGAAATGAACTTTTTCCAAAAAGAAATTCATCTGTCCCCGAAAAGCCGCGGCTTTCACCTGGTAACGCGTGAGATACTGCAGCAGCTGCCGGAGCTAGCCGAATTCTTGGTCGGTATGGCCAACATTTTCATTTGCCACACCTCGGCCTCACTTACACTCAACGAGAATGCAGACCCGGACGTAAGGGTCGATTTCGAGAGTCACTTTAATGAATACGTCCCTGAGAACGCGCCTTACTACGTTCACACATTGGAAGGACCGGACGACATGCCGGCTCACATAAAGGCCTCATTACTTGGAAGCTCGGTTACTATGCCTATTACAAACGGCAGGTTTAA
>DEIM01000117.1:0-2407 GCA_002352485.1 Candidatus Dadabacteria bacterium UBA2774
CCCCGCAAATTATATAGAGCTAATCACAAATTATATAATCTATCTTGATAACTATAACAGAGCGCCGGAGGCCAAATCATTTCTTTCTGAGATCGGCATAAGGGACGTAGAGGGCGCGATAGAATTTCTAGTGGGTATAGGCAAGTGGGACGCAAACGAAGACCCAATATTCAAGCGCTTTTCGATAAAAGAAGAATTCCCTAAAAAAGTAGAGGACGAGACCGCTGAGATACTGGCCAAAAGCATATTGGAAGAAGAGCTTGAGGATTTAAGGCACCTCAACGTTTTCTCTGTAGACGATGAGAATACGGTGGATATTGACGACGCGCTTTCCATCGAGGAAACAGAGGAAGGGTTCAGAGTGGGCATTCACATAGCAAACGTAGCCTACTGGGTAATGAAGTGGAGTAACCTCGACACTGAGGCCGCAAGGCGGGGCGAGACGGTCTATCTGCCTGAAAAACGCATTCATATGTTCCCGCCCGAGCTGATAAGAAGTAAATTCAGTCTGATAGAGGGGGAGGACAGGGCTGCGCTTTCACTCTTTGTTAATTTCGACAAGGAGCTTAATCTCAAGAACTACAGTTTTAAGAACTCACTCATTCATACAGAACAGAATATAAGTTACGAAAAAGCAGTTGAATATTTTGAGAACGATGCACTTGGGAGAAAACTACAAGATATCGCTCTTAGCCTCAGGTGTAACAGGTTAGATGCGGGCGCTTTCATTATTCAGCTGCCGCAGCTTAAGATAAGGGTAGGGGATAACGCTGAGATAACAGTAGATAAAAACTATATGAACACCGAAGCCCATAGAATTGTGGCCGAGATGATGATACTGATGAATACGACATCAGGAAAATTTTTAAGAGATAACCACGTACCCGGAATATACCGCTCACAGCCAGAGGCAATATCTGAGGACGCTCGGACATACGATACCTCTGATCCTCTTTATGCGCTTTCTGTGGTGAAATATCTCCGAGCCCCGAGAGTCGGGCTGAGCCCCGAGCCGCATAGATCTCTTGGGCTAGACGTATACACACAGGTCACCTCACCCATCAGAAGATATACGGATCTTATTACCCAGCGGCAGATAGTATCAGAGCTCACGACAGGGGAAAGCGCCTATACGGAGGACGAATTGGAAAACCTATACCCGAGAATAGAAATGGGCGTGCGCGACAAGAGGAATGTAGAGAGAAGTAGAGAAAGGTACTGGCTATATAAGCATTTTGAGGAGATTAAGGGGAAGGAGCTTCCCGGAATAGTACACACTATTTCCGGCACCAGAGCGAGCGTGTATCTGCCTGATTATCTGATGGAAGTGCCTGTGACGGTAAGCACAAAGGACCTGCTGGAAACCGGAAAAGGAATTAAAGTCAGGATCGACAGCGTAGACCCTCTCAGAAGAAGATTAACCTTAAGCGAGAAAAGGGTTTAAACCTTTAAAGACGGGATAATGTTACTGATCCCCGTTTTCCTTAAGCGCATTCATTATTTCATCTATTGTGGTGTATTTCTGACGCGGTTTTCCAAGCGCCTTGCCTCTCTCTATCTCAAGCTCGTTCAGCCTGAGCCAGTCCTCATATGTGACAAAGTCGGGCTTACGCTCTCTTAGAAGCTCTGTAACGCTTTGTGGATCGGGGTTTTCAGGCAGGTTGATACTGCCATTTTCAATATCTTCCACAATGCAGTTTACAGTCTCGCCAGAGTCCTGCTTATTGGTCCCGATTACACCGCTTGGCCCCCTCTTTATCCAGCCCGTTGTATAGAGACCAGGAATATGCTCCTCGGTTTCAAGATCGGTAATGCGGCCCTTGTCGTTATGTATTACGCCCCATTTCTCATGAAACGGCACTCCTGGAAGCGGTACGCCGTGATACCCAATGGAGCGGAAAACGAGTCCTACGGGAATTTCTTCGTACTCCTCTGTAGCTCTTGGTCTGATACTCCCGTCCTCGGACTTATAGAGCTCGTTCTTTACAAGCTTGATTGCTTTTACATTTCCTTGCGCGTCGCCGATTATCTCTACAGGAGAGACAAGAAAGCGTAAATGAAGTTTTTTTGATTTATCGGGCTCTCTCTCTTCAGAGAAGGAGCTTAATATTTCGTGTTTTTTCCGGGCGCTAGTATCGTCCTTTTCCTCAAGGTGTTTGGCTGAGTGGACGTCCAGAGTTACTTCCTCCACTTTTGTAAGAGCGTGTGCGTCTTCCAAGTTGCCAAGCTCTCGCACTTCAGGGTTTGTAAAAGCGGCCTGAAGGGGGCCTCTGCGCCCAAGAAGATAAACCTCTTTGACTCCGCTCTCTTTAAGCGCCTCCAGAGCATAGTCCGCAATATCTGTCTCGCCGAGCTCCTCCACTGTCCTGCAAAGTATTCTGGCTACGTCTACTGCAACGTTCCCGAC
>DEIM01000117.1:2489-7058 GCA_002352485.1 Candidatus Dadabacteria bacterium UBA2774
GGGATATTCATCCGCCTGTCGGTCTCGGCTCCTGTTGCGAAAATTATCATGTGATAATGTTTTTTGAGGTCCTCCATCGTAATGTCTTTTCCGTACTCGACGTGTCCGAAAAACCGAAAATTAGGGTTAGACGCTATCTTGTCATAAACTCTTGTAACGGATTTTATCTTCTGATGGTCAGGCGCAACACCAGTGCGCACAAGTCCGTGCGGGGTCGGGAGCTTATCGTACATATCTATTAGGAATTCATATTCCTTATGCTTAAATAGGTGCTCAGAAGCATAAAATCCTGCCGGTCCCGATCCTATTACTGCTACCCTTATGGGTCCTTGTGTATTTGATTTCTCTGTCATTATCTGCTTTCCTAAGTCGATTGGTCTATATTGAATTTGTGCTGGTGTAAGCAGCTATTTCAGGTATTTTTGATGTGAGAGGAGCAAGTCCGTACATTCTGTAAATTCAATATATATTATACTTACACCGGAGTTACACAGTTTTCCCCGATATCATTTTTCGGGTGATAACTATACAATAAATCTGGGAAATTCATATACTTTCATACGTAATTACAGATATTCAGGGTACGGGTTACTAACTGCAAATGACTACTAAAGCTACAATAGAGAGAGCCGATTTCCACCTGAAGATTGTAAAAGAAATCAGTGAGCTTGTTAATAAGTCCACAGGTCTGAGCACAATATTAAAAAAAGTAGTCAATAAAATCGGGGGATCACTCGGGTTTGATGTGGTCTCGGTATATCTCTGGGACAGTGAGAAAGGCGTCCTATCGCTGAGATCAACAAAGGGGTTAAGCGTAGACCCGCTCAAGCATCCTATAACCCTAAGCCCGGAAGAAGGGCTCACAGGGCTTGTTTATCAGACCTCAAGGCCGCTAACGGCTATGCCTGCATCAAAACACCCCCGCTACCGCTATTTTCCAGAGATAGGCGAGGAAGAGTACGAAAGCTACATCGGAGTGCCGATACTGCTTCAGAACAGGTGTATTGGGGTATTGGTCGGTCAGACTAGAGAGAAAAGAGTAATCACTCCGGCGGAAGAGACCCTGTTTCAGATCATAGCCTCAAACCTCGCGGGACTCATGGAAGTTGCAGACCGTCTTGAGCGACTCAAAACACCCTCAATAGTAAAGCACGAAACAAGATCGCACCAGGGAAAAGGAGTCTCAAGCGGGATCGCCATAGGCAATGTGTTTATGTTCCGTGGTCTGTTCAGACAAATAAGCGACGAGAAGCTCAAGTCCAGAGGTTTGGAGATTGAGACAAAAAGGCTTAAACAAGCCCTGACAGAAGTAGAGGAAGATATAAAGCACGTAATTGAGACACTCGACTCAGAAGAGCTTCTGAGTAAAGCTGAGATTGATATCTTCAGGGCTCACCTGCTTGTGCTACAGGGCTCGACACTAAGTACTACGCTCTTTCAGAGGCTTGAAGATAGTGACATCCCGGCCGAGCTTGCCGTGATTGAGGGCGTTGAATCGATAGCCGAGCAGTTTGAAAACCTAAGCGACAAGTATCTGCGGGAAAAGGCCCAGGATTTCAGGGACATAGGCGAGAGAATCCTCCAGGAGCTAGTAAAGCATAAAAAAGGAAGGAAAGCCGCGATAGAGCCTATGGAGGGCTCGGTACTGGTTGCGTATGAAATCGGCCCTTCTTTTATATCCATGCTTTTTAAAAACAAATTCTCCGCGCTCGTCATAGAAAAAGGGGGAGAGACCTCTCACGCAGTCATTCTAGCCAAGTCACTAGGGATACCGGCAGTGGTCGGTATAGATAATATATTTGGTCTTGTAAGAGCGGGCGAGAAGCTGATCGTCGACGGTAAGACCGGGTTTATATTCTCAAACCCGGATGAGAGTTTAATTGAAGAGTACGAGAGCACCTATGGGAAATTTGTAAAACTAAGGGAAAAGATAGAAGGGGAGGGCAGATTGCCTTCCAAAAATGAGAAGCTCGGTATCGAGCTGTCAGCCAACATTGGGTTCCCGATCGACGTGCAGCTCGCAAGACAATACGGCATAAAGGACGTAGGGCTTTTCCGCACCGAGTTTGCTTTTGCCCAGTATGACAAATGGCCTAAAGTAAGGGAGCAGGTAGGGATATATAAAAAACTCGCAGACGAATTTGAAGGCACTGTTACGGTAAGGACTTTAGATGTAGGGACAGACAAGCTCCTTCCTTATTTTGATTTCCCAAAGGAGGAAAACCCTCTACTCGGGCTAAGGGCTATAAGGTTCTCGATGGAGTATCTGGACCTTTTCAAAGACCAGATTAAGGCAATACTGCTTGCAACTAAAAAAGGCCACAGGTTCAGGATACTACTGCCTCTGATTACTAATTTCTGGGAAGTTGAGACTGCAAAGGAAATAATTGAGCAGCTCTCACAGGAAGTGGGTCTGTCTAGATCCGACATTCCGCCTCTTGGGATAATGATGGAAGTGCCTTCAATAGTGTATCAGCTCAATGATTATAAAAATATAATCGATTTTATATCCATTGGCACAAATGACCTCATACAGTACCTATTAGCCGTAGACAGAAACTCCAATATGGTGGGCCATCTGTACTCGGGTTTTCACCCGGCGGTGATTAGAGCGCTTGACCATATAGAGTACAGAACAAGGGAGCTCGGCATAGACGTATCGGTGTGCGGCGAGCTTGCGGGAACACCCTCAGGCGCGCTGTGCCTACTCGCGCTCGGCTACAGACACTTTAGCGTATCTCCCTCTCACGTACCGGTCATAAGGTATTTATGCAACAGGCTAGACAAAAATGTTCTTGATTCGGTGCGCGCAAAGACGCTTCATATCAACAAACGATCAGACATAGAACGTCACCTGATAGAGACGCTTGAGCAAATTGACCCTGCTCTTATCGAAATCGAGTAACTCTGCCTGAACTTAAGGTATCTTTATATTACTCCTATAAATAGCATGATATAGCCCTGAAACTTTTATTTCTTGTTTATTAAGGTATTTTTTACCCCCTAAGTTATGCAAGTCCGAAAAATACATGTAATTCTGTTTGTGCTCACGGTTATAACAACGTTCGTAACCGGGCTTTCGTTCGGCGGAAGTATTACCAGTGCGCTTTCTTTTTCTGCGGCACTTTTGTTCATACTGGGCTCTCACGAAATGGGTCACTATTATTACGGCAGAAAGTATGGCGTAGATATAACGCCGCCTTACTTCATACCGGCACCTCCGTTTATATCCCCAATTGGCACATTCGGGGCATTCATCAAGATAAAATCCCCTATCTCTTCAAAAAAAGCGCTATTCGATATCGGCATAGCGGGTCCGCTTGCAGGTATGGTGGCAACGGTGCCAATACTCATAATCGGAATAAAAATGTCGACTATCGTTAACATCAGCGAATATGAATCCGGCGGAGGGCTCCTCCTTGGAACGCCTCTTCTGTTCAGCTTTTTCTCTGAAATATTTTTCGGACAAATGCCTGAAGGCTATGACCTCTATGTACATCCTGTCGCTTTCGCAGGGTGGGTGGGGCTATTCGTAACAGCTCTGAACCTGATACCGTCGGGTCAGCTGGACGGCGGGCACATCGTGTATGCCCTGTTCTCTAAACGCTACCACAAGTACACGTCGATAATAATGATCGCGCTTCTATTCATATTCGGTGTGGGGACCGAGCCTTTACTTGGCCTGGCTACTAAATTCTCAGGTGGGAACCTGCCACAATTTCTGAGTACCGTCCCTGTAATTGAAGGCTGGCCGGGATGGGTGCTGTGGGCAGCGCTTCTGACCATCATGGGTACAAAGCACCCGCCTACAGTCTATGAAGAGTCTGAGCTTGACGGCAGAAGGAAACTTCTTGGTGCACTTTCGCTTGTGATATTCATTGTATGCTTCACACCTGTACCTATAAAGCTTGCATAAGTAATTCAGCCTTGGGGCAGAGTTTCTATTAAAAATTTTTGTTTTTAGAATCCTGCAGCTAAATCCATAGACTATAAAAATTTTTAGACCCTTATTGAAATATTCTTTAGTTTAGGTAAGGTGTTTAGGTTTCTCGTTCCATTCACGGTGGGGTGAAACACAAATCCAAAATAACTTTAGTGGAAAAATTTAGCGAATATCTAACTATTCGCGCCCAATCAATCTGCATAAGGAGGAAGTATCGTGGCTAAGAAGAATTCTTTAACCGTAAAGGACAACAGAACAGGTAAAGATTATGAATTGCCTATAGAGAACGACACAATCAAGGCAATGGACCTGCGTCAGATCAAAGTTAAGAAGGACGACTTCGGTATGATGAGTTATGACCCCGCTTATGGTAATACTGCATCGTGCACAAGCAGGGTGACTTTCATCGACGGAGACAAGGGCGAGCTTATGTACAGAGGCTACCCAATCGAAGTACTGGCGAAAAAGAGCAATTATCTGGAAGTTGCGTATTTACTCTTAAAAGGTGAGCTTCCTAACAAAGCGGAATTTAGCCGCTGGGAAGATAATATCACCAATCACACGATCATTCATGAGAATATTAAGAAATTTATGGACGGCTTCCGCTATGACGCGCACCCCATGGG
>DEIM01000194.1 GCA_002352485.1 Candidatus Dadabacteria bacterium UBA2774
AGTCTTTCCAAGAGCTTATCGAGCCCTCCCATCTTCTTAATCATCTCTTTCTCTTCGTCAGTAAGGGCGTTTACAAAGCTCTTTCTGAGCCAGTCTTCAGGAATCTTCATAAACTCTTCCGTATCTATTGTTTCCACACCTTCGAAGAAATAGCCAAATAGGAGGTCAAAACGGTCTAGCTGGTGCTCGTGCTTTACGAGCGAGAAGCGGGAGAGGTAGTAGAAATCATCGACACTGTACTGCACAACGTCCTTGTCGAGAGCTTCGAGGAAGGTTAAGTACTCTCTTATAGTTACCGGGAAACCGTCATTTTTAAGAAGAAGAAAAAAGTCCAGAAACATTCATATGCCCCTTTAAGCCCTAGCGTCTGAACCTGAGCCTAATGCGTGTAAGAAGGTCTTGGTCCTGCTCGTTTTTAAGAAGCGCGCCCGCGTATGGAGGTAATTTCTCCGAAAGGTCTACTTCTCCTAACTCTTGTTCCGTGACCTTGCCGACCATAAGGAGCTTGAGCCAATCTATAAGCTCGCTTGTGGTGGGCTTTTTCTTAAGCCCGTCTATCTGCCTCAGGTCATAAAAGATACTCATCGCGTTCTCAACAAGCTTATTCTGAAGCTTTGGGTAGTGGACCTTGACGATAGCCTTGAGCGTCTCTTTTTCGGGGAAGCTTATGTAGTGAAAGAAGCAGCGTCTGAGGAACGCGTCGGGAAGCTCTTTCTCGTTATTGGATGTGATTATTACAATCGGACGTTTTATCGCTTTTATCGTGGATTTAAGCTCATAACAGTAAAACTCCATTTTATCCAGCTCTAACAGGAGATCGTTCGGGAACTCGATATCTGCCTTGTCAATCTCGTCGATCAATAGCACAACCTGTTTTTTAGATTCGAACGCTTCCCAGAGCTTTCCCTTGTTAATGTAATTGGCAATATCGCTTACTCGCTCGTCCCCTAGCTGTGAGTCGCGCAGCCTAGACACAGCATCGTATTCATAGAGGCCCTGCTGAGCTGATGTTGTGGACTTGACGTGCCAGGTGATGAGATCCTTACCGAGGGCGCCTGCCACCTCATAAGCAAGCATCGTTTTACCCGTTCCCGGCTCGCCTTTTATTAGCAGCGGTCTTTCCAACGTAACCGATGCATTTACAGCCAGATTTAAATCCCGCGTGGATATATAATTCTCTGTTCCTTCAAATTTCATATTAAAACCTCTTTATCTCTTTCATATTGCGTATACGCAAATCTTACCGCCACGATCATTATTCAGTATACGTTTGGGTGGAACATCAATCAAATAACACTAAGTTAAGATTGTACTAAATAGCATCCGAAGGGGTTACGTCATCTGCATGCCAGGGAGGTATGCTCATAACCATAAGTTTGTTTTTTGATGAGGCTTCCAGAACCTTATGATGTATACCTTTTGGTACAACTAACACATCACCCGCGGACAACTCTTCAGCCCAGGTTTTTCCGGATTCCGGATCGTAAAACTTGCAATTCATACCGCCTTCGAGTACATAAAAAATTTCATCAAAAGTTTTATGAAAATGGGTCGCCATAGGACTAAGATCAACTCCTACGGCAAGTCCCATTTTATCGTATTCACTTGCGTTCAGGATCTGCCTCATCTCCCTTGCGTAGTCACAATCATGCAGTATATGGTCTTCGGGTTTCTTATAGATCATATAATTCCTCCGTCTTTGGGAATTCATTTCTGATGCACCGCGCACCCAATATAATGATCTAAGAATACATAAGCTATTCGTGTATACCAGGCGGTATTACTTCTGAGCTACTCGCTCGAGTATCTTGTATACACGCTCTACAACACTGCGCGGGTCGTCCATAAACCCGGCGGAAATAAGGGTGTTGTCGAATATCTGCTCTGCCACGGTTTTGGCAAGTTCTTCATCCGTACTTCTGAGTGAAGAAAGGTTTTTAATAAGGCCGTGATTAGGATTAATCTCTAAGTTAATAGAATCGCTCAGACCGTCGTCCTTTTTCATCGCTTTCATCATCCTGCGTATGGAGGGCGTGATATGCTTATCGGCGTAGACCGCAATTGCGGGGCTGTCTACAAGCCGCTTACTTACAGCTACCTCATTTACCCTCTCTCCCAGCGCGTCTTTTATCCACGTGCAGAGCTCGCCTGACTCCTCGTCGGGCATAGAGTCGCCTTTTTGCTCGGCATCTTCTTTACCAAGCTCAATCTCGGCGTTGTCGGCAGAAACGAGCGACTTCTCTCCGTACTTGCCAAGCCCTGTCATGACAAACTCGTCCACCGGCTCATAGAGATAAAGCACCTCTAACCCCTTGGCCTTAAAAGCCTCCAGCTGAGGGCCCGCTTCAAGAGTCTCACGGTTTGGGGAATAGAGATAGTAAATCTCCTTCTGGTCCTCGCCCATGCGGCTCACATAATCTTCAAGCGTAGTGAGCTTTCCTTTCTCTGTCGCCGAGGACTCATAGCGCAAAAGCTTTGCGAGGGCTTCTCTGTTTTTAAAATCCGCGGCCACCCCTTCTTTAATGAATATCGAGAATTCATTATAGAATTTCTCGTATTTATCGGCGTCCTTTTTAGCTTCATCATCAAGGAATTTAATAAACCTTCCCGTGATCACCTGCCCGATCTTATGCGCAAGCTGGCTGTCCTGCATCGTCTCTCGCGATATGTTTAGCGGAAGGTCGGCGCTGTCCACAACACCTTTCAGAAAACGCATCCAGTCAGGAAGAAGTCCCTGGGGTTTTGAATCTATAAGTATCTTTTTACAGTAGAGGCTCACTCCCGGGTCGAGCTTGCCGAAACCCAGGCGCTCGGGGTTTTCCCCGGGCACGAAAACGAGCGAGTTTATCTCAAGCGGCGCTTCAGAGCTAAACTGCATTGTATATAAAGGCTCATCAAAAGCGTTTGACTGGAATTTGTAGAACTCCTGATATTCCTCATCCGTAATCTCGCTCTTACTGCGCATCCATATAGGCTGTACATTGTTTACCTGCTCGCCGTTTAATTTAAGAGGGAACTGAACGAAGCTTGAGTAGTGAGTGAGTATCTCCTTTACGCGGGCTTCTGAAGAAAATTCCTTTTCCTCATCCTTAAGATGAACAACGATTTTAGTACCGCGCCTCGCGCCCTTTACGGTTTCGAGCTCATAAGTGCCCGATCCGTCGCTCTTCCACAAGAGGCTTTTCGAGGTCTTTTTCCAATTGTGCGTGTATACCTCTACCTCACCTGCCACCATAAATACGCTGTAGAACCCGACTCCGAACTGTCCGATCAGGTTTTCACCAACCTCTGCCCCCTCTTTGAGAGCATTTAAGAATGCTTTTGATCCCGAGTGCGCAATGGTACCCAGATTCTCCACTAGCTCGTCACGCGTCATCCCGATCCCGTGGTCCTCAATCGTAATGGTGTTTTCTTTCTCGTTCGTATGAATATTTATTTCGAGCGGAAGCTCTTCATCATAAATATCCTTCTCGGTAAGCTGGAGGTAGCGGAGCTTCTCAAGCGCGTCAGACGCGTTTGATACAAGCTCACGTATAAACACCTCTTTATCCGTATAAAGTGAGTTTATTACTATATCCAGCACTTGTTTTACTTCTGCTTTGAATTCGTGTTTTTTTGATGCCGTTTCAGCCATATTGATTTAATTCCCCCTGGTTAATTATTGTTTATGCGAATTTGTAATGGTTTTTAACGATTAAAAAATATGCATGTTTCAGAAAATTTCAAGGTTTCTAACGTAATTTGTCTAACGTAATCACCTGATATCGTTATTAAATAATATCAAGTGATAGTACCTGCAAGATATTCTTTTCTCTCAGGCTCAGGGTATTTCTCGATCGCATAGCGGAGCATCGTGCGGGGCATAGAATTATAACATTTATTAAGAAATGCCTTTTCAGCGCTTATATCACGATTGCCCACCTCTCGGAGCATCCAGCCGACGGCCTTATGAATCAGGTCTTCCTTATCCTTAAGCAGTATATCAGCAATCTTTAGAGTCTCGTCAAAGCTGCCGCGCTTAATGTAATATAATGTAGACAAAACAGCTATACGCCTCTCCCACAGGCTATTGGATACGGCAAATTTATAGAGCGGATCCTTGGACTTGTCCACAAGGTACGCGCCCACGATATCCGGAGCTGAGCAGTCAACCAGATCCCAATTGTTAACGTAGCCGACATTTTTCATGTAAAGCTCATAAATCTCTTTCTGATCAGACGGAGAGCCTTGTTTGAACTTAAGTAGGAGGATAAAAAGTGATAGTAACCTCTCTTCATGAAATTCGGAACTCAGCAATTGTAGAGTGTCATCATTGCTTAACAACTTAAAACTTTTAGATAGCCGCCTGAGATCGGGGACATTTAAACCTAAGAACTTATCACCTTCCCCGTACTCGCCCGGTCCGGTCTTAAAAAACCTAAGGGAAGCTTTAGCCCTTTCGGTATCCGCCAACTCTCTTAACTCCGACTTCAACTTTTTAAGCATGTCCGGCATATATTTATCCCCTTATCAGCAAGCAAGTCTACGCTATTAATTCTGAGTGTAAATTTAGGATTTAGGTATTATAGCCTAGTCGAAAGGCTCGTATACGTGAAGGGTGGGACTTTGACTTATATGGGTGTGCCAATTTGGCTCAAGCTTGTCTAGGCCGCCCGGATAGTATTTATCGATTATCTCAACAGACGACACGGAAGGATTGTTGTTCTTTTCTCTCAGTATTTGTATTACCGTATCCTGCCCCTCCTGGGTAGACATGAGATAATGCACAAGCGACCAGGCGATAGAGCGTGTCCCATCGTCCTGAGCCTGACCGTCACGTTTCCAGGCACTGTCCCAGGAGCCTAGGTATGAGCTTAGCCCGGGAAGCTTTTGGGATTTGAGGTCTTGTCTTAATTTATAATATCTCGAGTCCTGGTGGCCTACCGTAACGTTTTCATCATCGGGAACGATTCTTTCAAAATACTCCGCAAGCCCTTCGTTAATCCAGAGCGGAAGCTCTGGAGCTTTTTGAGTGAGTATTGAATGGTTAGCTTCGTGGTAGATAGTGGCTATCACCTCGCTCTTATCCCTTTCGCCGTTTACAACTGCTTCGTTATACATCGGCGAATAGAACCCTACTTCCGAAACTACTGGCGATACGTCCTTTTGGTAGCTCATAAAATGGCGTTTATTACCGAATATGCGTATCTTGACCGGGACGTCTTCATTGTAGTCAAAAACCTGCTTGTAATAGCCGAGAATAAAATTTATACCGCTTTCAATCTGTGATCTCTCTTGGGGACTCAGCCTGTAGCCTTCGGTCAGTATTTGTAGACCGACCAGTCCCCCGTTTTCATGACCGTTATAGTGGTATTCATTACCGCCCGGTCTTTTAGAGTCGGTAGTCTCAGTGTCCGTTGGTTCTTTCTTTTCCGACTCGGGCATAACAAACCTTTGATTGTCTGCGTCAATGGGACAACCGGTATTAGTATATATATGAACCCCGTCCTCACCTATGCACTTATAGTACTGTGCATATAGAAACTCAGGGGAAATAAGAGTAAGCAGCATTATGAAGAATAAAACTGTCCCTGTACGCATCTGTACGCGCATAGTAGCCCCGTAATAAAAAGACAAAATGGATGCCGCCATATTATATAAATAATAATGCCTATAGCGCCAGGGGAAAAGAATTAATTTCAATTAGCGGCAACTACTAAGTGACTATCTTTACTTCACCTGTATGAAGATCATAGTTGGCGCCTACAATTTTTAATTCTCCTTTCCTTACCTTGTCGGCAAGTACGGGGACAGAGCCCTCGAGTTTTTCCACTCCGAGCTTAACGTTGGAAACGATCGAGTTTTCTAGAAGGTCTCCGGGCTTGTCTTTTGCCGCTTCAACAGCAGGCCCTATAGTGGTTACTATATTGTTTATTGAACCCGGAAATTCGGTACCCTTTTGAAGCGCTTCGATCGATCCCGCAATCGCCCCGCAGGCACTGTGTCCGAGAACCATTATTACGGAAGCCCCGAGCGCCAAAGTACCGAATTCGAGACTACCCAGCACACCGTAGTTTTCAGGATTAACTATGTTTCCGGCCACTCGTACTACAAATAGATCCCCTATACCCTGGTCAAATAAGATCTCGGGGGCAACTCTTGAATCGGCACAAGCAAGAATTGCTGCAAATGGCGTCTGGCCTTCCGCGACTTCTTCACGTACTTCAATCGTTCTCCTCGGACTCTTTTTTAAAGATTCTACAAAACGGGCGTTGCCGTCCATAAGCTTCTTTATGGCTTCGTCGGGTGTTTTAGGCATAGCAGCCTGTTCGGCATAAGCTTCGGGAACAGACAATGCGTCACTTCCGAGCTTAATGAAAGAAGCGCCCAAAGCCGCCGCGCCTGAAAACTTAACAAAATTCCTTCTCGATATTGATTTACTATTATCCATCACATCCCTCCTGTGTATTTTTATTATTTTAGTTAAACAGTACTAATTGTACTGTAAGTAAACAAAAACTGTTTCATATTTTACTATGTTAAAATCTCAACTTTACCTGTTTGAAGATCGTAGCACGCCCCCACAATTATTAGATTTCCGTCATTCGCCATCTGAGCTATCAGCGGGTCTAATGCATGAAGGTTTTCGACTCCGGATTTTACATTGGATATTATCGAGTTATTCCATAAATCTCCAGGCTCACCTTTTACAGCCATTACCGAAGGGACTATATTGTCAACAACGTTATTGATCGAGCCCGGGAAATTTTTTTTGTTCTCAACTGAATCAATCGCGCTGGCAACGGCCCCACAACCCGTATGGCCGAGGATCATTATTAGCCGTGCCCCGAGCTCAAGAGCACCAAAATCTAGACTACCCAGCACACCTTGGTTTGAAGGATCAACAACGTTTCCGGCAACCCTGACTACAAATATATCTCCGATCCCGCAATTGAAGATAATCTCAGGCGCTACTCTTGAATCAGCACATGTCAGCACCGCCGCAAACGGTACCACTCCGGGAGAAAGCTCGGTCTGCACCTGTACCGAATTCAACTCTACCGATCTGCCCCCCGTTTTATTAAAAGATTCTACGAATCGCTTGTTTCCATCCATGAGAGCGCTTAGAGCTTCAGTAGGTGATTTGGGTTTCTCGTTATTGTAATTATCTCCAGTTGACATTAATTCTCCTCCAAATTGTCTGGTCAAGACTGAATATTAAACGGGCATTTATTTCCCAAGCTCTATATAGGATACTGGGTTGTCCGGACATTGGGCAAGACCGCACTCAAGGAAAGTGGTAATTACATTAGACAAAGCAATTAGCACTACAAGAAAAAATACGACTATTAATAAGGAAGATTTCCGTGATTTCGAATCGTTACTATCTGCTGTTTCAAACTGGCTATCGAACAGCATCATTATGCCTATAAGCAAAATAGCTACGGCAAATACTATAAACGCCCAGGTATATAGATGCAGACCGAATACTGCCGAGCCGTAACCGGTATCACCCGGGAGGATATGAAGCAAAATCTGCCGTACTGAGACAGAGGCGCCAAATACTGCGCTTAAGAGAGAAACGCCGTAATGGGCCGGTCTTAAACCGTAGCGGAGATTGAGCATAGCCCCGAAAGCAACACCGAGCATGCCGAGCCTTTGGATTAAACAAAGGGGGCAAGGTACCTCCCCTTTACCAAACTGTACGTAGTACGCTCCCAGCAGAACTCCTGAGATTATGAGTATACCGGCAACATTTATTCTAAGTGCAAGAGAAGGACTCATATATTAACACCGGTTAAAAGTTAAGCTTCAGCGGCTCCGTTACATAGTGCCAGAACATTAGCGCACATAGTATAAGTGTGATAAAGAATAATGTTAATGAAGCCTGCTTCCTACCGTACCAGGCGAGTATCATTGTTACTACGAATAATAGAAAGAGACCTGCCATCATGGTTAATATGTCCTCTGTGTATCTGAAAACCAGCTGAGACTACGCCTGGTTCAAGAGCTTAATCCTGCGGTTGAGTAAAAGCCACTTTCCGTCTTCCCTTACCCAAATGCTGTAGACTTCATAATCGCCGCTGTGGTCTTTGCCGTCGTAAGTTTTCGTCATTTTGATATTTACCACGGACTTTGCGACATTGCCTTTAATATTAACCTTCACATGCTCGATCTCCTGCCATGTGATAACCTGCCCAGGCATAGTGGCCAAAAATTCCTCTTTGTCAAAGTCCTTGTAAGAGGTACTCTTCATGCTGGAAATCACAAAGTTCTCATGAAGGATTGAAGCCATTAGCTCCTGGTCCTGCGCCTCAAGAGCTTTATAGTACTGGCGCTCTAAATTAACAACCTTTTTTTCAGAAGCCGTCCAGGGATGCGCGGCAGTTTTGTTCACATTTACAGCTAGCATGCCAAATAAAAGCAGACCGGAAATAATTAGGATATTTCTCATGTTACCTCCATCGATATACCGGATATAATGTATTTTAATGCGCAACACTCAATAATCAATTATACAGCTCATCTAACGGCGCGGCATCTAAATTTATAGTATAATCTGAGATAATACAGTAAAATCCATATCCGATGAAAAAATCGAAAATACTCTCACAGTTCGTCTGCCAGAGCTGCGGCAATTCTTCTCCCAGGTGGCTCGGGAAATGCCCCGGGTGCGGGGACTGGAATACCTATGTTGAAGAGCAGCAGGAAAAGAGAAAAACTACATCGAAGTCAGGACCACTCTCCGAGCCTATTCCGATCACGGAAATAAAGGGCGGAAATGAAGACAGGATACCGACAGGGAATACTGAGCTTGATAGAGTATTAGGAGGAGGTTTTGTTCCGGGCTCCGTAATACTGGTCGGGGGAGACCCTGGTATCGGAAAATCCACCCTCGCCCTTCAAATGCTCAACAATATAAGCACAACTTCAGGTAAAGGTAACAGCAATCTGCTATACGTTACCGGGGAAGAGTCACCCGAGCAGGTGAAGATAAGGGCGGAGAGAACAGGAGTAGCCAGAGACAGCGTCTACGTACTCTCGGCTACATCTGTAGAGAATATTATTAAGGAAATTGGTAGCCTATCCCCTGCCCTGGCCGTCATAGACTCGATACAGACTATGTATACCGATGAGCTCGCATCCGCCCCTGGAAGCGTCGGGCAGATAAGAGAGTGCACTGCAAAGCTCATGCAGCACGCTAAATCAAAAGGACCGGCAGTGTTTCTAATAGGACACGTTACGAAGGAGGGTGCTATAGCAGGCCCCAAGGTGCTCGAGCACCTGGTTGATACTGTCCTATATTTTGAGGGCGGAAAGGACCACCCGTTCAGGATTCTTCGAGCAGTAAAAAACAGATTCGGCTCAACCAATGAAATCGGGGTTTTCGAGATGACGGATGGAGGGCTAAAAGAAGTAAGGAACCCTTCTGAGATATTTCTTTCAGAGCGTCCTGAAGGTGCATCAGGGTCTGTCGTTACGCCGAGCATTGAAGGTACGAGACCTATACTTGTAGAAATACAGGCGCTAGTTTCGCCTTGTGGTTTCGGTATGCCAAGAAGGACGACAATCGGGCTTGATAATAACCGGGTGTCTTTACTACTCGCGGTACTGGAAAAAAGAGCCGGGCTTCAGATTCTCGGGCAGGACGTGTTTATGAACGTCGCTGGAGGGGTGAAGATAGAGGAGCCCGCGATTGATCTTGCAATCACTATGGCACTGGTATCGAGCTTCCTGAATAAACCTGTAGATCCCGGGGTGGTGGTTTTCGGTGAGATCGGACTTGCAGGCGAAATTAGGGGGGTCTCACAGATCGAAATGAGGCTTAATGAAGCGGAAAAGCTAGGTTTTAACAAATGCGTAATACCAAAAATCAATCTTGACAGAGTAGGATCGTATGACAATGCTATAACGCTTGTCGGAGTCGATTCCGTCGAGAGCGCTATAGAGGAATTCTTCTAAGCCGCATCCGGACAGAGACTAAATATTGAGCAGACAATTATGAGCACAACAAATAAAGAAGCGGCCATAGGTGTATTTGACTCGGGGGTTGGGGGGCTTACTGTCGCAAGAGAAATAGTTCACAGACTGCCAAATGAGAACCTGATTTATTTAGGTGATACGGCAAGAGTGCCCTACGGCACAAAATCGGAAAGGACCGTGATCGCATATTCCAAAGGCAATGCGGGCTTCCTGGTCTCAAAGGGAATAAAGCTATTGGTAGTAGCGTGTAACACCGCATCTTCCGTCTCACTACCTGTACTCTCGGATGAATTAAATATACCAGTGATAGGCGTAATCGAGC
The DNA here is from genome assembly GCA_002352485.1 of Candidatus Dadabacteria bacterium UBA2774. Lineage (GTDB taxonomy): Bacteria > Desulfobacterota_D > UBA1144 > Nemesobacterales > UBA2774 > UBA2774. Next base: position 10,286 of record DEIM01000194.1, read on the forward strand.
CGGGAGCCAGGAAAGCTGCCGGTATTACGAAAACGGGTAAAGTGGGCGTGATCGGGACTTATTCCACTATCAGAAGTAACGCATACAAAAACGCCTTAGAGAGGATATCCCCTGGAATCGAAGTGTTCTCAAAACCCTGCCCGCTTTTCGTAGGGCTCGCCGATGAGGGATGGACGGAGGGAGAGATAACGGAGCTTATAGCTCGGCAATACCTGAGCTCTTTAAAAGAAACCGGAATCGATGTACTCGTGCTCGGATGCACACACTACCCAATTCTGAAAGCAGTCATTCAGAAGATTATGGGAGAAGGAATAACCCTTGTGGACTCCGCAGAGGAAACTGCGCTTGAGATTGAAAGCGTACTAAGAGAACGTGGGGAATTCAATGACGGCAATGCTAAAGCATTGAGAGAGTTTTACCTTACAGACGTCTCGGACACATTCGTTTCTATTGCGGGTAGGTTTTTAGGTGAGAAAATAGAAAATATTGAGATGGTGGATATTGCGGGAACGCCTGCCTAGACGCTCCCGATTTTTTCTTAAATTTTAACCTTCGGATACAAGGCTTCTTACCTTAGCAGTAAACGGTGGAAGCACATCGAACAAATCACCCACAATACCGTAGTCACATTTCTGGAATATCGGCGCTTCAGGGTCTTTATTGATTGCCACGATCACCTTAGATGAGCCCATTCCGGCAAAATGCTGCACAGAGCCCGAGATTGCAATCGCGACGTAGAGATTGGGAGATACAGCTTTTCCAGTCTGGCCAACCTGCATATCGTATGGACAGTAGCCCGCGTCAACTGCGGCCCTTGTGGCGCCCGCTGCGGCTCCTAAGATATCCGCAAGCTCGTATACGTGTTTAAAGTTCTCTTCGCTTCCAAGTCCTCTGCCTCCAGCGATCACTCTTTCCGCCTCTGTGAGCTCGGGACGATCGGACTCTTTCGTTTCAAGCTCTATTACCCTGGTCTTGATGTCGGCCGGGTTGATTTCCACCCCGCCGTCTACGACCTCTGGGTCTTTTGGATTTTCCACAGCTTTAAAAGAGTTTGGTCTTACTGTTGTCATCATCGGGTAATTCTGGTGGAACACCTGTGTTGGGATAGCTTTACTCGAATGTGAATAGCGCTGGATCTTAAGGGTGTTCTGATCACTTAAGTCTATATCTATCGCGTCCATAGTGACCCCAGCGCCCACACGCGCGGCTACCCTTGGGAAATAGTCCTGACCGAATACGGTGTTACCCCCTATAACGACTGCGGGCTCGTGTTTCTTGATAAGCTCGCTTAGCGCTATCGTAAATCCTTCTGTATTAAAGTCTTTTAATATATCGTTGTCGATGACGTAAACTTTCTCAGCGCCGTATTTGCCTAATGAGGCAGCATGACCCGAGACGCCTGAGCCTATAAGCACACCGCATAGCTTCCCGCCGAGCTTTCCTGCAATCTTCTGTCCGGCCTCTGAAAGCGCTTCATAAGTAACCTGTCTTACGCTGCCGTCTATTTTTAAATCAGCTACAACCCATACTTCGTTACTCATAGTATTCCTCCTAAAATTTGGACAAAAAAATTATATAACCTTGGCCTCTTCCCTTAGGAGCTTTATCAGCTCTTCGGCAGATCTCTCTACCTCCTCCCCTTTTACCATAGGCTCGTCGCTTCCTTTGATGATTGTAAGTTTTCTTTCAATCTCAGGTACTTTCATCTGAGTAGTCTTCACCCGTGCACCGTCTTTTCCGAGCGCTTCAGCACTCAGCCCGAGTTCTCCGAGGTTTATATCCCCGGCTTCAACCACAGTAAGAGGCTTTTTCTTGGCCTTCATAATCCCGGGGAGTGAAGCGTAGCGAGGCTCGTTCATTGCGTCAGGGCATGTTATGAGACATGGGAGCGGCACTTCCACCGTCACATGACCACCGTCGATCTCTTTTTGGCAAACGGCCTTTTTCCCTGCGGGGTCGACTTCGATAACTTTACTTACGAGTGATACGTGCGGTATACCGAGCTCTTCTGCAACCTGAACGCCTACCTGCCCGGACTCTTCATCGATAATCTTCATTCCGGTGAAAATGATATCGAACTCTCCGAGCTTCTTTATCTCACCGCCAATTACTTTACCCACTGTAAATGAATCCGTTTCGGCAAAGCCATCGCCCTTTATATGGACCGCGCTATCGGCACCCATCGCAAGGGCTTGTCTGATGGTCTCAAGCACTCTGTCGGGACCGATCGAAATGATCACAACCTCACCGCCGTGTTTTTCCTTTGTCTGGATAGCCTCTTCAACAGCGAACTCGTCGTAAGGGTTCATGATCCATTTCATTCCACCCGTGTCTATCGAATCACCGCTTGAGGAGACGTGTATTTTTGCCTCAGTGTCCTGTGTTTGACTCACTAATACAAGTATTTTCACTTGTTTCTACCTCCTGTTTAAATCTAAATAATCAATAATGAAACACTACAGTTTGAAAGCGTATAGTTGTTAAACTGAATTATTGTCCCATGATTCTAAACTCAATACAGATACATTTTATAATCAGGGTAGGTAATTATAAATATTGACAATTCCTTGTCAAGAAAATTAGAGATCGGCACACCGAATGTATATACGGATTGCGCACAAGTTTGTAAGATCGTGGCTAATAGAGTATAAGTAGGAAGTTTAAACTACGGGTTCATATGGTAAGCAGAAATGAATATAACCGTTCTATATATAATACTCCTGGTATTTACAATCACTACCTGGGGATACTCATGGGTACTGATGAAAATGGGACTCGGATACAGTGAGCCTTTTACTTTCGCAGCATGGAGGTGCGCAATAGGCGCTGCGTCCATGATGATCTACCTCAGCATCAGGCCCGTGAAATGGCCCGCAATGAAAAAGCTGCCTGACTACATAGCAATAGGCCTTTTTCAAACTACTTTCATGTTCGGGTTAATGCTCTACGGTATGAAGTACGTGACTGCCGGAAAGACTTCGGTACTCCTCTATACAATGCCAATCTGGACGATCCTCTTAGTGAATTTTTACTTGAAGGAAAAACTAAGTTCGCGTAAATGGATCGGCGTCACACTCGGGTCCGTCGGGATTATCTGCATACTCGGCTGGGATACTGTAGTTAATCAGAATCTACAAATACTCATGGGAGAGCTATTGGTGCTGGCGGGCGCAGTATCATGGGCAGTCTCGAATATATGGATTAAAAAACGAATGGTCGGAGAAGATATTTATGCAATGAGCGGCTTACAGCTGGCGTTCGGAGCCCTGGGGCTTGCGCTTCTTGCAGCTCCCACTGAGGGTGTTTTCAACGTGGACTGGAATGCGCATTCTATATATATACTCTTATTCACGGGGATTATAGCTTCGGCAGTCGATTTTACAATATGGTTTTATCTGCTTAAGAAGATGGATATTAGCATTCTGACTTTTTCATCCATGCTGGTCCCGGTTTTCGGTCTTTTGTTCGACTGGCTTCTACTCGGAAACCCCCTTGACCCCGGAATTCTTGTCGGGGGGCTTTTAATCCTGGGCGGAATATATAAAGTATCTAAAGCTTAACGACTACTTGGGCTTAATCCTTACTTGATTGAGCCATATATAGCCGTGTAATTTAGTGAGACCATAGGGTATACTGTGAAATAATTTGAAGAGGGCAAATAATAATCAGATCAAAAACCCAATTTATCCCTAATTATATTTAATTATGCGCCGCAAAATATTACTCACCATACTTATTTTCTTCATTCTGGTAATAATCCTATTAGTAGGAGCTTTTTTCTTCACCCAGACCCAGTACTTTAGAGATTTCGCAAGAAGGACAACTGAAAGCATCGTAAGCTCCACAACCGGACAGGTGTTTACGATAGGTGGCCTCGAAGGGAACTTCTTTAAGAATATAAAACTTACAGACGTCTCATTCATGATAGAAGGTGAGAGCTTCGTTACGGTAAATGAGGTCTCGCTTGACTACTCTATTCCACAAATGCTGGACGGCTCTTTACTGTTCAGTAAGATCATTCCCATTTACGACCTGAAAATTAACGGCCTAGATGTAAATATGGTGAAGTATGAGGACGGTGTGTGGAACTTCGCAAAGATCGGAAGTAAAGAAGAAAAGGATGAAGAAAAGAAAGAGGAGAAGGAGAACACTTTCCCCGATTGGAGTATAAACCTAAACAAGTTTCTTCTTACAGATGGCAAGATAAAGATTGATGACAGAGAATCGGGGAAGATCAGCGCGTTTACGATACCCGAAATAGATTTGAGTGTTAATTTGATCGACATATTCCGGGAAATAGAGCTTGATTTAAAAAACGCAGACGTTTACGCGACCTCTCCAGAGCTTCGTGTGGATGGTCTTTCTGTAAAAGCTTATTACTCTCAGGATAAAGCGGACATAGATAATCTCACGGTCCAACTTAACGGCTCTGAGATTAAGCTCGATGCTAAAGCCTCAGCTCTGCAAACGAGCCCCGAATTTTCATTCGACGCTTCGGTCTTAAATTACACACTGGAGAACCTGGGGACTGTAAGCATCAATACCAAAGGGAGCGGAGTATACAAAGATAAAAAAGATTTAAATGCGAAGGCAAGTATCGATATCCCAGAGTCTGAGCTGCTCGGTAGGAAGATCAAGGGAGCGATTGAGGAAATAAGCATAAACGGCTCATCGCTTAAGATTGACGGCGGGAGTATACAAAGTGAGCTTGGCGAAGTACAGATTAGCGGCGGCGGCAATCTGTCCCGTTTAATAACGAAAGAAGGCGCGAACGACTTCAGCCTGGACGTTTTATTAAACGATGTTAAGACCAAAGAGATTTTTTCACTCCTGAAAGAACAAAAAGACACACAGCCAAAGGGGCTCAATACGGAGCTAGGCGCTACACTAAACGCGGCTCTAAACGCTAAGGCCGATTGGGTTGAGTTCGATGATATTAAAGTCACGGGAAACGTCGACAAGTTTGAGATAAAGGGTGAGGAAGCAGGTGACTTAAAGTTAAGCGGTTTAGTAGAATATACTAAAACGAATCTCGGTATCGACCTTACGTCAAGCTTAAGTAAAGTCGATTTGTCTCAAATACTTGATAACAGCGGGCTCGCAAGCCAGATCACTTCTGAGCTTGCTATTCAAGGTAAAATTCCTCTTGAAGGGGATGTCCTTCAGAGCTTATCAGCCCAGGTGAAAGGGACTATCGAGCCCTCGAGCATATTCGGTATAGATATAACAAACGGCGAGCTGGACATATCGCTCGATAATGAGTTCCTGGACGTGAAGGCGCTAGCTATAAATTCAAACGATTTCACTCTCACGGCACAAGGCAATCAGGCGGATGGAAAAGGTGTTGATCTGAGCTACGATCTTGAAGCTAAGGACTTGAGCTTTGTCTCAAGCTTTGTTTCGGATACGGAGTTTGCGGGTTCAATGAAAGCGACAGGAGACGTAAAGGGTGAGCTTACTAGCCCTCAAGTGAGTATTGATCTTGAAGCTACCAAGCTTAGCGTAAAAGAAGGCATGGGTGCAGAGAGCGTAAGTCTTAAAGGAAGCGGCACTATAGATATTGCAAATCCTGACCTGGACGCAGTGTTAAACGTAAAGAATGCAGCAGTAAATAATAGAGAAATTCAGAGCGTCGATATCAAAGCTCAAAGCGAGTCCGATGGTATTAAGATAAGCGCACAAATCCTAGAAAATGATCAGTTCAATTATGAGATCGATACTATAGTAAGTGGACTTAGCGAGCAGGATAAAAAATTAGAGATTACGGACCTTAAACTCTCTTTAGAAGACACTAAGCTCGATAACAGAGAGAGTATCGGTGTGACCATAGCGCCCGACCAGCTTATAGTTGAGAATTTCAACCTCTACCACAACCAAAGCTCCGCTACTGCAGACGCGAACGTTAATTTCGACGGCACTATTAGCGTACAGGCTAGATTAAACGAGCTGAGCCTTGACGATATCACAAAGGCGCTTCAATTTAAGAACCCTATTCAGGGCAGCCTATCGGCAAACCTGAGCGCCCAGGGCACTATGGAGAGCCCTCAGATAAATGCAGATATTAAGACACAGGGCTTTAGTTATGAAGAATTCCAAAATGATATCTCGCTTAATCTATCTTATCTCTCTCAGAGCTTGAACCTGAAATTTCTGCTTACCGAGGGTTCTTCAACAATTATGGACGCAACAGGAAGCGCAAATGTGGACCTCGATTTGACTAAGCTTGGAGAAAATCTTGATAAAGGAACATTCAACCTTTCATTGACTTCCGAGGGCGTAAACCTAAGCCCGGTTGCAAGCCTTGTCGATGAGATTGAGAAATCCGAGGGAACATTAATAGTAAACTTAAGGGCTTCCGGGAGCTTACTAAGCCCGAGTGTTAACGGGGACATCAGACTTAACGAAGCGACGTTTAAAATAAAATCTCTCAGAAACGAATTCACTTTCAAAGACGCGCTTATAGAAATGAACGGGCAAAGGGGTGTTTTTAAAAACATGGAAATCGTATCCGACGGAGGAACGGGAGTTTTCGAAGGTGATATCAGCCTTTCCCCGCTCTCTTATACGATTAGCGGCACCATGGATAAATTCATCATCAAACCAGAGCGAATTAAATCCGCCCTTAGCGGTGATATAAAAGTAAGCGGTGACTCGGACAAACTGGATGTTGCCGGGAAGATTACTATAAGCAGAAGCCGTATTACTATTCCCGACGAACCTCAAAAAGAGGTCGAGGATATACAGTTTGTCGATGAAGACGGAGAAGATGAGATTCGTATCGGCGAAAATGCAAAAACGGATTTCTTCAAGGAGAATGTAGCCCTAGATCTCGAAGTAACTATGACAAATAACAACTGGGTAAGGGGTCGGGGAGCCAATATAGAGCTCAGAGGCAACCTTGATATCAAGAAAAAACTGAGTGAAAACGTAAGAATAGTGGGTGATATCAGAACAGTTAGGGGAACCTATGAGAACTTTGGCAAGCTGTTTAGAATCGAGGAAGGGAACGTAAGTTTCTCGGGAGGAACAGAAATAAATCCGTTTCTTGATATAAGGGCGCTCTATAGGGTGTCGGATAATAACATATATATAAATATAGGGGGAAGAGCTAAATCGCCTGAGATAAAACTGACAAGCGACCCGGTGATGACTGAAAACGACATAGTATCTTACCTCTTATTCGGCGTTTCCTCTTCCGATATTGGGTCAAACGAAAGACAGTCCGTTCAGAATGTCGCAACGGGTGTGGCAGGCGGTATTGCCGCAGCTCAGCTGGAAAGGCTGCTGGGACCCGCAATTTCGCTAGATGTAGTGAGCGTTGACGCAAATCAAGTAGAGGTTGGTAAATACCTCACCCAGGACCTCTATATTGCCTATAGGCGTGCTGCATCTGAATCCATAATAGACTCTACCAATATAACAACTAACAAAGTACTGGTTGAGTATCAAATATTTAAGAACATCACCATTGATGCAGATATAGGGGGAGAGAACCCCGGTGCCGACCTATTCTATAATTTTAACTACTGAGTGTTTTAAAATAGTCACTGTAAGCTTTCATTTGATGAAACTTCCCCGCCGGGAGTAGGCATAGGGGATGCGTGATGGACGCTAAGAAGCCATGAAGAATCTGTGCGGACGAATATATTGGTAGACTGAGCAAACCCAGACTGTACTTCATCCCCCAGTCTATGGCTTATTTTTTCAATACATATGACCCAGGCCACATCGCCCGAGACCTCTGCCCTCACATCCGTAAGCTCAATTCCGATTGGACCGCCGTTTTCAAATATACTCTTCCAGCTCTCACCGACCGCTTCCCACCCATAGAGCATAGGCCATCCGGGATGAACGCACTTGTCATCTTCACTCCCCACCCAAAGCTCTTCCATCCGTTCGAAATCACTTTCTTCAATAGCCCGGTAAAAATTCTCATTTGCTAAAATCACTTCGTCTTGAAATTTTTCTTTCATATAACCTCGATTGGCACTCTCTCGAAAATCAGATGTTTGTTTTTATATTGTAACGAAGGATCATGCAATAAACCATATTGCGAGCGCCTAACCACAGTTATTTGTTATTATTTCAATCTCATCAATTACGGATTGATCGGGCTCATTTTTCTTATGCTCCAGAAGCGCATTCAGCGCCCCAGCGCCTTGAATTTTATAGAGCGCCCAGACTGCATGGGCCCTGACGAGGGGCTCCTCGTCCATTAAAGCTCCCTGTAAAACCGGTATGAACTCGGACTCTCCCGAATTCCCTATAGCAACCACGGCGTTTCTGAGTAACCCTCTTCTTTTGGTCCGCTTTATCGGGCTTCCTTTAAAGAGCGCTCTGAACTCTTCCACGTCCAGACCTGCAAGAGTTGAAAGCTCCGGGTTGTAAAGCCCTTCTCTTGGCTGAAACATAGTGTCGGCAGTAGTTTCGGCCTTCCTGTTCCAAGGACACACGTCCTGGCATATGTCGCACCCGAACACTTGGTTCCCTATAGCTTCTCTTAGCTCTACCGGGATTTTGTCTTTAAGCTCTATTGTCAGATACGAGATGCATAGCCTTGAATCGAGCTCGTAAGGCTCTATAATCGCATCTGTCGGGCACTCGTCAATACACTTCGTACAGGTGCCGCAGCGCTCGGGCGCCGGGCTGTCATATTCAAGCTCTAGGCTCGTTATGATCTCTCCGATAAGAATCCAAGAGCCTATCTCCTGGTTTATCAAGCACGTATTCTTGCCCACCCAGCCGATGCCCGCATATTTGGCATAATTTCTCTCAAGCACGGGTCCCGTGTCCACATACAAGCGCATCTGTGGCTCCTCAGGAGTTATCGTTTCGATATACTGACGTAGAGTATTGAGCCTCTCTTTAATCTCTTCGTGATAGTCATCGCCCCAGGCGTAGCGAGCGATCCAGCCCCTTTTCTTATCCACGTTCTCAGTTGAGTATGGACGGTCGGTATTATAGTTGAGAGCGCACGATATGACGGATCTAGCCCTGGGGATAAAGCTTTTGATATCCTCTCTTTTCTCAGGGTTTTTACCCATGTAGTTCATATTTGCGGCATGCCCTTTGGCAAGCCATTCTTTATAGAACTGATTTTCTGGGAAAGGACCTACAGGAGAGACCCCCACAAGGTCAAAGAGCGACAATGCTCGGTTTTTTATAGAGTTCGTTAGCTCTATGGTATCCATACAAACCTATTTTATCACAGATCTACTTGCTGGCGGAATCAATAAATACTGATGAGAAATCCTTTAATCCGACCAGCCGCTCGGATAAGTTTTAGCTTTGGTAATCAGATAAGCAATCTCGGTAAGCGCGCCCTGCCCATTGCCGTATGCGGCGTAAAAAGACTCCCTTTTGACATCCAGGTCGGCATCTGCCGTAACGGCTGAAAAACTTACCCGCTTAATTATGGGGAGATCCGAATCGTCCCTGCAAATAAAGGCAATCTCACTGTCCGTAACAGAGTATTCCTCTTTTATTTTATTGTAAAAAGCCCTCTTTTGTGTGACGCCTTGGTGCAGTATAACACCCAGGTTTTCTGCAACAGTGGAAATCTCTTCAGATGAGGACTCGGAAAACGCTACACACTCGACCTCAGAATCCCTGAGGTCTTCTATTGCGTTTCCATTACTAACTGCCGCGCCTTTCTGTCCGGAACCGTTAATTGAAAACCCTTCGGCATTTACCAAAAGCAGCTTTACATTTGATAGCTTGAGTGTTAGGTCGGATCTTAGCTTCTGAAACAATTTTACACCTGTGAACAAACTTTAGGACTTCATGGAGTTTAGTCCAGATTATACTCTTTTCAAGTAGATGGGAGTGTTTACGCTATGTATAATCTTATACACATATGATACCGCTTAGAGATACTACGAAGTCAGGCGCGTTCCCGTTTGTCAACTTAACGCTGATTACAATCAACATCCTTGTCTTTTTATATGAGTTCTCACTCGGTGAGAATATTCACAATTTTATATTCGAATACGGCCTGATACCTGCAAAGGTGTTTTCATCTGCAAATATAGATCTCGGCGAGAGACTTTTCCCGTTTATCTCCTCAATGTTTATTCACGCAGGATGGATGCATATCATAGGGAATGCGCTCTTTCTATTCATATTCGGAGATAATGTAGAAGCGAGGATGGGTCACTTTAAGTATTTGATCTTCTATATCGTGTGCGGTCTTGCGGCGGCGTTCTTTCAAATCATAACCAGCTTAGACTCTGTAATTCCCATGGTAGGGGCCAGCGGAGCAATTTCGGGAGTGCTCGGCGCATACATTAGCTTTTTCCCCAAATCCAAAATACTCACACTGATACCCATATTTTTCTTCATACGGCTCATACACATCCCTGCCGCGATATTTATATTTGTATGGTTTATCATACAGTTCATAAGCGGAATCGGATCTCTTGGGATGACGCAAGACACGGGAGGGGTCGCGTTCTGGGCGCATATCGGTGGGTTTGTTGCAGGCCTGATACTTGCCCGTTTCTTTCAGAAAGGACGCTTAAGGGTAGTAGGAGATGGCGGCAGGTATTATCATTAAATAAATTGATGATCCTGATATATCTCAGAGCTGATTCCGGCGGTTCAGCTTGCTCTCGAGGGGCTTTACCTAAAAACCCCGGACCAACACCTACCCGCTTGTCATTAAGAACATTGGCTGCATTTCAAAGCTCTTATAGTAAGGACGGAGACGTTCTTTATTATAATACTTTTCAACATCGACAATTTTATTTGAACTCGTGACCACATCGATCGGTACGTTTTCGTATCTCCCGTCTCTCAGCACCACCAGCAGCCCGTGCATTCCTTTTAGAATTAAATCGAGAGCTAAATTCCCGTACGCCATAGGCACAATAGAATCAATAGCGTCCGGGTCTCCGCAGCGCACCAGGTAGCCGAGCTTCTGCTCAATGACGTTAATAGTCTTACCTTTATTGTACTTAGGTGAAAGAGACTTTAATTTCGAAGAAACCATAGCGCCTATTCCACCCAATTTCGCATGTCCGAATGCGTCTTTGGCGGCATCCTGAAGAATCATTTCACCGCCTTCAAACATGGCTCCTTCAGAAACGAGCACGACAGAGTAATTGCTCGGATTTTTATCACGATCTTCTACCAAGAGCTCCGTTAGTGTGTCTATATCGAATTTGTACTCGGGGATAACGCAGCGATTAGCGGCTCCTGCCATTGCGGGTAACATAGCGCTAAAACCCGCGTAGCGTCCGAAGACCTCAAGCACTAGGAACCTTTCGTGCGAGCCCGCGGATGTTCTGAGATTATTTATCATCATTATAGTTCTGGTCACGCATGTGCTGAATCCGATACAGTAGTCGGTGCCGGGGACGTCATTATCCATGGTTTTAGGTATTGCAACGACTTTGACCCCTTCCTGAGACAAACGCACACCATAGCTCAGGGTATCGTCTCCCCCTATTGGAATCAGGTAATCCACACCCAGAAATTCCAGATTCTTCAGCACTTCGGGGGTGAGATCGTTTATTTCATCTTTATAGATATCCCTTAGGTGCTCGGGGACATCGGCGTTCTTAACACTGCTGGGACGAGTACGGGAGCTGTGTAGGAAAGTCCCGCCTGTCCTGCCCACCCTATTGACGAGCTCTTCGGTAAGTACTATATAATTTTCACTGTTGTCGGCTTCTTTATCCCGTATCATCTCCAGGGCGCCGGCCCAGCCACGACGAATGCCGATTACCTTGTACCCTTCCTTGATTGCTCTGATGGTGACAGCCCTGATGGCCGGATTAAGCCCGGGGACATCACCTCCGCCTGTTAGGATTGCGATAACATGACTTTTCTTTACAGTTTCCATAGCTTAACCTCGATTAAGATAATTACTTACCCAGTCGCCCCTTCGTAGTTATATTTATTATGATTATAACCCGAATTTGTGTTGGTCAAAGCCGACAACCAGAATATATTAGTTCTATTAGACAATATGTAGATGAATCCGGTATACTCTGTAGGAATTAATTAAGCTCAACACTTAAATATTGGGCTTTCTTGATTGACATTCCACTTAAAGTGTGATAAATAATTGCCAATGTTTTATAAGTATTTTATGATCCCGGCGGCCTTATCGCTCCTACTCTTAGGATGCGGCGGCAGATCTGTCACTTCAAACCATACAGAATCCACTTTTCCGGGCATCAAGGTTGATTCCCAAGGCACTGATTCAGAAATTGTTTATTTAGACGACAGTGAGCAAAAAGAAGCTGTTATAGACGTAAAATCGAGCTTCTTCCTGATGAACCCCCATCAGCAGGCCTGGACTAGTTATTACCTGTTCGAGAGCACTCTGTCCGAATTCCCGGATGTAGCGCCGGAAACCGAACAGGAAATACCGGTTGTTTACAATGCCCGGGTAATGCACTACGTAAACCGATACCAGAATAAGGGACGCAGATCTTTCAGCATTTGGCTTGAGCGCTCTGGGAAATACGTCCCTAATATGAAAACTATTCTTCAGCAGAAGGGAATGCCGACTGACCTCGTGTATCTTTCTATGATAGAAAGCGGTTTTCAGGTCAAGGCGCAGTCCCATAAAGCCGCTGTCGGCCCCTGGCAGTTTATAAAACCCACGGCCAAGAGATACGGTCTCAGAGTAGACTCATGGGTAGATGAGAGGATGGACCCGAAAAAATCTACTATAGCTGCGGCAAATTATCTAAGTGACCTGTATGCTATGTTTCAAAACTGGGAGCTTGCGGCGGCAGGTTATAACTGCGGTGAAGATAGGGTGCAATCTGCTATAGACAAGTATGGGGTTAACGATTTCTGGCAGATTTCCGAATTTACTCTTCCTAAAGAGACAAAGAACTATGTACCAAAACTTATGGCGGCTCTGATAGTTGCCAAGAACCCTGAGAAGTATGGATTTGTAGGTATTCAGTACCAACCCTCTCAGGACTATGTGGTAGCATATGTGCCGGGGCAAAAGAGCTTAAAGGATATTGCAGCTGTGATCGGAGTAAGCCAGAACACTCTGGTAGAGCTTAACCCAGCGCTTAAACTAAAGGCAACGCCTCCCGGGTCTTCATACGATATTAACGTGCCTCCCGGTTACGGCGTAATCGTCGCACAAAAGAGTGCAGAGCTTCAAAACCTGTCAAATGTAAGTACCCAGATAGCGAAATCGGGCGGAGGCGGAACGAAATGGCATAAAGTCAGAAGGGGCGATACGCTGGGTAAAATATCCGGCAAATACAGAGTAAGCGTTGCGAAGATAAAGAGGGCGAACGGGCTCCGCGGCTCAACCATACGAGTGGGGCAGTCGCTTAAGATTCCGGGTGTGGCTGGAGGAAGCTACAAAACACCTTCGCATCACAACACGAGCACTGTGAAATATAAAGTCCGCTCTGGTGACACTCTAGGCGCCATCGCTGCCAGGCATAGAGTGAGTATAAGCTCCGTTAAAAGAGCAAACGGGCTCAAAGGGTCGCTAATAAAAACCGGGCAGACGCTCACGGTACCGGGCTCTTCGGGACGTTATTATGAAACGGCGAGAGGCTCGGGTAGTTCAACAAAGACCGCAAAATATAAAGTCAAACCGGGTGACACCCTCGGCGTTATCGCATCCCGTCACAACGTAAGCGTTACGACTATAAAAAGAGCAAACGGGATAAAAGGCTCTACGATCAGATCGGGCCAGGTGCTTACTATCCCTTATATATCAAACGGGACATCCGCTTCGTCAACACAGAGCTATGCCAGAACTACAAGCTCGAAATACAAAGTGAGATCGGGGGATACTCTGGGTACTATAGCGGAGCGTCACGGGGTCAGGCTCTCTACGCTCAAAAGCGCTAATAATATCCATGGCTCGACCATCAGAAGAGGCCAGGTGCTCACGATTCCGGGCTCTTCTAGCGCAACTTACAGGGAAGCATCAACAAGTAGCGTAAGTAACGGCCATGCCGGCACATACAAGGTGAAACCGGGCGATACGCTAGGAAGTATAGCCCAGAGGCACGGCGTAAAAACCGCGTCACTAAGGTCTGCCAATAACATCAAAGGATCGACCATCAGATCGGGTCAGGTGCTAACAATACCAAACGGGAACTACACAAC
>DEIM01000143.1:0-2417 GCA_002352485.1 Candidatus Dadabacteria bacterium UBA2774
AATAAGCGCTCCGAGCCCGGACGCTAATAACGCGTGGTTCGCAGTTTGCACGAATATGAATAATAATCCCGGGCAAGCGCAGGCAATGTCCTGGGCGCTGTGTGCGGATTCCGACGTGTTTGAGACTGATAAGAAGAAATAGTCAGGAAGAAATCCAGGTTTAGAGTTCATAGATTACCTTATATGAAGGAGCTGGAGGGGAGGGTAGTCTGTTTAGGGAGTTCTCTCACTAAGTACTAGGTATGATTGAACAATTTATTGATAATGACCCAGCCTTGATCGGTCTTTAGGAGATTCAGGAAGTCGGTGAAATTGTATCCGCACCAGTTATCGGCTTGAACTTTCACGCTCGCGATGGTGCCTACGACGTCAACTGACAAAATTACCCCTTCTATATCTTTTGCAGCGCCGAAGCTCTCCATCCACTCATACAAAAGGCTTATCGGCCCGCCGAGCACCTCGCCTTCAAAATGTCCGTATATCGCAGCATCGTCGTGGAAGACTTCTTTCATAAGCCCGATATCGCCCGTTCTTCCGGCTTCAAGATATTTGTCCGCAACTTCGTAAACCGCTTTTAACTCTTCTCTAATGTCCATATATATACTCCTTCATAATAATTGCTGATATAACTTTAGTGATGAAAATAGTTATAAGGATTCAGGAGATTATTGAGATTTGTATTACTGTAGGAGTTGTGTTGGTGAAGTTGATGAGGTTCGAACCTTAGAGCCTCTGCAATTTTATTAATTTAATCTATTGGATGAAACCCTTAATTCCCGAGACTGTGAACTCGACGCCGATGCAGATGATGATGAACCCCATGATCCTGGTCATGGCGTCGATGCCGGTAGGGCCGAGGAATTTTGTTATCTTGGTCGAGCTTCTGAGTACTAGCCAGCAAATTTTCACTGTTATCAATATCCCCAATGCGACAACCCCGTAGCCCGCAAGTCTCATGGGAATGCTCGGGTTCTCTGATATTTGGGCCGCCATGCTTATTATCACAGCTATTGAACCCGGGCCGCTGAGCATAGGCATAGCTAGCGGCGTGAACGCCAAGCCCCTTGCCTGCTCAAATGTACGAACATCAACATGTTCATTATCCGCTGCGGGACTTGGGAATAGCATCCTGAAGCCGAGTACCGTGAGTATGAGTCCGCCAGCTATCCTGAGTGATTCAACGCTAATGCCGAAAAAGCTCAGTATCAGCGCACCTGCAAGAAGGAATATGAATAATACGAAGAACATGTAGAAACAGGCGAGTTTCAGTACTTTTTTCCTGGAAACGGGGTCAAGCTTAGAGGTAAGCGAGAGGAATACGGGCGCCGTGCTGAAGGGGTTTGCTATCGGAAGGAGTCCGACAACCACTATTATAACGTAAGAAAAGAGGTCATATAAAAATTGCATCACTTAGTATTATACTGAGAATCTTGATTATACTCAGATTCTTTGTTTTCACTCTCAGTCATTTCTTCGGAGGAAATCCAGCCGCCGCCCAAAGCTTTATATAGTCTCACATAGGAGTTGTAGTATTCCTGAGTGGCTTGAGACAGGGCTAGCTCTGCGTCAAACTGAGCGCGCTCGGAATCGAGCACCTCGAGATAGCTTGAAAAGCCCTGATCATAACGGAGTTTTGAGAGGCGGTTTGCATTTTCAGCAGCCTTCGCTTGCCTTTTTAAAGCAGCTACCTGTACCCTGTAAGTCTGAATTTCCATAAGGGAGTCAGACACCTCTCTAAAAGCGTTAAGCACTACGTTCTCATAGCTAAGGAGCGCTTGATCTGTCCTTGCCTCTTCTATCTCAACCCGGCTTTTGTCCTTGCCAAAATTGAAAATAGGTCCGAGTAGTCCCGCCCCGGCAGACCATGCAAAACCGTCTATCGTCAGGGCGCCTGTGTCGTTTATGGCGGCTCCCAGAGCTCCGGTAAGGCTTATGGCGGGGAAACGCTGCGCCACTGCGACTCCTATGAGAGCGTTTTGTGATTTTAGTAAATAAAGTGATTCGAGTATATCGGGTCTGCGCTCTAGAAGTGTAGACGGAAGCCCTGTCGGGACGTCAGGGGGTATGACTTGATCATATAGATCAAGCCCGGTCTTTATGGAATCTGGGAACCTGCCCAGGAGTATGCTGAGCGCGTTCTCGGTTTGGTATATGAACCTCTCGTTTGCCGGAACTGCAGCAGCTGCAATCTCGCGCTGCACCTGTGCCTGGTTGAGGTCGATCTCGGGTATTACTCCCTCTTCAAAACGCCTCTGCATTATTAGTAAGCTCTCGTCCCTTGACTCAAGTGTTTGCTCTGAAATTTTTAGCCTTTCCTTAAAATCAAGGAGCATGAAATAAGTGCTAACAACATCGGAGATAAGACCGATCTGCACTGTTCTGAGACCGTACTCCGATGCAAGGAGCTGGGCCCGGGC
>DEIM01000143.1:2470-5069 GCA_002352485.1 Candidatus Dadabacteria bacterium UBA2774
TTGCCCCTGTTTATGCCCCCTTCGAGATCTAACCTGGGTAATCCGTCCGGAATTGTGAATCCGAGAAACGCTCTTGCCTCTTCCATCCTGCTTACTGCTATAAGTAAGTCTTTATTCTCATATAGAGCGGTTTCTACCAGGTAATCCAGCACAGGGTCGTTGAAAAGCTCCCACCATTCCAAATTAACTATTTCATCGGGCTGGGTATCACCGAACCTGAACTCCTGGGGTAGGTCTTCAATAACCGGCTCCTTGAAATCGGGGCCGACCATGCAGCCCGTTATGAAAAATATGCAGGCTAAAATTGCAATGGTATGTATTTTCAATTTGTATATGATACTCATCTTATTAATTCTCAATTAGACTGTGTTTTGGCCTCTAAATCCCGTTTTTCTTCGTATTTACCGATTTTTCCTATCATCACAAAGAACATTGGATAAAAGAACACCCCAAGAAGCGTAGCAACGGACATACCGCCCAGAAGGGCTACGCCCATAACCACTCTTGCTTCAGCCCCAGCGCCCGAGGCGACGACAAGCGGGAGCACGCCCAGAATAAACGAAAACGCCGTCATCAATATGGGTCTGAACCTTAGCTGTGCGGCTTTAATTGCCGCATCGAACAAAGAGAGTCCTTTATCGAATTCAAGTTTTGCGAATTCTACAATAAGAATGGCGTTTTTCGCCGCCATAGCAATAAGCATAACCAGAGCGATTTGAGCAAAGATATTAAGCTCGTAGCTCTCACTTAATAGTCTGGCGACAAAGAGCGCCAGAAAAGCGCCGAATATTGCAAACGGCGTACCGAGGAGAATACTCCAGGGCAGTGACCAGCTCTCATACTGTGCGGAAAGAATGAGGAATACGAATACGAGAGCGAACAGAAATACTACGGCTGCTGAGCCTGACGCGGCTTTTTCCTGATAAGACATGTTGCTCCATGCATAGCCCATGTTAGCTGGCAGGACTTGTGCCGCGACTTCCTCGAGCGCACTCAGGGTCTGAGCTGAGGTGTATCCAGGGGCCGGGCCTCCGGTAAGCTCGACAGAGCGATATAAATTAAAACGGTTAGTGTAATCGGGGCCTGTTATATCTTTAATATTTACAAATCCAGCAAGAGGGACACTGTCTCCATTTGAGTTTTTTACGTAATAAAAGTTAATCTGGTTCTCGTTTTGTCTGTATTCGGGCTCGGCTTGAATATAGGCTTTGTACAGTCTGCCGAAGCGGGTGAAATCGTTTACGTAAGTTCCCCCAAGGAATGCTCCGACTGTACTGTATATGTTATTTAAGGGGATGCCCGCCTTTAGAACTTTGTCAATGTTAATATCCATGAACCTTTGCGGAACGTTAGCGCGGAAAGTCGTGAAAATAGAGCCTATCTCAGGTCTAGCTAGTGCAGCCTGCATGAATTTTACTGACTCTTGAGAAAGATATTCGGGAGTGTTACCGCCCCTGTCCTGGAGCATCATCGTAAATCCGGAGCCGCTGCCAAGCCCGGGGATAGCGGGAGGGCCGAAAGCGAAGACTTGGGCTTCATTGATTTGCGTCCGAAAAGCCACATTTAACATATTGACTATTTCAGCCGCTGTTTCATCCCGCTCGCTCCAGTCCTTGAGAGACACGAAAATGAATGATGCGTTTGAGGAAAAACTCCCTGATAAAAGACTGAACCCCGCGGCAGTCGTAATGTACTCAACCTGGTCAAACTGGGAGATTATAGCCTCTACCTTTTTAGAAACTTCGTTAGACCTTTGGAGCGAGGCCGCATCCGGGAGCTGTATATTTACCATCAAATACCCCATATCCTCATTGGGCATGAAACCGCCCGGGAGCATTCTCCCGAGAAAAATGAGTCCGACCACGAGTATTCCTATGAAAACAAGCCCGCGTTTTACTTTCAGAGTCGTTATACGCGTAAGGCTTACATAACTATTCGTCATTTTATCGAAGCCGTTATTGAACTTATCGAAGAAACGCCCGAGTAATCCCCTGGAAGGCTCTCTTTTTCTGAGAAGCATCGAGCACAGGGCAGGACTAAGGGTCAGTGCGTTAATTGAAGAGAATACGACTGAGACCGCTACAGTAATTGCGAACTGCTGATATAGCCGACCGGTAATGCCTGCCATAACCGCTACAGGAATGAAAACCGCGACAAGCACTAAGGTAGTGGCAATAACCGGCGCTGTGACCTCACTCATGGCTTTCATAGTTGCGTTCTTAGGCGTCATGCCATTCTCTATGTTCGACTGTACCGCTTCAACTACTACAATTGCATCATCCACCACAATACCGATGGCAAGCACCAGACCAAGGAGTGAGAGCACGTTAATGGTAAATCCTATTAACGGGAAGACCATAAAAGCCGCCACAAGAGACACGGGGATTGCGATAGTAGGAATGAGCGCCGCTCTCCAGTCCTGTATAAATATAAAAACAACTAATATCACAAGGGCTAGCGCTACAATGAGAGTAACGACTATCTCTTTAATTCCTGCTGTAATAGCAAGTGTGGTATCTAGTGATATGTCATACTGCATACTTTCCGGAAATGATTTCGAAAGATCTTGAATAGTACTTTTCACAATACTTGCAAGCTC
>DEIM01000020.1:0-5455 GCA_002352485.1 Candidatus Dadabacteria bacterium UBA2774
GAAAAAAGCGATACCACAGCAAGGGAAGCAAATATCACGATGGCTGTGTAGAGAAGCCCCTTTATAAGGGTGAATTCACTCCTCTTACGCCTTATCTTCCTTACAGCTTCTTCTAACCTCTTTGCATCAGCCGAGCTTATCATGCATCTAAAAGGTTACCTTAGAGACTCTCAAGTTGGTAGCCTGAGTTAACTATGCTATCCTATTCGGCTTTGAAGTCCGGCATTTAAAGAATAAACAGCCGGACCGATAGAGTGGAATTCGTATGGCATTTAAAAAGCTTCTGACTAAAACGATGGAGTTCTCCGCGTCACACCGGTACTGGAATCCCGGATGGAGCGAGGAGAAAAATAAAGAGGTGTTCGGTAAGTCCGCGGGCCCCTACGGGCACGGGCATAACTATACTCTCGAAGTTACAGTCGAGGGTGAGGTGGACAAAGAGACCGGCATGATAATTAACCTCTATGACCTTAAAGAGATAATGAAAGAAGTGCTGAATGATTTCGACCATAAAAACCTGAACGAAGATAACCCCCGTTTTAAGGAGCTTATTCCTACTACAGAGAATATAGCAAGAGTTATGTGGGATATTTTCGATGAGAAGTTAAGTAAGAGCCTAAGCTGTAGACTCCATAGGGTCAGGCTTTATGAGACCGCTGACCTTTACGTTGATTACAGGAGGGTAGAGCAATAATAGAATTGGTAACGCTCACCAGGGCTTATAGGTTTTCCGCGGCTCACAGACTATATATCAAGAATCTTTCGGACGAGGAGAATGAGAGGATCTTCAATAGCTGCTCCAACGTGCACGGTCACGGACACGACTACAGTGTGCAGATTAAAGTATCCGGTGAAATAGACCCGGAAACTGGTATGGTGGTAAATCTTGAGGAGCTGGACAGCCTTTCTGAGAAGGTGCTCGGAGGGCTCGACCACAAGAGGCTTGATATCGAAGTGCCTTACTTTATAGAGAACCAGCCTACGAGCGAAAATATAGCTAAATATGTATGGGACAGATTGAAAGAGGGACTCGGAGAAAGTCTTGCATACGTACGGGTAAGCGAGACTAAAAACAGTTATTTTGAATATTTCGAGGAGGCAAGTTGCCCAGATGAGTATTGAGAAAGCAGTCAAGGAGATACTTGTACAGATAGGCGAAGACCCTAAGCGTCAGGGGTTAAGGGACACGCCCACAAGGATGGCGAGGATGTTCGATGAGCTGACGGCGGGCTACCATGTATCGCCCGAAGAGATTATAAACGGCGCTCTGTTCGATATAAATTTTGATGAAATGGTAGTAGTGAAAGACATAGAGTTCTATAGTCTGTGCGAGCACCATATGCTGCCGTTTTTCGGAATGTGCAGCGTTGCCTACATACCGAACGGCAAGATAGTTGGGCTGAGCAAAATTCCCCGGATAGTAGAGGTGTTTTCGAGGAGGCTCCAGGTTCAGGAAAGAATGACGGGGCAGATAGCCGATTTCCTAGAGGACGTACTGAAGCCTCAAGGCGTTGCTGTTGTTGCGGAAGCCCAGCATCTGTGTATGGCGATGAGGGGTATTATGAAAGCCGATGCCACTATGTTAACAAGCTCGATGCGAGGCGCGTTTAAGAAAGACAAGAGGACAAGAAGCGAGTTTTTGAGCTTTATCAGTAAGAAACCTTAATATTATTGCCAGATAATATATAATATTGTTTGATTCGCAGTGAGGAAGTGTAAATAGAATGCTTCGAGTAGTTGTTGTAGGAATAAGCCATAATACCGCACCTGTAGAAGTAAGGGAGCGGTTCACGTTCACAGAGGACGAAGCCGGAGCCGCTGTAGCCGAGCTTAGCAAAATGGAGGGTATCGAAGAGTGTATGGTTCTCTCTACTTGCAACAGGACCGAGATCTATGCGGCGTCGGAGAACGCTGACAACTGTGTGGAGAGCGTTAAGCGTTACCTGTCTGACTCAAGTGGTACGGACACTCATGAATTCTCCCCCTATCTCTATGTATCGATCGGGCATATGGCTGTACGTCATCTGTACAAAGTGGCGTGCGGTATTGATTCTATGGTCCTTGGGGAGCCCCAGATACTTGGCCAGGTGAAAAACGCCTACAGGAGCGCAGTTCTTAAAGAGACTTCAGGGCTTATACTTAACCGGTTATGCCACTCGGCGTTTTTTGCGGCAAAGAGAGTCAGGACGGAAACCGGAATAGGATCGCGCGCTGTCTCGGTAAGCTACGTCGCCGTCGAGCTGGCAAAGAGGATTTTCGATGACCTGTCTTCAAGAAAAGTTATGCTGATAGGCTCTGGGGAAATGGCCGAGCTTGCAGCCAGGAACCTTGTAAGCGCGGGTATCGGAGATCTTGTGATCGCAAGCCGCCGGTTTGATAACGCAGCCAAGCTCGCGGAGCGCCTGAATGGGAGTCCCGTAAGGTTCGAGGAGATTTACTACCATTTAAAAGACATGGACATCGTTATTACCGCTACCGGGTCTTCCGATTTTATTATCAAGACCTCTCATGCAAAAGAGGCGCTCAAGCTAAGGAACAATGAGCCTGTATTTATGATCGATATAGCTGTGCCGCGAGACATTGACCCCAGAGTGGAGGAGCTGCCCGATATATATCTATACGACATTGACGACTTAAAGGGCGTGCTTGATGAGAATATCAAGACCAGAAAAGAAAGCGCCACAAAAGCGGATGACATTGTTCACGAAGTGGAGCGAGCGTTTGAGGCCTGGATTTCCGGGCTTAAAGCCGTGCCGGCGATCATAGACCTTAAGAAGCGTTTTGAATTGATAAAGAACATAGAAGTAGATAGGGCCCTCTCAAAGCTCGACAGCTATACTGATAAAGATAAAGATGTGATTGAGACGATGGCCTCACGGATTGTAGGCAAGATTCTCCACGGACCGCTAACTAAGCTCAAAGAAGAGGCTTCTACCTCAATGGGAGCGCTGTACGTGGATTCGGTAAAAAGACTTTTTGAACTTGATAACGACTTCCTGATAGTCGAAGAAGAGGAAGATGAAGCCCACTCTCAGGATTGGAACTAGGGGGAGCGGACTCGCTCTCTGGCAGGCCCGCTATGTGGAAAGCCTGGTATCAGAAACCCACCCGGAAATAAACTCCGAAATAATCGTAATTAAAACCACAGGTGATAAGAACCTTGAGTCTCCACTCTCTGAGATCGGAGGCAAGGGAGTATTCGTAAAAGAGATAGAGGAAGCCCTTTTAAGCGAGAAGATTGATATAGCTGTTCACAGTTTAAAGGACGTCCCGGCAGTGCTTCCGAATGGGCTGGCTCTAGGGGCGTTTATAGAACGCCACGATCCAAGAGACGCTGTTATAACACGTTCAGGGCTTAAGCTCGGCGAGCTTCCCGACGGTTCAAGGGTAGGCACAGGTAGTCTAAGGAGGGCGTCTCAGATTCTTTATAATCATCCAGAACTTAAGATAACCCCGATCCGGGGCAATGTGGATACAAGGGTGAGAAAGCTCAGAGAAGGAGAAGATTACGAAGCAATAGTACTTGCTCTCGCTGGGCTTGAGCGAATGGGTTTTCAGGATGAGGTAACCGAGGTTATTTCAGAGGAGAAAATGGTGCCCGCCCCAGGGCAGGGGATAGTGGCTATCGAGTCAAGAGAGTCCGATGCAGATACAAATGAGGTTCTTAACTCAATCAACCACAGAGAGACCGCAATACAGGCAGCAGCCGAGAGGGCTTTTTTAAAGAGGCTCTCCGGGGACTGCAATGTGCCTCTTGGATGCCGCGCGGTGATTTCCGGAAATAATATTCACATAACCGGAGTGTTGGCAAAACCTGACGGCAGCGTTGTATTAAAGGAATCGGTGAGTGGTGAAACGGATACTGCAGAAGTACTCGGAGAAAATTTGGCTGACAGTATACTTCATAGCGGCGGCCAAGAATTATTAGAAAATTTGTTACATGGATGATCAGGTCCATTTATTTATTAATGCTTACATGATAGTATTGATTTCCTGTAAGGAGTGAGCGGTGAATTCATTAAACCCCTCTGAAGTCGCATTTTCTTTTCTCGATGTCGAGACCACGGGGCTTGACCCTGCAGGCGGTGACAGGGTCTGCGAGATCGCAATTCTCAAAACACTAAACGGTGAAATTATTGACCAGCTCGTAACACTGGTTAACCCCGGTATAGCTATACCCCCAAGAGCGGCTTCCATTCACGGTATAACGGATTCTATGGTAAGAAAGGCCCCTTTTTTCAGGCATATTGCCACGGATATTTTGGATTTTCTGAAAGATTCTGTGATCGTAGCGCATAATGCGGTGTTCGACCTCGGATTTCTGGAAGCTGAGCTAAAAAATCTCATGCTAACACTGCCCGAGTACAAGGTGATAGATACGCTCGGTATTGCCAGGAGATACTACGACTTCCCGAGCAACAGCCTGGGGGAAATAGCTAAAAGCGTCGGTATACTGACTGAGTGTGAGCACAGGGCGCTTGCGGATGTAATAACGACGAAGGGAATCCTTGAATATTTCCTGGCCGACCTAGACCGTAGAGGAATCAGGTTAAAAAGGCTAAAGGATATATTAAAGCTCCAGGGAAAAGCAGTCGAGCTAAAAACCTCAAAAGAACTCGTACTTCCCGGAGAGATTGAAGAAGCGCTCAGGGTAAAGGGGAAGCTTAGGATCAAATATCTGTCAGCTTATAAAGAGGAAACTTCTACCAGGGTTATCGAGCCGTTCGATATAAGTGTGAGTAAAGAAAGCACTTACATACACGCATTCTGCCATTTAAGAAAAGAAAGATGCACTTTCAGACTGGACAGAATATTGGATATAAAGACTATTAGGGAATAAGAAGCTTAAACTTCTTGCTCAGCGGTATCTGCTTTGTTACCATCTTTTGTGTCGGTGTCAGAGCCGCTATCGTCTGTCCCGCTCTTGTCATCACTCGATTTTGTATCGATATCCGAAGAATTGGAATTGGGGATTTCTCCAAGCTCAAGCTTTAAGTCTATAATTTCAGCTTGAAGCCTTTTGTTCGCGGCTATCATCTTCTGATTTTCTATTCTAAGATCGGTGATTTGCTTTTTCATACTGGATATGTAAGAGTCGAGTTTGGACGAGTCCTGCTTTAGCTGATCGAGCTCCTGCTTGGTCATTTCGAGAGTTGACCTTGTAGCTTCGTGCTCCTCTTTCGTTCCCTTGTTCTCACAACCCGCCAAGAGTGAAGCCGAAGTCAGTAATAATGCCGTCAACATTAGTGCGCTTAACTTTTTCATCTTTAAATAGCCTCCTGTAATCGGCCTTTTAGGGCCAAAATCTATTTCGTACTTTTAATCTATATTTATAAAACCCTCTTGTCAACAGGATATTTAAAGCCTGAGCGAGTAATACTAGCCACTTGACAGGTCAGTGAATATCCCATAACATAACACCCTTACTTCAGACGCGGGGTGGAGCAGCTTGGTA
>DEIM01000020.1:5481-7437 GCA_002352485.1 Candidatus Dadabacteria bacterium UBA2774
CAAATCCTGCCCCCGCTACCAATAATTACAGTGACTTACACCGAAGCTGCATACCCTCTATTTTGAAATGTGACCAAATTTGTGACCATTAGGTTCAGAAGGTTTTACAGTAAGTGATTCAACTGCTCCTTTCAAACTGTCATTCGGATGTGCATATCTCATCGTCATATCTAGGCTTGAATGACCAAGTATTTCTTTAACAGCCACAATATTCCCAGAATTTTCAAGCATTCTTGTTGCAGCAGTATGCCTTAAATCGTGAAATCTAAAACCTTTAATCTTTGCTTTCTTTAACGCCGCCTGAAAAATTCTATTAAGTGAGTCTTGTCTTTTGTATGGAAGGTTCACAGAATTTAAAAATACAAATTCCGGCTGTAAGTTTTGAAGCTTTAACTCTAATAGTAGTTTTCTTAATACCGAGTTTATAGGGATTTTTCTTTGCTTCTTGCTCTTGCTATTAGTTTGGTTGATAGTAATTATATTGTTATTCAGATCAACATCATTCCACTTAAGACCAATAATCTCACCTTTTCTCATGCCAGTGTTTAAGGCACAAAGTATTATATTCCCCAGGCAAGTTGGGCTTGCGTCTAGCAACATGCGTTCCTCATCATAAGTTAATATCCTTTCAATACGATTGTTCACTTTTAGTAAGCCTGATTTGGATACCGGGTTCTTACCAAAGAATCTGCTCCATCTTTCAGCTAGATTAAACATGTGTCTTAAAACTTCCAACTCCCTGTTAACTGTTGCAGGTTTAACATTATTAAGACGGCAACTTTTGTAATCATCAATATCGTTTGGTTTTATGTTGGATAATTTTTTGTCTCCAAAAAAACTAATTAAGTGTTTCAAACAGAGTTCATCACGTTTCCATGAGCGCTTTTGAATCACATTGATTATGTAATTGAGATAATCTTTTGTGAACATTCTGAAATTTGGTATATCAGTTTGTAGCATGTCATGTTGACCGAGCTTAATTTTATGCTCGGTATCCTTCAAAATCTCTTTGGCCATCGTTTTGGTTACTACATCTTTGTTCCCGATGCTCTTACATCTGTATTTTCCATTTTCATCTTTATACTTTATTACCCATGAATTACCTCTTTTGAATACACTTCCCATGATTACTTAACCCCCTTATTTGTTATTGAATTCTCCGGAAGAGAAGGCTCGTTTATTTCGTAACCTTCTCTTTTCATTGTCTCGTGAATCCATCCTCTAACTAGCTCAGATACAGTTACAAAGTTTTGTTCTGCATAATCCTTAATGAACTTATCTTCCTCTGGATGTAGATAGATATGTATCAGGTTTGGTCTAAATCTCTTTGTTGTCATGACTATATAAGATATAGTCTCCTGAAAGAGTCAAGCTTCAATTAGATACAGGTGAACACCTATATCTAGAAACTGATGACAAAGCTATCCGTAAATTCATTTTAAATCGTTTTCCAAAATGTATAAGCGGAGCGCTACAGAAAATTATTGTTACAGTAGAATGGAAATGAACATATAGAAACTACCGAGATTAGGTCAGATATACATGTTTCTCATGAATAAATATAGCACTAATAAACCTAGGAGAAGTAGACTGTAACTATCTATTGTTCAGAATAATAATCCTAATATCTTAAAACTCACTTTACATAACCTCAAATAATCAGCTTACAGCAGTTTTTTAATATAAACACGCACAAACCCCTTACTTTTGCATAAAGTCACAATACAGGCGTTTTACGCTAAGATTTGACCCCGAATATCCTGTCATTTATATCCTATATTTTGCTCTTATTATGCTTTTTTCTAATATGTCAGTTGAATAGTTACGTTTGATTTATCTCGTCTTTGAATAGTAATTATCTACTCTTTCTATTAATTCACCCGGACTAATATCTAATCCTTTTGCTATTTTAAACACTGCATCTATGCTAGGTTGTGTCAAGCCCCCGGAAAGCGG
>DEIM01000039.1:0-3813 GCA_002352485.1 Candidatus Dadabacteria bacterium UBA2774
CTCAAACAGGACCGATCCAGGTCAGTTGTTCTTGAAATGTCCTCTTTCGGCGTCATTCAAATGACCAGGCAGCGTCTAAGAGAGAGCATATTATCCGAGCTTGCCGAGTTTTGTCCTTATTGTGAAGGTGTAGGGCTTATTAAGTCTCACCACACAGTGTCTTATGAGATCATAAGAGAGATAAAGAAGCAGATAGATAACTCCCAAGGCAATGAAAATAAAATTATTGTCAAAGCTAACTCAAGCGTGATAAAGGCATTAAAATTATCAGAGCAAGACAACATCGATCAAATGCAGAAGCAATACGGGGTGGAAATTAACTTTAAAGGCGGAAGCGGCAGGGTCGAAAAATTCCAGGTAGAGATTGAATAACCTACTCCAACACTCTACCGCTTATAGGTATGTGGATGCTTTTCAAATGATGTCATGAAAATGGCAGGTTCAACAATATGTTTCAAAGCTTACTGAAAAGTCTCTCTTCTACATATTTCAATACTATATTGGCAGCCCTAATAATGCTAGGAGTATACGCTTGCGGCAGCGATAACCCGGTCGAGCCTGAAATAGCTCCTGATACTGCGACGGAAGAGGTGTATGAAGAATCTCAAGTAAAAGAGAATTATGAGGAATACGAGACCGACACCGCATATACACATAAAGCAAGCTCGGGTGTCAGTAGACTTCCGAGGATCACCTCAATCAGTATAGCCACAGTAAGCCCGGACATTAGGGAGGGTTTTAAGACTTTTGTGGAAACCGATAGTGAGAATAACGGTGATGTAGATTTTATATATCAGTGGAAATTAAACGGTGAGGAAATCATAGGTGGTACGGATCAGGTAATGGAGTGGCAGGACGATTTTGCTAAGGGCGATACTTTATCTGTTTCTGTAATTTCTGTAAGTGACCTCGGTCAGGGGGCTTTGCAGACGGAGGGCAGCATAGTCATTCCAAACTCTCCCCCCGAGATAATCTCAGAGCCTGGCGATTTGTTTGACTCCGGAGAATTTAACTACACGGTCGAGGCTGTTGACCCTGACGGCGACAGCTTTGATTTCACCCTTAGGGGCGCTCCCAAAGGGATGGTCATCGAGCCCGCTACAGGCCTCATTACGTGGCAGTACGGCGCAGAAGACACCGGAGATTTCGAAGTCCTTATAGTTGTTGCCGATTCTGAGGGTGCAGAGTCCTCACAAACGCTCAACTTTACTATCCATGAAGAGGGTTCCCCTCTGAAGTAGTAGCCTTGAAAAAGACCGGCTGGCCATTACCCTTACTTACTTGAAGCAGTATTAATTTCTGACTGAGACGGGTCACAACTTTCATTTTATTTACTGCCTCCTGGAACCGTATGAAAAAACCGATGCTACGGCTTGATCATCTATGCAAATTCTATGAAGAAGGTGTAAACCGGGTCAATATCCTTCATGACGTAAGTGTGGAAATTACAGAGGGAGAGCTTGTCGTGCTGCTCGGCAAGAGCGGCTCGGGTAAGACTACACTGCTCAACCTGATTTCAGGCATCGATTTTCCGGACAGCGGGCGTATTGAAATTAACGGCAAAGATATTTCGGGGCTTTCTGAAAACGAGCTCACGCTTCTTAGAAGGGATCAGATAGGTTTTATCTTCCAATTTTTCAATCTTATACCGACCCTTACCGTCATAGAAAACGTATCTCTTCCGAGTGAGCTTTCAGGGGTATCCCGAAAAGACAGTTTTGATAGTGCGCTTTATCTGCTTGAAAAAGTCGGTCTTAAAAATAGAGCCGATTCCTACACCGATGTACTCTCGGGAGGCGAGCAGCAGCGTGTCGCCATAGCCCGCGCTCTCATAAACGACCCCTCGCTAATCCTGGCCGACGAGCCAACCGGGAACCTTGACACCGGGACTTCTGAGGAGGTTCTTGAGCTTCTCCTCGGGATACAGAGAGAGTCTGGGAAAACCATGATAGTAGCAACGCACAGCAGTGAAATAGCGAGCCGCGGAGACACGGTTTACAACATCGAAAAAGGGCGGCTCGTTCAGGTGCCGAATAATTAAACACAATCATCCAATGGCCATAACCAAGATACCCACAATCGACTAATCATGAATCTTACGTTACTCGGAGTCGGATTTAGCTATATAAGAAAGCACGCGCTCCAGAGCTTTCTCCTTGTTCTCGGGATCGCTCTTGGCGTAGCGCTTGTAACGTCGGTCGATCTTGCGAATAAGAGCGCGGCGCTATCGTTTTCACTCAGCACCGAGGCATTTTCAGGAGGAGCCACACACCGTATAAGCGGGAGAAACGGCAGTGTGGATGAACGTGTATATGTTGAGTTAATAAAACGAGGAATCAATAACACCGTACCGTACATCGAAGATTACGTTAACGCCCCGGAATTAGATGGACGTACGCTCAGGCTCATCGGCATCGATCCTTTCTCAAGCTTAAATTCGAGCGAGAGTATTTTAAGTCAGGACCTCCCGCCCGAAACTTTTACCTCCTTACTGACAGAACCGGGCGCCGTCCTCGTACCCGGATCCCTGTCAGATAGTGAAGGGATAAGTAAAGGGGATGTACTTCAGATCAGCTACGGCTCCGTGATGGATAAAGTGCAAGTAATTGGCTTTATTGAGCCTGAGAGCAGCGGCAGAGCAATAGGTATTGACGGGATTATCGTCAGCGATATATCAACCGCGCAGGAGCTTTTGAATACAACAGGCCGGTTGACACACATCGATTTAGCAATAGATGATCAAACCCGTCAGGGCGTCCTAAGTCTTGACCAAATTCAAAATATACTGCCAGAAGGTGTAGACATTGACCGGATCGACCAGGTGTCTAAATCCGCCGAGAGTATGACCAGGGCATTTGAGCTGAATTTGACGACTCTGAGCTTGCTTGCCCTTTTCGTTGGTTTATTTCTTATTTACAATGCCGTCATTTTCTCTGTTCTCTCAAGACGCCACACATTCGCCGTTCTTCGCGCGCTTGGTGTCACGGGCCCTGAGATATTTAAAACAGTCCTGATCGAAACCCTAATGTTGGGTCTCATAGGAAGCCTCCTGGGTCTCTTTTTCGGTATTCTACTGGGAAAAGGCATCCTCGGGCTTGTTACAAGCACGATCAACGACCTTTACTTCACGCTCACGGTTACCGATTTCACCGTGTCTCCCTATACAATGATAAAGGGTTTACTGCTTGGGATAATGGCATCGGTTATTGCAGGCGTAGTTCCCGCCTATGAGGCTTCACGCGTTAAACCCGCGGGTGCTCTTTCCCGCTCCACATTGGAGAGCCTGGTACTTAAATCACTCAAGCCCCTAAGTTTTGCGGGGGCGGGCTTCATCACGGCCGGCTTATTACTTATCTACATTCCTTCAGATAGTCTCAGCCTTGGTCTCATTTCAGTTTTCTTTATCCTACTTGGCTCGTCTCTTCTCGTGCCGATTATTACACGAGTATTAATGAATCTTTTTTCATATCTTGGAGGGTCTATCGGAGTAATCGCTCAAATGGCACCCAGGAATGTCGTGCGCTCACTGAGCCGCACGGGTGTTGCCATTGCTTCACTCACCGTTGCCGTATCGGTGATTCTCAGCGTAGGGATTATGATCGGCAGCTTCAGAGTTACTGTCATAAGCTGGCTCGATAACACACTTAACGCCGACATCTTCATTTCCGCCTCGTCACAGAACGTAAGCAGCAATATTGGGCTTGACCCGGCTATTTATTCAGATGTCGTCCGTACTCCCGGTATAGATAAAGTTGCCACAGCCAGGAGGCTAAAGCTTACGAGCCCCGATTACGGGCCCTTCAACCTTCTTGC
>DEIM01000039.1:3943-5635 GCA_002352485.1 Candidatus Dadabacteria bacterium UBA2774
GATTACAGCTATCAAACGGGCGTCGTGTTAATGTCGGATACTTTGTACCGTTCTTTGTGGGACGATGTGCTGATTAATTCTCTTGCGGCAAGTGTTGCCTCGGAGGAAGACTCGGCAGAAATAGCACGGGAGCTTACAAATGTAATTTCCGAAAAATATAATGTCCGCGTCCGCTCCAACCAGGCTCTTAAAGAGTCCGCCTTAAATACATTTGACCGCACTTTCAAAGTCACGGGCGCGCTCAGGATTTTGGTAGTAGTGGTTGCGTTCATAGGCGTGCTGAGCTCACTCATGGCCCTTCAGTTAGGACGCGTAAAGGAGTTCGGCGTGCTGCGTGCAATCGGTATGACCGTAACGCAGCTAAGAAAAATGACATTTTTAGAAAACGCGCTAATAGGTCTCACCGCAGGCCTGCTTTCCATACCCGTGGGTCTTCTGCTCTCATATTTACTAATTCATGTAGTAAACCTCCGCTCCTTCGGATGGACTATAGATCTTGTGCTTCAGCCGAGATTTTTTATAGAGGGCCTTGCCGTGTCCATTATCGCGGCCTTAGCCGCGGGCGTTTACCCAGCTTTAGTAATAGACCGGGAAGACACCGCCCGCTTATTGAGGGAGGAGTAAAAAGGCTAATATTATGAAAAAACGGTATCTGATAACAGCTATATTCATTATCTTTGTGTTTGCAGGCTCAAATCTATTATTTGCCGGTGCGGAAACAAAAGATGAGAGGGTCTCAGATTTATCAAACGCTCTCTCAGGCGAGCCTCATCCAGGTTTCAAAAAGGCTCTCGAACCACGGAATTTTAATTTCCCACAGGATTCGGGCCCGCACCCAGGGTATCAAACCGAATGGTGGTATTACACTGGCAATCTCGAAGATTCATCAGGCCGCCGCTTCGGGTACCAGCTCACTTTTTTCAGGCGGGCTCTAAGTCCTAACAGCATAGAAAGAGAGTCGGATTGGGCGGCTAATCAGGTTTATTTTGCTCACTTCACGGTGAGCGATATAGAGAACAAGAAATTCTACACCGCAGAAAGGTGGAGTAGGGCGGCCCTTGAGCTTGCCGGAGCGCAGGCCAATCCCCACCGCGTATGGATCAAGGACTGGAATTCAAGCAGGAACGGAGAAGTGTTTAAGCTTACTGCAAGAGATAATGATTTTTCAATTAATCTGACGCTTGAGCCTGTAAAGCCCGTTGTGCTCCAGGGCGACCGCGGTCTCAGTCAAAAGGGCAGTGAGCTCGGTAACGCGTCTTATTACTACTCCATTCCGCGTCTTAAAACATCAGGAACTATTGAACTAAAAGGGAGTGAGTTTAAAGTGCAAGGGCTCAGTTGGCTTGACCGTGAATGGAGCACCAGCGCCCTTAGCGAA
This sequence comes from Candidatus Dadabacteria bacterium UBA2774, assembly GCA_002352485.1. GTDB lineage: Bacteria > Desulfobacterota_D > UBA1144 > Nemesobacterales > UBA2774 > UBA2774. The sequence goes on from DEIM01000039.1 coordinate 5,322, forward strand.
GACCTTCAGGGTTGGGACTGGTTTTCCCTTCAGCTCCAAGACGGACGTGAAATCATGCTCTATCAGCTCCGGAGAAAAAACGGCTCTATAGATACTCACTCCGCAGGCACACTGATAGAAAAAGACGGTTCTACAATAACTCTCAAAGCTTCAGAGTTCAATATTGAAGTTCTTGATAGATGGGAAAGTCCTAAAACTGGTATTACTTACCCCTCGAAATGGCGGGTGTCTATCCCTGAATATGCGGTTGATCTGACTGTAACACCCTATCTGCCCAACCAGGAGCTTAATCTTTCGTTTGTCTACTGGGAAGG
>DEIM01000115.1:0-2048 GCA_002352485.1 Candidatus Dadabacteria bacterium UBA2774
AAAGGAAACGGCAAGGGTAAGAAGATACAAGAGCTTAATGAAAGATATCAGGCGGCCCTTGACTACCCGCTGTTCGACTCTATTTTCAACAGGCGCTCCAGGAGGTTCGGACTCGGTATGACGCTTGAGGACCAGGACCTTGGGTTTGAGTCAAAGTACGACCCGGTACCGCTTGAAGAGATGGAGGAAGCCCTTATCGCTTGGTCGGGTACGGGGCTTACTGGGCTATGCTTGGCGGACCTCCCGCCTGAGACGGGCATTGATCTCCTATGTCAGTGGACGGGGCGCACATGGCCTTCTGCGTGCAACAACCACGGCACCGAGCTGTTCTTCACAAACGACGAGGGGCTTTACCATATTGACGTAAAGCACATGCTCCCAAAGCACCATGAGCTTGATATGTTCTTTAAGATGAACCGTGAGGACAGGATCGCGCGCCTTATGGAGCTATACCGAGAGAGCCTTGTGAAGCTTGAGGACGGGAGGGCTGATCTTCCGGACCGTATGCCGGGGCTATTTAACTTTAACGAATGGAACACCAATAAGCCCGGCACTTCGGTGTATATTCCCGTAACGGATATTACAGAGGAGTACTTAAATCTTCTTCATCTGTACTGCAGCAATACTTATGGTTTTACTATCATCGACGACCTCACGGGTAAGCCCGCGGGGATTAGTAAATGGATTAAAAAGGGCAGACTTAAAGACAATGTTAAAATGTCTCTTTTTGACCTCGAAGTCAGGATCCTTACAGGGCTTAACGTGGAGCAGGCGTTTATCTGCCAGAATATGAGCCTTGCGCTCCAGCCGCTCGGGCTTGCAGGCTGGACGTTCAGCGGGTTTATTCCCCGATTTGCAATGGGCGCGGCCCCCGATCTGTTTAAGGGTTTGGGGTTCAGATTTATACAGCCAAAGAAAGGGGCCATCGATCCGCCGGCGACAATACCCGTCGGCAGGGACGGCGTGTTTCAGGCCTACTGCCCGCCGTATTATAAAAATATGGACGAGGCCATTGACGCTTTCCACGAGCATAAGAACGCCGCTTGGGAGCCCGACAAGCCCTTCCCATACAAGGAGCCTGACAAGCTTTTAATGAGAGCTCCAAAGCCGACTGAGACCACAAAACAGATTGTAAAAGACGTGGCCAATTATATCTACGATACGTACGGACGCTTCCCGGCATTTGTGGACCCGATGTATATGCGCCTCGTGTTTCAGGCAATGAACATAGACGTCGAGTTTTATGACGAGCACTACCCCAAAGGCTCGTATTCGGATATGCACCTGAATAAATTTCTCGAGCTTCATCCGGAGGCAGCTGGTAAGGTGGGGGCCAAGGTCGGCAAGAAATCCGCGAAAAAAACAGCGGCTAAAAGAAAGATTAAAGCATAACTTGCCTGCTTTGAAGATCGGCAGTACTATTAGCCAAGAGAGTTGTTTTTTGCAATGAAAGCAAGAATAATTAACTCTAACACTTGACAACTATTAAGAAATTATCTAAAGTGGAGTTGGGATGGGTCAACATTACATTACTAATTCGGTTGGGGGTTTACTATGAAACGTTCAGATATTGAAAAGGAGCTCGCAGATAAATTTAATCTTCAACCTTCTCAGTCCGAGCAGATATTGGATACCATAATCGAGCACATGACCGTCGTGCTTGAGGACGGAGGCAGGATTGAAATAAGAGGGTTCGGGAGTTTCTTTACCAAGAGTTACGGATCTTATGAAGGAAGGAACCCGAGGACCGGCGATCGCGTTACGGTTTCAGAGAAAAAGCTGCCTCATTTCAGACCGAGCAGAGAACTGATCGGAAAGCTTAACGGCGAAGAAGAGTCTTAACACTTCCTTACTTAAAATTAATTCCCCCCGCGCGTTATTCCGGGCTTCTTGATTTTATACCTGCCCCGGCATCGCTGTACTAATTTAATGCCTGCTCTCGTTCACACACTACGTTCGCTCGCAGCCCCCAGCCTCTGTCCCCACTCAAATTTTATACCTGCCCCGGCATCGCTGTCTTTTTGATTAATACCCCCGGATCGTGCTTC
>DEIM01000115.1:2110-14041 GCA_002352485.1 Candidatus Dadabacteria bacterium UBA2774
GCTTCGCACTCCCGCCCGTCCCCACTGCCTCTGTCCCCACTCAAATTTAATTCCTGCAGGTATCGCTGTACTACGCTCGCCTCTGCCCCCATACTTGCTGTCCCCAATTGACAATTAAGAGTGTTTAGATAGCATTTTTTATATGGCGCTACGTAAGATTCTTATATATCCAGACTCCTTTCTGAGGAAAAAGTGCGAGCCTGTCGAAGAGATTGACGGAGATCTGCTCGAGCTCCTGGACGACATGGCCGATACCATGTACGCCGCCCCAGGTGTAGGACTTGCGGCCCCTCAAGTCGGAGTCGATAAACGAATAATTGTAGTCGACGTGCTCCCGAGGGGAGAAAAGGACGGAGAATTAGACTCGGAAGAAGATGATGAAGTAGAAGAAGAGTACGATAGAAGAGGGCTGATCGAGCTTATAAACCCTGAGATCGTTTTCTCGGAAGGAGAGATCATCGGTGAAGAGGGCTGCCTCAGCATCCCGGGTTTCCTGAGCGATGTGAAACGCAAGGGAGTTATTACCGTTGAGGGATATAACCGTGAAGGGGAGCCCGTAGGGTATGAAGCCGAGGAGCTGTTTTCCCGCGTTTTCCAGCACGAGATCGATCACCTGGACGGGGTGCTGTTTATAGACAGGCTCGGGAGGCTAAAGCGTGAGCTTTTACTGAGGAAGATAGAAAAAGCGCTCGGGAAAGAGCAAAAGAAGTACGCAGTGCTTTAAAAACCAAAAAAGCTTTAACCACGAATGGACAAGAATAATGACGAATTGTAAAAGATATGGATTCCCAATAAAAACATTCGGGAATGACAATGTTTTTGGTTTTAAGTCTTTTTTAATTCGAGTAATTTCGCGTTAAATCGTGGTTAATAAAAATCTTTAGAGTTTTATCCATTTGTGGTTAACCGCTTTTCCTAGACAACACTAGTCTTTACACATAGAATAAACCCCCATGCCGTCCAAGCTTTCAGAAGAACTTTCCCCATTTTACGTGATGGAAGTGCTTGAGCGGGCTCAGGAGATTGAGTCCGGGGGAGATAGGGTCATACACTTTGAGGTCGGGGAGCCCGACTTTCCGACGCCGCCGTCCGTGACCGATGAGGCGCTTCGCGCAATCACTGAGGGCGATACGAAGTACACCCATAGCCTCGGGGTCTCTGAGCTTAGAGAGGCAATTGCGGAGGATTACCAAGACACCTACGGGCTTGGCGTATCTGCCGAGCGCGTTGTAGTAACAATGGGCAGCTCGCCCGCACTATTAGTCTCTATGCTCTCTCTTATAGAGCCCGGTGAGGAGATAATCATCACAGACCCCCACTACGCCTGCTATCCCCAGATTATTAAGGTTGCGGGGGGCGTGCCCAAGCGTGTGCCGATTTATGAGGAAGAGGGGTTTCAGATAGATACGGGAAGACTTAAGGGCGCTATTACCGAGAACACTAAGGCCGTACTTATTAACTCACCGGCAAATCCTACGGGGGCGGTTCTGAGCCCGGGTGTTATGCAGGAGATCGCAGAGCTTGGAATATTCGTGATATCGGATGAGATATATCACGGGCTCCAATACGGGGCTGAGGTAAAGACAATATATGAGTTCACCGAAAACGCTTTTGTGGTAAACGGTTTTTCGAAATACTATTCCATGACGGGCTGGAGGCTTGGGTATTTGATAGTGCCCCCGGAATTCGTCCGCCCTGTGCAGAAGCTGCAGCAGAACCTTTTCATATCCGCAAACCCGTTCGTACAGAGGGGAGGGGTCGCGGCGCTTAAAAGCGCAAAGCAGGACGCCCGAGAAATGGTGACAGAGTTTGATCTAAGAAGAAAGAAGATGATAGAGGGTGTAAGGGGGCTTGGGTTTGAGCTTGCCCACGAGCCCGAAGGAGCCTTTTATGTCTTCGTAAACGCAGCCGAGCTAAACCCCGACTCGCGCGAGCTTGCGTTCGATATACTAGAGAAAGCACATGTGGCTGTAACGCCCGGTATTGATTTTGGCCCGGGAGGGGAGGGGTATCTGAGGCTCTCCTACGCGGTCTCGCTTGAGGACATAGAAGAAGGAATCAACCGACTGGCAAAATACATAACAAAAATTAAGGGTGGGCGAGAATGATCCCGGCGATTAACGAAATAGATATAGTGGAAAAGAGGGTGTTTATTAGGGTAGATCTGGACGTGCCGTTAACGCCTGAGGGGGAAATCGCGGACGACTCGAAAATTCATCGTGCCCTGCGTACGGTACGTTATGCAATAGGGCAAAAAGCAAAAGTTATATTGGGCTCTCACTTTGGCAGGCCGGGAGGGAAGTTAGACCGTAAGTACAGTCTTGAGGCTGTCGGCACAAGGATATCCGAGATGCTGAACTGCCGCATTTATTTCACAGAAAATTCAGTAGGCAATGCGGTTAAAAAAGTAGTGAGCGACATGCTTCCCGGAGAAGTCATACTTCTTGAGAACCTGGATTTTCATAAACAAGAGCTGTCTGCAGGCCCTGAATATGCGAAGGCTCTTTCTGAGACTGCGGACATTTATGTAAACGATGCAATCTCTGTATCGAACCAGAATAGAGCTTCAATCACTGCTATACCGGAGTTCTTTGATAAGGTTTCAATCGGGCTTGATTTCAAGCGCGAGCTTGAGGGTCTCTCGAAGCTTCAGAATCCGGAGAGGCCGTTCATAATAATTCTGGGGGGCTCTAGAGTTAGCCATAAGATCGGGTTTATGGAATCTATGATGGACAGGGTCCATACGTTCTTAATCGGCGGCGTACTGGCCAACACATTTTTAAATGCCAAGGGCCTCGGCACCGGGCAATCTGAAGTTGATCAAACTTGTTTATATAGAGCGAAAAAGCTCATATCGAGCGCGGCTAGCAGGAATATCGAGTTAATTCTGCCCGATGATGTGATTGTTGCAGAAGGGAATTTGAGAAATCACGGTTCTTCCTATATAATTTCACGCGAATCAATCCCGGGTGATTCACAGATTATGGACGTCGGACCCGGAACAATTAAGGAATTCAAAGCCCAGATCGAGGGTGCAGGTACAGTGCTCTGGAGCGGGCCTTTGGGCGTTTTTGAGAAGCCTGAGTTCACAAAAGGTTCGAGTGAAATTGCCGGGGCGCTCAGTAGTTCGAGTTCTTTTACAGCTGCCATGGGTGACCACACGGTGGGCATATTAGACACCCTGGGGATTGAAGAAGGTAGCAGCGGGAGTAAAGAAAGCATAGATTATATATCCGCCGGGGGTAGGGCCTCGTTTGAGTACTTAGAGAACGGGACGCTTTCGGCAATCACAGCGTTAGAGAAGCGGATACAATGAGAAAACCATTAATAGCGGCCAACTGGAAAATGAATATGCTCCGCTGGGAAGCGGAGGAGCTGGCAAGATCGTTCCTTGAGAAAGTGCCGGACCTAACGGAATATACGGACGTGGTGCTGATACCGCCTTATACCGTGCTCGATGTGGTAAAGGGAGTTATTGATGGGACGAATGTTAAGCTCGGAGCGCAGAACGTCTTTTGGGAAGAGAAAGGGGCGTTCACCGGAGAGATATCACCCGGCATGCTCAAAGACTCTGGGTGCGAATGGGTAATAGTAGGGCACTCGGAGCGAAGGCACGTGCTCGGCGAGACTGACGATATGGTGAAGAAAAAGGCTCGGGCGGCGCTTGACTACGGACTGAATGTCATAGTTTGCGTCGGAGAGACTCTAGAGGAGCGGGAGAGCGGTAAACATATAAAGATTATAACGGGGCAGGTGGAAATTGCTCTTTCAGATCTTGAGCTTGAAACCCCTCATAGTCTCGTGATTGCTTATGAGCCGGTTTGGGCGATCGGGACAGGAAAACACGCGACTCCGGACGAGGCAAATGACGTACAGGGTACAATTCGTGAAATAACAGGTAATATATTCGGGGATAAGGCCACGGACGTCAGGATTATATATGGCGGAAGCGTAACGCCCGATAACATAAAAGAGCTAATCGGAGAGTCCCATATAGACGGCGCCCTCGTAGGCGGTGCGGGTCTTAAAGCCGAGTCATTGGCAGAAATTGTAAAATTATCAGGAGAATAAAGAAAAGTGGAACTATTAATACATGCGGTACAGATTATACAGGTAGTTGTCAGTATCTTACTAATATTGGTGGTACTTCTTCAGCCCGGAAAGAGCGGTGACCTGGGATCGATATTCGGAGGTGGTACTAGTGAGAGCGTCTTCGGCGCAGCAGGGGCCGTACCTTTCCTGGAAAAGCTAACAAGAGGTCTAGCGGTACTGTTCATGGTTTCGTCTCTGGCGCTTGGGTTTTTTGCCGCTAAGGGGGGGACAAAGTCGGTAATAACCGATGTGGCTCCCACGGCAGTGGAGCAGACTATTCCAGCAACTGAGAATGAAGCCTCGGCTCCGGCGGATGAAAGTACGGACGCTACGAGTGCTGAGCCTGCCGAGAACGCGGCGGCTACAGACGGGTCTCAAGTAGAAACAGAAACAACAGCGCCTGAAGCTCAGGATACGGCTGAATCGCCGCCCGCTGAAGGCGGGGATACAACCAAACCCGAAGCTCAGGAAACTACTCAGTAACACTTAATTAAAAATAATTTTTCAAGATTTGGCTCATAGCAGGCGCTGGATTTTTACTTTGCCTTGCGCGCTATTAGAGCATTAAGTATATTAACGATATTACTTTTTGGAGGTTTTTAAATGGCTTACATTATTGCTGAACCGTGCCTGGATGTTAAAGATAAAGCGTGTGTCGAGGCGTGTCCTGTAGACTGCATATATGAAGGAGACAAAATGCTCTACATACACCCAGAGGAATGTATCGACTGCGGAGCCTGCGTAGATCCATGTCCGGTAGATGCCATTTTTCATGAAGACGAGCTTCCCGATAAGTGGAACGATTATACTGCTATAAACGCGGACTTTTTTGAAGGTAAAGAGGACCTTGAGCCCGCACGTAAGGACTGACGCTAAGTCAGTTAGGAAGTTGTAAAATAGAAAACAACCTAAGGGGATGCGCCGAGTGTGCATCCCCTTTTTTTATGTCTTAGATGTTATCCTTTGACTTCTCCCTTTGGAAAAGGGAGACTGAGAGGGATTTGTTTTTTTTCTTTTAAATCCCCCTTTTACTTTGGTTTCAGTATTAATTGTCCAGTACAGGAATAGCACTGGAGGCTTTGTTTAAGGGAGACCAATTCCTCTCTTGCTCGAAATTGTCCCCTTTTTCTAAGGGGGATTTAAAAAGGTAAAATAAAAAAAGAAATTCTTCGCTTCACTCAGAATGACAACTTAAAAAGATGAGATCCCGGATTGAGGCCCGATATGACAAATTCAAAGGATAAAAACACTTGAACAAGAAGACGTCGATAAAAAAGTCCGAGTCTCAGAAAGCTAAGAAGGAGAGGGCGAGAGAGATTGTCTCCATACTAGAAGAGGAATACCCGAAAGCCCGCTGTCACTTAGATTACGAGAGCGCGCTCGAGCTTTTGATAGGGTGCATACTTTCTGCTCAGTGTACGGACAAGATGGTCAATACTGTAACGCCGGGTTTATTTGAAAAGTACCCCACTGCTGCCCATTTTTCCCGGGCGGATAGGCTTGAGCTTGAGGACGAGATACACTCGTGCGGGTTTTTTAGAGCCAAGGCCAAGTCCATAATCGGCTGCGCTACAGCACTCGCAGAGGACCACGACGGCGTTGTGCCTAAAACCATGGACGAGCTCACCAAGCTTGCCGGAGTGGGAAGGAAGACGGCGAACGTGGTGCTGGGCAATTACTACGGCGTGCCCGGAATCATAGTCGATACGCACATTAAGAGACTCTCAAACAGGCTTAATCTCACCCAAAATTCCGATCCTACCAAGATTGAGTTCGACCTCCACAAGCTTATACCAGAGGAGAAATGGACTTTCTTCTCAAATTCCCTCGGAGACCATGGGCGTACCGTGTGCTTCGCCAGAAAACCCAAGTGTGATGATTGTGCTGTCAGCCACCTATGCCCTTCAGCGGGGAAGGTGTGAAAAGTGTCCTCAAGCTTGCCATAATGTAAGTAATCTGTGTAATATCATTCAGTGAGCAATAATGGAGGTAGGTAATGTCCGAAGCGATAATGAAACATCATCTGGACGCGTTTGAGGAGCGTGATGTTGAAGAGATTCTTAAGGACTATACGGAGGATTCGACCATAATTACACCTGACGCCGTAATAAGGGGACTGGATGCTATAAGGATGCAGTATGAGATTGTTACCAAGACTCTACTGCCTGCTGGTGCCGAGTTTGTAGTTAAGAAGAAGGTAGTGGATGGCAACGTCGGGTACCTGATCTGGCACGCCGAGTCCGATTATTTCAAAGTCCCTTTCGCAACCGATACATTCGTCTTCGAGGACGGGAAGATAAAAACCCACACTATTGCTTTTGTAATGGAAGGAAAGCACCATACCGACTGAACAGTCTGTCTTTTACTTTTATACATCTCCCTTTGGATAACGGGGTAGCCGCAAAATCTTTTACGATTACACCACAACCATTATAGTTCTGTCGAGTTGTTGGAATTTGGGAAAGATGAGGTTCCGGAAACCACTATCGGATTGAGTACTCCATGGTGACTACGGCTTTAACGCTCTTCTCAATCGTAGAAGTATCATACATTCCGTAATTGGCAACCTCTGTAGAGTAGACGGGGGTTATCTGAAAAACACCCTGACTCGCGTATTTCAGAGCTCCTACCTTGCTTCCGCTATTTTCAGCGAGCTGCTCGGCTCTCATAGCGGCGTTCTTTGTTGCTTCGCCTAAAAGCTCAATTTTCATATCATCGAGCTTCGTATAAAAGTATTGAGGGGAAAAGGAATCAATTTCTATACCATCCTTAATGAGCACAGTGATTTCGCCTGCGATATCGGTAACTTGATCTATATCCGGGGACGTGATTTTTACTGTTTGGACCAGTATATAACCTTCTACTATATTTGTTGTCGAACCATTTGCAGTCCTCTTATACTGAATTGTCGTTATAACCGAAGGTATAGAGATATCCTCCTTGCGAACTCCATGCTGCTGGAGATATAAAAGTACTTTGCCCAGATCCGCTTGCAGGTTGTCGTAGGCAGTGACAAGCTCGGGAGACCGGGTGGTTATCTGCCCGCTCCATACCGCAATATCCGAGGTAATGGCGCGCTCTGCAAATCCTTTGACCGTTATCCTCTGGTTTTGGAACTTTACGCGCTCGACGGTTTTTGAGATTACAAGCGTTGCTACGACAATGCCCACAGCGAGTAACGCTCCTAAAAGAAAAAGCCCGAGCCACGATTTACTATTTTGATTAGCCATTTAGTCTCCACACCCATTGAATCGAAATATAGTATGGTAATAGAATATAGTGCTGTTCGTTAAGAAGCTAGTGGAATTTGCGCCTAACTGTTTAATAAGTGCCAGGATTGCAGGAGATTGCTTCGCTTCGCTCGCAATGACGGAGATATTATAAACCTGTATAATATAGCCCTGAGGACAGAGGCGAGCGTCTTAGTGCGATGCCCGCAGGAATAAAATTATGAAAGAGCGCTACAGAAATTACAGAACATATATCAATGAAATGTTTGGAGAAAGAGTTAACAAGCTCTCCGTTGATATGGGGTTTACGTGCCCGAACCGTGACGGCTCAATCGCCCAGGGGGGCTGCGTGTACTGCAATAACGACAGCTTTGTACCCCCATACGCCAGGGCGCGACGCGGCATGCGGGACCAGATAGAGAACGGTATGGAGTATCTCAAAAATAGGTTCAAGGCGAAGAAATTTATCATTTATTTCCAGGCATATACGAACACATACGCGGACGTCGCAGAGCTTGGGCAGATGTACCGTGAAGCTCTTTCATATCCTGACGTTGTTGGGATCGCTGTGGGTACCCGCTCTGATTGCGTCGACGAGGAAAAGCTCGATATGTTCGAGAGGCTCGCAAGGGAGTGCTACGTGTCGCTTGAGTACGGCATAGAGTCTATATATGACCACACGCTTGAGTTTATGAACCGGGGGCATGATTACCGCTCAGTAGTGGACGCGATTGAGCTTACGAAGGGCAGGGGGATCGAGATCGGGGCGCACATCATAGTGGGAATGCCTACCGAGACCAAGGAAGAGATGCTCGCCATGGCTGATGAGGTGTCAACGCTCGGGCTCGATACATTTAAGGTGCATAACCTTCATATCGTAAAAAACACTCAGCTTGAGAGGATGTACCGCGCAAAACCGTATCAGATGTTTGAGTTTGAGGAGTATCTGGATTTTATAGTCACGTTCCTTGAGAGGCTTGCGCCCGAGATTGTGGTTGAAAGGCTCTTTACGGACACTCCGCACGATCTCCTTATTGCTCCTATATGGAATAAGTCCCATCTTCAGGTGCTGCAAGGGATTGAAGCGGAGCTTAAGAGGAGGGGCACATATCAGGGGGCTTTGTACGGCGGGGCATTCAAGAGCGCTAGTCCGGGACGGCTCTAGTACACACAGAATTGCCAAATTATCTGTATAAACCACAAAACTTGCTGATATAATATCCACTTGCGATACAGCGAGAATTTGAAGTTGCTCGGAGGAATCTGAATATGATTAAAAGCTCTAATCCCGCGCTCGGAAAGAAAATGTTTGATAGCTATGATACTGCCCTTCCTTTAGAAGGGCGTATGACCATTAACGGCACAATAAATAAGACAGTCATACTCCTTGTTTTATTGATGATCCCTGCCTACTGGATGTGGAATATGTTCTCTCAGTCAGGCGCTGAGGCAGTTACCCCGTGGCTTTACGGCGGGCTGTTCGGAGGATTGATATTCGCCTTCATAACTATATTTAAGAAAACATGGGCGCCTTTTACAGCTCCTATATACGCGCTACTCGAAGGTCTTGTCATCGGCGGAATTTCGGCAATATTCGAGGCCCAATTCCCTGGAATTGTGTTTCAGGCTGTTGCGCTTACGTTCGGTACGTTGTTTTCGCTCCTGGTGGCTTACCGCTCAGGACTCATCAAGGTAACGCAGAAGTTCAGGCTAGGAGTTGTCGCAGCCACAGGCGCAATATTCCTCGTATACTTCGTATCATTAATAATCGGGTTTTTCGGCGTTAACGTGCCGTTTATTTATTCGGGCGGCACTTTCGGTATACTTTTCAGCCTGTTTGTCGTGGTGATCGCGGCGCTCAACCTGGTGCTTGATTTTGACTTTATAGAAAAGGGTGCTGAGCACGGGGCTCCCAAATTTATGGAGTGGTACGGGGCGTTCGGGCTTATAATTACTCTTGTATGGCTGTATATAGAGTTTTTGAGACTGCTCTCTAAAATTAGACAATAAAAATTCTTTATCTTGGAGGATTTAGATGATCTACTTAACATATAACAGTAAAAAGCTGCTACTAATTGCAGTTCTTTTGTTGCTTCCGCTCTCAAGCGCACTTGCTCAGGTCGATCAGAGCACTCCTGAAGCGTTAGGGAAGAGTAAGGCAATAGCTACTCAGGCCAAGGATAAAGCAGCGCTGAAGAACCTGATCCACCCTGAGGTCGTAAAGCATATGCAGAAGCATGAACCGGCGAAGCTCGATGAAATCCTAAACGCTTGGACAGTGATTGCAATTCCCGAGAATTACCTGATCGCGGTTAAGCCTGTTAGTGAGATTGGCGAATACAATGCTCAGACCCAGACCATGAACGTGACCGGGCAGGAAATGTACTTCCCTGTGCCCCCGTCCCACTTCATGGTAATAGTTGCAGAAACGCAAAAGACGGACAGCGCAGGAAAAGTCCGGACTATAAAAATTCCTTTGGGCATTGACCCCATCAGCCAGGTCGATGGCAAGTGGTACATTATCCTTCCGGGGGTAAAAGAGGGACAATAGCACACCTTTTTACATTTAGCTAAAGTGGCGACGTATAACCACTCTGATTATACTCTTATAAGTGAATAGAGACTGTAGTGATCCAGACTATTCGAGACCGGTAGTACTATTTGACGGGGTCTGTAACCTTTGTAACAGCTCTGTCAGATTTATTATAAAAAGAGATCCCGGGAGTGTGTTCAGATTCGCTCCGTTACAGTCCGATACTTCAAAAAGCATTCTTAAGCAGTTCGAGCTTCCGACCGACGGTTTAGATACATTCATTCTAGTTGAAGACGGTGAGTGTTACGTCCGTTCTGAGGCTGCGCTCAGAGTAGCCCGCAGGCTGGGTGGAGGGTGGGGTCTCCTTTACGGATTCATCATTATTCCCCGGTCTATAAGAGACTATGTATACGGAATTATCGCGAGGCATAGATACGAGTGGTTTGGAAAGAAGGGGCAGTGTATGGTACCGGAACCCGGCGATCAAGAGCGGTTTCTGAAGTAATATAGATAGTAATATTCTCTCACTCGTACCGATTTAGATAAAAATTTTGACGAACGGCGCGCAAAGTTTTATTATGTGAATTAATATGGGGACAGAGGCGAGCGCTTCACAGCGATGCCGAGGCAGGTATAAATCAAACAAAATCAGGAGGACATAAGATGGCAAGCTTAGTAGATCGGATGATAAGGGCTTCAAAGCTCGACGTGAATCTGTACGAGGAGGTCGAAGCCGACCAGGGCTCGATGGGACAGGCGATAACCGTAGTAATAATATCGAGTATCGCCTCTGGAATCGGCGCGATAGGGGTAATGGGACTGGGCGGAGTTGTCATAGGAGCTATAGCTGCACTGATAGGATGGGTGGTGTGGGCGTTCCTTGCCTATATCATAGGCACAAAGCTCTTGCCGGAGCCCCAGACCAAAGCCGACATGGGAGAGGTACTCCGTACGACCGGATTTGCAAGCTCCCCGGGTGTACTTCGCATACTGGCGTTTATTCCTCTAATCGGTGTATTAATATCTATTGTCGCGAGCATATGGATGCTGGTCGCCATGGTTATTGCTGTAAGACAGGCTCTTGATTACAAGAGCACGTGGCGCGCTATTTTTGTATGCGTGATCGGGTTTATTATCTATGTAGTAATTGTAGGGTTTTTCCTGTCGTTCTTCATGCCTTCAGCTGTTATTTAGTCTCGTACTGAAGTTCGGGCGCACTGATTATTCAGCGGAAATAATTGCTAGGTTTTTTCGGGCCTAATTAGGTATAGTTATAGCAACTTTCTTCTCAGAAGTTTTACGTACTAACAATATAGGAGCTTTATTCAGGTGTTAATCAGCAGAATACTAAGGGCGCTTACACTAGATCCGCATCTTTTTGAGGAAGTAGAGCATGATAAGTCCGCCACACAGCAGGCGGTATTGATCATGCTTCTTTCAAGTGCCGCCGCCGGACTGGGCGCAATAAAAGTAGGGGGTATATGGGGGCTTCTTGTTGCGACAGCGCTGTCCTTTGTCGGATGGATTGTAATGGCATGTTTGATATATGTGATAGGCACAAAGCTCTTCCCCGAGTCTCAGACAAGGACTACTATAGGCGAGCTCGTGCGGGTACTCGGGTTTGCTAGCGCTCCGGGTTTATTAAGGGTAGTAGCGTTTTTCATCCCTTACTTAAGCGCGCTTGTGCTTCTTATAATCTGGGTATGGATATTCGCTGCAATGGTGGTTGCGACAAGACAGGCCCTTGATTTCAAGAACACTTGGAACGCGATCTGGGTCTGTGTAGTAGGCATAATCGCTTACGGACTGGTCTACGTGCTCCTACTCTTCGCTTACGGCCTTCCCAAGCCTATTTGGTCCTGATTGGTTATTATCCCTGCGGGCATCGCAGTGATTAAATTAATACCCCCGGATCGTGCTTCGCACTCCCGCCCGTCCCCACTGCCTCTGTCTGCTTAATTTTATTCCTGCAGGCATCGCTCGATTTTATTTTAAGCCTGCTCTCGCTCATAAAAGACATTCACTCGCGGCCCCCAGCCTCTGTCTCCATTCAAATTTTATTCCTGCCCCGGCATC
>DEIM01000115.1:14067-16406 GCA_002352485.1 Candidatus Dadabacteria bacterium UBA2774
AAGCGCTCGCCTCTGTCCCCATTAACCCCGGGCTTTTTCGGCTTTTTTGGCTTCGTCTTTTAGTATCTTGTAGTCGATACTGTCTACAAGCGCTTTCCAGCTGGCTTCGATAATGTTATGAGATACCCCTACGGTACTCCAGTTGCTCTCGCCGTCCCCGGACTCGATCAGCACTCTGACAACCGCGTCCGTTCCGTGCCGTGTGTTGAGCACCCGTACCCTGTAGTCTTTGAGCTTTACCTCTTTTAGGTTCGGGTAGAATTTTTCAAGCGCCTTTCTTAGAGCGTGGTCCAGTGCGTTTACCGGGCCGTTTCCGCTCGCGGCCATGTGCTCCGTGACGCCGTCTACCTGCACTATGAGCGTAGCCTCCGTCATGGAGTCTTCGTCTTCCGTGCGCTTTTCGGTTATGGTGCGTGCACTCTTAAGATAAAAAGGTTTTCTATACTCGCCTATGGCTTTTCTTACCAGGAGCTCAAAAGAGGCGTCTGCGCCCTCGAACTCATACCCCTCGTTTTCAAGCTTCTTAAGCTCGTCCAATATGGCGATTACGCGATCGTCTTTGGGATCAAGCTCAAGCCCAAGCTCTTTGGCCTTATAAAGGATATTACTCCTGCCTGAGAGGTCTGAGATCAGTACGCGCCGCCTGTTGCCTACGACTTCAGGGCTTACATGCTCGTAGGTCTCCGAGTTTTTCATCACGGCGCTTACATGAATGCCGCCCTTATGCGCAAAAGCGCTTTCTCCTACAAACGCGCGGTGCTTTATCGGAGGGAGGTTGGTAAGCTCGTGTATGAAGTGCGAGGTGTCGTAGAGCCTTTTAAGCTCTTCTTCGTCCAGACAGTCCACTCCGAGCTTGAGTTTTAAGTCAGGAATGATCGAGCAGAGGTTTGCGTTGCCGCACCTCTCTCCGTAACCGTTTATTGTCCCCTGTATTTGTCTTGCGCCCTCTCTGACTGCATAGAGGGTGTTCGCAACACCCAGCTCACCGTCATTGTGAGTGTGGATGCCGAAGTTAGGGTTGTCTAATTGTAAGTTTACTTCCTTAACAATGGATTCTATTTCCCAAGGCATTGTCCCACCGTTTGTGTCACAAAGAACTAAAACGTCAGCCCCTGCTTCATGAGCAGTTTTTATGGCTTTGATTGTATATTCGGGGTTATTTTTAAAGCCGTCAAAGAAATGCTCGGCATCAAAAAATACCTCATCTACCCGTTCTTTAAGATAGGTGACCGAATCGTGTATAACCTCCAGATTGGCATCAAGCGATATCTTGAGCGCATCTGTTACATGAAAATCCCAGCTCTTGCCGAATATCGTTACAGCTGGAGTTTCAGATTGAAGCAGTGCTTGAATATTGCTATCATCGTCACACGTTACTTTTGCCCTTCTTGTACTACCAAACGCGGCGAACTTGGCTTTCCTGAGCTTTAGTTTCTTGGCCTCTTCAAAGAACCCTTCGTCCCGGTCATTTGACCCCGGCCACCCGCCTTCTATGTAATGCACCCCTAGCTCGTCGAGCTTTTGAGCGATGCGTATCTTATCATGAATCGAAAAGGAGATATCCTCTCCCTGTGTGCCGTCTCTTAGGGTTACGTCGTATACCTTTACAAGATTATCGCTCATTTCTTTTCCTCGTTACCGGACGTTCCGGAAAGCTTAAACGCCTCGTGGAGAGTCCTTACCGCAAGCTCAGTGTATTTTTCCTCTATTACACAGGAAATTTTGATTTCCGATGTGCTGATCATCAATATATTTATTCCTTCTTTGGAAAGCGCCGTAAACATCTTGGTGGCCACTCCTGAGTGAGTCTTCATTCCCACGCCAACGAGCGATACTTTCGTGATTTTATCGTCAGAGAGTATCTCCTTGGCTCCCAAGCTGTCTGCCACTTCTTTCGTAATTATAATCGATTTTTTATAGTCTGTCCTGGGCACTGTGAACGTCATATCCGTAAGACCCTCTCGGCTTACGTTCTGAACGATCATATCCACAATAATCCCGTTTTCCCCAAGCGGGGTGAATATCTTGGCCGCAATTCCCGGGCTGTCCGGGACCTGGCTGATGGTGATCTTGGCCTGGTTCTTATCGAACGAAACGCCGGATATAAGAATATCTTCCAAGTGAGACATCTCTTCTTCCTCCTCTACGACCCATGTGCCCTGGGTGTCTGGTTTTGCTGTGGGGCGAACGTGAAGCGATACTCCGTGCTTCATCGCAAACTCGACTGCGCGCGCCTGAAGCACCTTTGAGCCCAGGCTTGCCATCTCGAGCATCTCTTCATATGAAATCCAATCTAGCTTTCTCGCGCTCGGCACCATTCCAGGGTCTGTCGTATATAC
>DEIM01000115.1:16423-16759 GCA_002352485.1 Candidatus Dadabacteria bacterium UBA2774
TCGGACCCACCTCTGCCGAGCGTAGTAACGTTGCCGTCTACATCGACACCCTGAAACCCGGCCACTACGACAATCTTGCCCTTCTTGAGAGCGTTCTCGATCTTCTCAGCGTGAATGCTCTGAATCTTTGCCTTTGAGTGCGCGTTATCGGTTACAATCCGTACCTGGTGTCCCTGAAAAGAGACCGCCTCGTGGCCTAGGGCTTTGATCGTCATTGAGAGTATGCCCGAGGACACCTGCTCGCCGCTTGAGGTGATGACGTCAAGCTCCCTTTCGTCAGGGGGGTCCATTACCTGAAGCGCAAGACTTACGAGCCTGTCCGTCTCGCCCGCCATG
>DEIM01000137.1:0-9945 GCA_002352485.1 Candidatus Dadabacteria bacterium UBA2774
TATATTACTTTATTTTTTTAAGAATAACAATCAAAGTTCAATTGCGACGTTATGATTTTTAGCCGCGCTGCCCTCTACCTTTATAATACTCTCAAGCTCGCTGCAGCTTAGGTGCTTGGTGTTTTTAATCACCAGTTTTGAATCGGACAGACTGCCGACCGAAGCGAAGCTCTGCATATCCTCTACGGACCAGTCAGATGCATCGATTATTACCTCCGGAACGTAAGATAATATCTCTAAAACTTCATACTTTTGTCTGGACATTTAAGCCTCCTTGTAGTTAATACGAGAAACTCTTCGTATGTTTTTTTCATTCGATACATAAGACTATAGCTAAATCTTATTAATCATGATCTTCCGCTTCTCCGGATTTATATGTAGGGATAGCCAGTCCATTCGTATCTCCTCGCAACTCAGGATGACTGATCTTTCCCCCTTGATATGCCGTCCGCACAAGCAGTCCCCCGCCAATGATTAGACCAAGTAAAGTTAGGACAGTCAGAGCGTTCCCGAGCTTGGCATAATACCTTCGAGAAACAAGGGTTATCAGTGCTAGAGCACCGACTGCCTCAATAAATATGAAAGCAATATCGGCTGATTTGTCATGAGCTTCAACCAACTGCTCCGATATGCCGGGCAACCCTTCAACGTACTCTTCCGCAGATTCTCCTGTTTGATGTGCCGGGATAGCCCATAGCGCTACGAGAATTACAAAGATCAGTGACACATTTATGAGCTCGTTACTTCTTCTTAATAACGCTATAAGAAAAAGGAGTATAACGAAACCGACCCCAACTAGCGGTATGTGATTTAACATCAAATGTAAATGTACAGGATTCATAACGTCTCTATAATCTCTTTAAGTGTATTCGTCCTGGTCGATCGATTTATTTCGCCTAAGGCAGTATCGCGACTTTTATGACCCCGTCTTCCTGGGCCGCGAACAATTTATAGGCTTCCTCAATGTCATCTAGCGAAAAGCGGTGCGTTATGAGCTGTCTCAGGTTTACCCTTTCGTTCTTTACCAGGCTCATCAATCTCCGCATCCTTTCTTTTCCGCCGGGGCAGAGGGTTGATACTATTTTTTTATCCGCCAAGCCAAAGCCGAAGTCCTGGTTGGGGACGCCTATGTCATGGAGCTCGGTAGGGTACACTCCCAGGCTTGAGATTGTACCGCCCACACAGGTGGATTTTACACAGTTCTCAAAGCTCTCCTGAAGCCCTATGGCTTCGATTGCCACATCGGCCCCTCTTCCTCCGGTTATATCCATAACGGTTTTAAGTGGGTCCTCGGATTTGTAATCTATGACAATGTCGGCCCCCATTTTCTTTGACATTTCCATTCTTTGGGGCACGGTGTCCACTCCAATAATGAGTGATGCTCCCTTTAGCTTCGCACCCGCTACTGCGCTAAGCCCGATCGGCCCCTGCCCGTATACGACTACTATGTCTCCCACCTTAATTTCCGCGCTCTCCGCGCCTGAGAGTCCCGTGGAGAAAATATCGGTGGTGAATAAAACGTCCTCATCCGATAGCTCATCGGGTATCCTGGCAAGATTGGCCATGGCGTTTGGGATCTTCACGTAATCCGCTTGCGCCCCGTCAATAGTGTTACCCATCTTCCATCCGCCCAGAAAGCCCCCGCACTGCGCCCAATGCGCCGAAAGACAGTACTCACACATGCCGCAAGGAGTAATGGCGTTTACAGCAACACGCTCTCCAAGCTCATAGCCCGAAACCCCCTCGCCGATGTCATGTATTACACCTACAGGCTCATGCCCTATAATCTGACCGTGCTCCACAGGGAACTCACCCCTCATTATATGGACATCTGTTCCGCATATGGTTGTAAGCGTTACCCTGATAACAGCCTCCCCCGGTCCCGCTACAGGGATAGGACGGTCCTCTAGGCCGATCTTATTCACATCTTTTAATATATTTGCTCTCATCATGCTAAATTACCTCCCCAGTGATTTTTTGTTCTAATGACCAATTACTTTTAATAAATGGCAATTCTTATGCCATGTGAAGGGCATGCGTATGTAAATAGGAATTATTACAGAATATCTACAGCGGGTAATTAAATTGGCGGGTTGCTGTAAGATTTTAAGACGCTCAACCCAAAATGTTTAATTGCCTATAGGTCAAATTGTGAGACAATGTTTAACTCAATCAACCGATTATACGATCGGCAGTAATTTGGTTTACACACTCACGGCCTTCTTCAAAATCTTTAATGTTAGATAGCGTAGTATCTGCAATTGCCTCGAGCGCCTCATGAGTGAAGAATGCCTGATGCCCCGTAATCAGCACGTTAGGGAATGTAAGGAGGCGCGCGAACATGTCGTCCTGGATGACCTCGTTTGATAAATCTTCAAAGAACAGGTCTTCCTCTTCCTCGTATACATCCAGTCCTAAGTAGCCAATTTTACCTGACTTTAAAGCCTGAATTACGGCCTTAGTATCTATAACGGCTCCCCTGCTTGTATTTATGAGTACAACGCCCGGTTTCATCTTCTTAATGGCATTTGTATCGATTAGGTGGCGCGTGTCGGGCGTAAGCGGGCAGTGGAGGCTTATAATATCGGATTCACCGAAGAGGTTGTCAAGAGAAGTATAGTTTACTCCGAGGGCTTCGCACTCTTTTGCGGGATAAGGATCATATGCGAGTATCTTGCAGCCCAATCCCTGTACAATTCTCGCGAAAGCGGTTCCTATTTTCCCCGTGCCTATAATACCTGCTGTTTTACCGTTCATGTTATACCCCAGGAGCCCTTCAAGTGAAAAATTGCCGTCTCTGACTCTAGAGTAAGCGCGGTGGGTTTTTCTGATAAGAGAAAGAATGAGCGCGAGTGTATGCTCGGCTACAGCCTGAGGGGAATAAGAAGGTACTCTTACAACAGTAATGCCGAGTTTTGCCGCCGAAACCAGATCTATGTTATTAAACCCGGCACAGCGAAGAGCTACGAGCTTTGTCCCTCCTTCCTTAATTGCTTTAAGGACTTCGCTGTCCAGTATGTCGTTGACAAATACGCAGACTCCTTCGAATCCCAAAGCTAGTAAGCAGGTTTCTCTATTAAGAGGCGGTTCAAAAAAAACGAGCTCGTGATTATATAATCTATTCCCAGCCTCTAGGAATTCCCTGTCATATGATTTGGTGCTAAATACGGCAACTTTCATGTGAATCACCCCGTTATTATAGAGAGTAATTCCCACGGTGCTCATAATCAAGGCACTTTCAGAAGCAGGCTTGGCATGTTAACGTCAGAAGTCTGATTAAACATGTATGATAATCGTACAACTTACAGCTTTGTAAGCTGTTTTCTAGCTTCTTAACTTACATTATTGCCGACTTAAGTATGGTACAAATCTTGCTCTCAATAGATATAAGAGACACCAAAAGGCTTGGTCAAATATATTGATTAGATTCATTAAAATTTGCAGTAAGGAGGGATGAAAAAATGAGAAATATTGTGATAACGGCATTACTCGCTTTTGCTTTATTCTCTATGCTAGGAGCGGTACGTTCCTATGCAGAGAAGGTTCATGTTGTTAGGCTTAACAAATCGCATGGGATAGTTGATAAAGAAAGGCCCAATGAGTTCACAGCGTATTTGGTTTCGGAAAATGGGAGCGGGGGTGTTATAGTGACTCCTGTGGAGAGCCCAAAATTCGGGATTATCAAATCTATTTACGCGAAAGAGAGAAAAGAGCTTCCGGACATTGGACACCCGGGTGGTAAAAAATCGGGTATTGAGCTCCGTGTAATTTTTGAAGATGACATAGTCGATCTTCCTCCCGAAACCTGGATCACGCTTAATATATACCAATCGGGCGCAACCGAGATATGCACACACAGTATGGGCTCGATAGTTTGTAAATAAGCATTGTCGGTATAAGTGAGTAAGGAGGACACATTTGACGAAAGAATCAAAATATATTCTCTGGTTTGAAGAGATCGGCATTGAAGATATTCCCCTGGTCGGCGGTAAAAACGCTTCACTTGGGGAGATGTATAGAGAACTTGGGGCCGAGGGTGTAAAGGTGCCAAACGGTTTCGCGATCACAGCCAAGAGCTACCAGAAGATAATGGAATCTCCCGGTGTGTTAAGCGGGCTTAAGGATGCCATGCATGGTCTTGATAAGAACGATGTGGCTGATCTGATGAAGCGCGGCAAGCACGCCCGGGATTTGATCCTGGGCGCGGGTATCCCGGATGATCTGTGGCAGGCAATAGAAGCTGCGTACGATGAGCTGTGTGAGGAATATGGCGCTAACACCGACGTTGCCGTAAGGTCCTCAGCCACTGCCGAGGACCTGCCAACGGCTTCATTTGCGGGACAGCAGGAAACCTATCTCAATATAAGTGGGAAGAGCGCTCTTCGGGAAGCATGCTCTAAATGTTTTGCCTCCCTCTTCACCGATAGAGCAATTTCCTACCGTATCGATAATGGATTTGACCACTTTAAGGTAGCGCTATCCGTTGGCATACAAAAGATGGTTCGCTCGGACCTGGCAACGAGCGGAGTGATATTCACTCTGGACACGGATACCGGTTTCCGAGATGTGGTCCTGATCACAGCATGTTACGGGCTCGGTGAAAACATAGTTCAGGGAACGGTTAATCCTGATGAATATTACGTTTTTAAACCTACATTTAAGAAAGGTCATAACGCAATCATCAAAAAAAATCTGGGGCAGAAGAAGATTAAAATGGTCTATGGAATCGGCGACTCCAAGATGCTGACCCGAAATGTGGAAGTGTCGGCTATTGATAGGAGGCGCTTTTGTGTTTCAGATGAGGACCTTCTCAGGCTAGCCGGGTATGCAATTACAATAGAGGATCATTACACAGAGAAGGCTGGGGAGCCGAGGCCGATGGATATAGAGTGGGCCAAAGACGGTATCACCGGAGAGCTGTTTATAGTTCAGGCAAGACCCGAGACCGTACAGGCGTTAAAAGACCGAGACGTTCTGGAGACTTACCGCCTGGACGAAAAAGGGGAGGTGCTTGCTTCAGGCAAAAGCGTAGGAGAAAAGATTGCAAGCGGTAAAGCCAGGCTGATACGAGACTCGGGGAGTCTCTCTATGGTTGAGCC
Source organism: Candidatus Dadabacteria bacterium UBA2774 (assembly GCA_002352485.1). Classification (GTDB taxonomy): domain Bacteria; phylum Desulfobacterota_D; class UBA1144; order Nemesobacterales; family UBA2774; genus UBA2774. The sequence continues at coordinate 5,100 of DEIM01000137.1, forward strand.
CGGAGAGGTTATAGTGGCTAACACTACCACGCCCGATTGGGAGCCTGTGATGAAAACAGCGTCAGCAATCGTAACAAACAGGGGAGGGAGGACATGTCACGCGGCCATAGTAAGCCGTGAGCTTGGAATACCCGCTGTTGTGGGCGCGGAAAACGCTACGGAAAATATAGATGACGGCATGTTGGTTACGGTAAGCTGCGCTCAGGGTGAGAAGGGCTTGGTATATGAGGGTGAGCTTCCTTTTCATGTGGATAGGGTCACTCTAACAGATTTAAAGCGTCCTAAAACAAAGATAATGATGAACCTGGCAAACCCCGAGCTTGCTTTTTCACTGTCGATGATTCCGAATGACGGAGTGGGGCTTGCGCGAGTGGAGTTTATAATTACAAGCTACATTAAAATTCATCCCATGGCCCTTATATATCCCGAAAAAGTCACAGACCCTAAGGCAAGGAATGAGATCTACTACCTGACCTACGGCTACAAGGATAAAAAGTCCTATTTCGTCGATAGGTTATCTGAGGGAGTAGGAACTATAGCGGCGGCGTTTTATCCCAATCCCGTAATAGTCCGTATGAGCGATTTCAAGACAAACGAGTACGCAAGCCTGCTCGGGGGAAAGTACTTTGAGCCCGAGGAGGAAAACCCTATGATCGGTTTTCGCGGAGCTTCACGTTACTACGATGAAAAGTACAGAGAAGGATTTGCGCTCGAATGCGAGGCCATGAAAAGAGTGCGAGAGGAAATGGGGCTCACAAACTTGGTGCTCATGATCCCGTTTTGCAGAAGGGTGGATGAGGCTAAAAAAGTCTTGGAGGAAATGGCCGTAAACGGCCTCGTAAGGGGCGAGAACGGGCTTCAGGTTTACGTGATGTGCGAGATACCAAACAACGTAATCCTGATCGATGAGTTCAGCGAGCTTTTTGATGGTTTTTCCATAGGCTCAAACGACCTTACACAGCTTACTCTGGGAGTTGACAGGGACTCTGAGCTGATAGCGCACGATTTTGACGAAAGGGACCCGGGAGTGATGAAAATGATCTCTATGACCATCGAAGGCGCAAAGCGCAACGCAAGCCACTGCGGTATTTGCGGGCAGGCCCCAAGCGATTACCCGGAATTCGCGGAGTTTCTCGTGAAGGAAGGGATAGAGTCGATTTCACTTAACCCAGACTCAGTTATGAAAACCACGCTCAGGGTATTAGAAATTGAGGAGGAGCTTGGCAATAAATCAAAACCAAAAAAGCAGTGACTGAGTGCAAATATTAAATAGTGGGAAATAATAATTTAAGGAGAACTTGGAAATGGTAAAAAATTATCCGGAGTGTTACAACTCCTTATTAGAAATGCAGAAAAAACTTTCAACGGAGCTGCCCGGTCCAATGAAAAGCTTTGGTCAACTGCATAAAGAGGTTATAACCGATGCTGCGCTGGATACAAAAGCCAAAGAGCTCATAGCCCTAGGTATTGGAATAGCCGTGAGATGTGATGGCTGTATCTCCTACCACGTGCATGATGCGCTGCAGGCGGGAGCAACGCGAAAGGAGATAATCGAGACTATCGGAGTTGCAATACTTATGGGCGGTGGGCCTTCAATGGTCTATGGATGCGAAGCCATGGAAGCATTGAATCAATTCGAGGAAGAGGCTTAAGTTTTTAGTACGTATTTTGTAATCTCTTAATAATGAGTGACATATCTCTTGTTCTTTTAATTATTGGGGTTTTGCTCCTTACCGGATATGCTGCACACATAGTCGGTAAACGTACACATGTACCGAGAGTGACTCTTTTGCTATTATTAGGTCTTATCTCAGGTCCTTACTTACTGGATCTAATTCCCAAAGGTATTGAAGAATGGTTCCCCTTTATAGCACATATGGCTCTTGCCATGGTTGGTTTTTTATTAGGTGAACGCTTCTATGGTAAGCATCTAAAGTCTACAGGAAGGGATGTACTTTGGATTTCCGCAGCACAAACAGTGGTGGTTGCGTTCTTCGTATTTACTGTGCTTTTTATGTCCGGAGCAGGGCTTGCAATTTCACTTATTCTTGCAGGAATTGCGCCCGCTACAGCTCCTGCGGCAACCATCGATCTGGTACAAGAGAGTAGGGCAAAGGGCCCGCTTTCCGATACTCTGCTCGGGGTTGTGGCGCTCGATGACGCGTGGGGAATTATTTTGTTTAGCATCATGCTTATCCTGGCGGAAGGATCTGTTAATGGATCAATGTCAGAAATGCATTTCCTTCACGGACTATGGGAAATTTTCGGTGCTGTCTTGCTGGGAGTAATATTGGGAGTGCCCATGGCTTGGCTTACGGGCAGGGTTAGAAAAGGAGAGCCGTCACTACTCGAAGCTGCCGGTTTTGTCTTTGTCTGCGGAGGGTTGGCACTTTACCTGAATGTTTCATTTTTACTTAGCTCTATGGTTTTGGGAGCGGTTGTTGCCAACAGAGCTAAACACCATACTAAACCGTTTCGGGATATAAAAGGAATAAGCGAACCGTTCCTCGCGCTGTTCTTTTTCTTAGCGGGCTATGAGTTTGAGTTAGAAAGCTTTTATGTAATTGGCGGAGTTGCGGCCGCTTACACTGTTGCTAGACTGATCGGGAAGGTTCTCGGGGGCTTGGCCGGGGGGAAAATATCAAAAGCGCCTCAAGTAATCACCCGCGGTATCGGATGGTGTTTAGTACCTCAAGCGGGAGTTGCCGTGGGTATGGCTTTACTAGTAGTTGAACGATTGCCGGCTTTTGGAATCAAGATTCTACCGATTGTAATAGCAAGCACTATTATCTTTGAGGTTATAGGTCCGATACTTACATTATGGCAACTTAGAAAATCGGGTGAAGTGGGGTAACGGCAAATCTGAATAGCTAGCATTATCGGGTTTTATCAACAATACTAAATATACGGTGCAACGTGTGGGCTGAGATGATGGGAACTAATCGTCTGAAATATTTCAAAAACCTCTTTTTTTACATACAAATAAGAAGGTACATGGGAGTGTTGTTTTATGCAGATTAAGAAAATTGTGTGGGCAACGGACGGGTCGAATGAAGCGGAAGACGCTCTTAAATATGCGGTTTATCTGGCCAAGGAATATTCCGCTGAGATATCGGGAGTATATGTAAGCACGAAAAAAGTTAACAGTCTTTCCTCTGATTTCTACCAACTAATGCAGGAGCTATTCAACGATCTAGACAAGACTGAAAAGAAAGAATTTGAAGCTAATTTTACTTCAACGAAGTCTAAGCTGAAGTCTCAGGGCGTTCGTTTTACTGGCACAATTTTAAGAGGGGAGGCGGCATCCAAGATTGTAAGTTTTATTCACAAAGAAAAAGCAGACCTTGTAGTGATCGGAACCCGGGGGCACGGACTTATAGATAAAATGCTTATAGGAAGCACAACGCTTAAAGTGCTAAAAAAGTCTAGAATACCTGTCTTTGCCTTTAAAAAGAGTGAAAGGAAAAGAGCGAGTATTAAAAATATTCTAGTTCCGGTCGATGTGTTTCAACATAAAGGTCATGCACTTGAATATGCGGCCGACTTAGCGACTACCCTGAATGCAAAAATACATGTTGTATATTCCATACGGCTTGCGCGCCACATTTATGCGGTGCCGAGCATTCTGAACGAACTCATTAAACATACTAAGGCAGAGCTTATCAAAAGAGTCGAGGAAATAAAACTCAAACACAGGCTCAGGGGTGGAGATGCTAGTGAACTCAGGATTAGCACACAAGTGCTCCACGGTGTAAATCCAGCAATAGCCATAACCGACTATGCATCATCGAAAAATATTGATCTTATAGTAATCAATATGCACTCAAGAAGCGGAATTAAAAAGCTAATTCTGGGCAGCATCACAGAAAAAATAGTTAGGTCCTCTCACTGCTCGACTCTTGTAGTAAGACCGTAGTGGAAAAATACGATCCACTAAACCCCGGGTGTATCATATTCTGACATAATCTCCAGCCATTCAGATTGAAAAAAATTAATATACATAAATGCAGGCATGTTACAGTAATTTTTCCCACGGCATGACATTTGCACTTTATCTAAATACATTGTAGTAAAAATTTATGCGGTAGGAGGTAACAGTTATGAGTTTAGGAAATCTGTGTAGAAAAGATGTTGTTACCGTGGGCCCCGAGACTATGGTAAGCGACGTAACAAAGATTATGGAAGAGAAGAACATTGGGAGTGTGGTTGTACAGAACATTATAGTGGGTAGGGAAAGAGGGAAATTCGGCATTGTTACGGACAGGGACATTGCGCTTAGGGTTATAAACAATAATCTCGACCCCGCAATCACGCCGATTGATGATGTGATGACACAGAATATAGTCTTAACGCTGAGAGACGACATGGGACTATTCGAAGCGCTCGAGCAGGTAAGAAGGAGCGCTGTCAGAAGGTTCCCGGTCGTGGACATAGATGGAAATCTCAAAGGTATTATCACGCTCGATGATATAATCACACTTTTGGGAAAAGAGATGGCCGATGTGGCTAATATTATAGAAAACGAGGGGCCGCTTCTGTAAGAGCGGTTCTATGTAATCAATTTCTGCTAAGCTATTTGGAATTGTCCATTAATCACTCTATTCCACATTACGGGCATTTCGTCGAGCATCTTTTCAGTAAGAAGCCTTATGGCATCTTCGTTGTAGTCTTGACCTTTAAGTTGTATGTCGAGCGCCATGGGCTCGTTTATGGGTTTCCCAATACAGGACACTATATAAGAGTAAGCTTCTTCAGCGTAGCCTTCCTGAACGATCAGGCGGCACAGCTCATTTGCGAATAAGTTGTAGATTTTCCCTACGTGGCTAACGGGGTTTTTCCCGGCCAC
>DEIM01000137.1:10028-17400 GCA_002352485.1 Candidatus Dadabacteria bacterium UBA2774
AGATATACGCTTTCACTCTCGTAATCATCCGCAGCGTTTATTTTTAGCTCCGCTCCCTCTCCGATCCAATCCCGGGTTTCTAAAAGTTCCTTAACGTCATTTATTTTCTGTACGTAGTCACTTATCGAGCTTACATATCTATCAACGATAGCGATTGCCACGGTCAGGGTTATTTTCTCTCTAAATCTCAGTCCCATGACCTTTATATCTTCGCCTATGTAGGGGTAAGCCCTTTTGGTATCGGGATTATTCAGCGCTTTCTCGGTTTTTAATACGGTTTTCTCAAGCGTATCGAGAGGGTAAAATCCGGTCCCTATGGACGTATCGTTCGATAGGGGGATATCACCCCTGCCAAAACGCTCAAACAGCTCAATCAGGTCTTTACTCCCGGGTCTGATCTTCACATCGATTTTAATATGATCTTCGACGTCAAGGTGGCGGATGTTATTACTCACAGACTCCTTGACCGCATCTTTAGCTATTTGCTCTATGGGAAGGGTTTTCCCATTCTTTTCCATTACCGCCCTTCCCGCGATGGTTATCTCTATGGGCTTTACTATCTTGCCGCCGTTATACGAGGGCTCCGACGCTCCCCCGACCAGCAGCGCTTTATCCACATTGTGGTGCATGATAGAGCCGAATTCTTCGATATAGTATTTACAGAGCGCTATCGAAGCATCCTCGGCAATGAGATCACATATCGTATCGGGATGCCCGAGGCCCTTTCTTTCGACAATTTCTATTTCGCGGTCCTGAGCCAGCGTATCAGTAAGCGGACCTAGGAATATATTTTCCTCAGTATTCATATATAAGTAGTCCTGCAAGACATATACCAGTAAGAAATTGTAACACAAGCAGACTTAAGAGCGCTCAGGCTATGCATCCTTTGTGAGAGAAAATATGAAAGATAATGTCAGATGTCAGATATACCGACGGAGTAATGGTCCGGATTTGATACAAGTATTGGGGTGTTTAGAGTACTAAATTGAACATTTAACCGGTTATCTGTCTGTAATTGTGATATTGACCCGATTCCTCTATAAACGAAAGCTCCTGGCACTATAATTGCTCCTTAAATATGTAAGTAAGAGGTAGTAGGTATTAGACCTAAGAGGAGGCTTGAAATGGAGCTATTAATTTTAACAGTTTCATTGTGTTTGCTGATGGCCGCTGTTCATAGTGCTGAGAAGGACGACGGGGCGTATTCCCAGAGGCGGTGGGATATGGTCGAGTCTCAGATTGTCTCGCGGGGGATTAGCGAAGCCCGGGTAATAGAGGCTATGCTGAAAGTCCCGAGGCATAGGTTCGTTCACCAGGATTTCAGGCATCAGGCATACCTTGACTGCGCTCTTCCGATCGAGATGGGGCAGACTATATCTCAGCCATATATAGTCGCCTATATGACAGAGCTCCTGAGCCTGAACGAGGGGGATAGAGTGCTTGAAATCGGCACAGGCTCGGGTTATCAGTCCGCAATACTTGCAGAGATGGGCTGCGAAGTATATACGATTGAAATAATAGAGCCTCTTTCAAGTAGCGCTATAGCAGTATTAGATGACTTGGGCTATAAGAATATTCACTTTAAAGTCGGAGACGGATATGAGGGATGGGAGGAGCACGCTCCGTATGATGCAATTGTAGTAACCGCCGCGCCTCCTGAGATTCCCGAACCGTTAAAAGCGCAGCTCAAGGAAAAGGGAAGGATGGTAATTCCTGTTGGGGAGAATATTCAAGAGCTCATCCTCATTACACATACTAAAGGGGGTATAGACGAAAAAAGGGTGACTCCTGTGCGCTTTGTTCCGATGGTGGGAGAGGCTCAGAAGCACCATCACGAATAGACATGTGAATGCTTGAGAACGGGGTATGAAAAATCAGAATGGGAGGTATTAAAAAATGAGTATCTTGAAGAGGTTAAAAAAATATCTGGATGAGAATAATATCAAATATATATTGATAGCTCACTCCCCTTCCCATACGGGACAGGAGCTTGCCGAGTCCGTCCATATTTCAGGCAAGGAGATAGCCAAAACCGTGATTCTTAAAACAGAGGATCGATACGTGATGGCGGTACTGCCGGCTTCGAGGATGATAGACGTTGAGTATCTTGAAGAATATATAGGAGTCCAGGGACTCAGGTTGGCGGACGAGGATGAGTTTCGTAATTTATTTCCTGACTGTGAACTTGGAGCGATGCCGCCGTTCGGCAATTTATACAGTATGGCGGTATATTCAGCATCGGCTTTATCTGATGATGAGGAAATAGTTTTCAACGCCGGCACTCATACAGACGCCATTAGAATGGGCTACAAGGATTACGCGGATTTGGTTAAACCGACGGCAATTCATTTTTCAGAGCCTCTTTACACGCAGGAATAAGCTGTGATAAGCGAGGCGGAAATATGACGCAGGCTCGGATGAATACATTGAAGAGAGGGAAAAATCATGGAATTTAACAACAGAATAAAAAACCTTTCAGAATATAAATATAAAGACTGTCCCGTTACATCTCTTTTCCTAAGATTGGGACCTCAGGACAGGCAGAATCTAAAGTATAAATTGACGGCAAAGAACCTGGTAAGAGATATGAGACAAGCTCTCGCAAAACGAGGATTAAGTCAATCCGCATTTGACTCCATGGATTCAGATTTCGCTAAAATTACAGGGTACTTGGAGAAAGCAGCCGATATCACCGAATGCAGGGGTTTAGCTATATTTTCATCATCCGGGGAAGATTGTTGGGAGGTATTTAAGCTCCCCGAGGTATACCGTAACCAGCTTGTTGTGGACAGGACGCCGCTTCTTGGTCAGCTGATAAAAATAAACGATGAATACAGTGATATCGTTACGGTATTGGTAGATAGAAAAAAGGCCAGAATTTTCAGACTAAGCCCCGAAGGAGCACATGAGATACTGGATTACTTCTATCCGGCAGCGTCGAGGACCAGGAAATTCAGCTCACCAGAAGGCACATTCAAACAGAGAGTTTCTCAGGGAGAGGGTACTGGTAATATGACACAGAGCTATGGGGAGCACAGCTTTCAAAGAACAATTGAAAACGAGATACATCAGCACTATAAGTACATCGCGGACAAGGTGTTTGAGTATTACAAAGAAAATAAATTCAAGCGGCTGATCGTAGGGGGTACGGAAAAGAATATTTCCGAATTCTCTCAGCATCTGCACACGTATTTGAAGGACATTATGGCAGGCACCATTACGGCTGACATAGATAAGATTAAGCCTTACCGGGTGATGGATGCGGCTTTGGAGGCGTTACTGTCTAAGAAAATTGAGGAGCAAGAAAAATTGCTCTCTGAGTTTGAGGAAAAGCACGCTACGGGTTTAACTGTAGACGGTGTTGACTCCACATTAAGCGCTCTATCAAGGGGGCAGTTAAGGGTGCTCTTCGTACAAGAAGATTTCAGCGTCACCGGTTTTGTGTGTCCTGAAACAGGAGTGCTGTTAACGGAGGAGAATAAAGAGCTTTGTCCCGAAGATGCCGAGCCCTTTTACGTTGTCGATGTGGCCGACCTTGCAATTGAAGAAGCCTTTAGGCAAAAAGCGGAAATAGAGATTGTCCGCGGGGAAGAATCTAAGAAGAGAATAAGAGAGATGGCGGGAATTCTGAGATTTAAGCTATAGGATTATAGTGGGGATAACTCTTTGGCTATTAAAAATATCCCGATAATTGATATAAGCGGGGTAATACACAAATGATGTTAAGAGCGTATATCAGATTCGTCGTATATATAATATTTGTAGCCCTCATTCTCTTTTTGTCGGCAGGGCGACTAGACTGGACGGCGGCGTGGGTGTTTCTGATAATTTATACGGCGATTATCTTAATAGGCGTTATTTTCGTTGATCCTGGATTAATAGAAGAACGTAGTCATATAGGGCCTGGGGCTAAAAGGTGGGACATTGTAATAGCCAGCCTCGCAGTCGTCTTTTTGTTCCCGGCTACGTTTCTTGTTGCGGGTCTGGACGCCGGTCGTTACCATTGGTCGCCTCCCTTCCCGATATGGCTTCAGATAGCGGCTTTTCTCGGATTTCTCATGGGAAGCGCCCTCCAGTCCTGGGCAATTATCACAAACAAGTTCTTCTCGGCTGTCGTGCGGATTCAAACTGACCGGGGCCATTACGTTATAACAGACGGGCCGTACAGATACGTGCGCCATCCCGGCTACACAGGGATTATTGTGACATCATTTGCTATCCCGCTGATGCTGGGATCGCTCTGGGCGCTTGTACCAGCACTGATAGGAGATTTCATTCTCGTTGTCCGCACCTTACTTGAAGACAACACTCTAAAGAATGAGCTTGCGGGATATACAGAATACACCGCCAAAACTCGCTACCGTCTCATTCCTGGTATCTGGTAATAAACTGCATCTTATGGATTTATTAAGAGAGAATCAGGAATAAATAAGTACGGATTATCAGGACTGTTCAACCGTAATACTTTTGCGAAACCTTAGTAATGCTGCAATAAAGAAGAGTGATCCGGTAAAAACCAACAAAATGAAATCACGCCACACAACATCTATCCCGGCATCACGGAACAGTACCGCCTGCGCGTAGCTTACAAAATGTGTAGAGGGTGAAAAGTACATCACGTACCTGAGTATGGCAGGCATGCTATCCATTGGCGTGTAGACGCCCGAGAGCATCATCATTGCTAAGAAAACCGGTATTGCCAAAAGACCGAACTGAGGCATGGAGTGCGCGATAGTCGCTAAAAAGATCCCGAGCGAGGTTACTGAGAACAGAAAGGCCATCATACCCACGAGAAATAGGGGTATTGAGCCTGCGATAGGCACATTCAGCAGCATTTGTACGACTAAATACAGTGAGGCAGTTGCGGCAACCATTATAACAAGCCCGTTTGCCCAAATCTTAGCAAGCATTATGTCGAAGGGTCTAAGAGGCATGGCCAGCAGGTGCTCTATTGTACCGTGCTCCCGCTCCCTTATAACCGCGGCGCCTGTGAGGATTATTGCCAGTATCGCAATGTTGTTAATGATCTCCATCACGCTTTGAAACCATATGGATTCCAGGTTGGGATTGAACTTCGCCCTAATAACGATATCTGCTGCTTGGTCCTGATCACTGTATCTTAAAAACTCCCCGATCTCGTCCGATATAATGTTTTGTATATATCCGGCGCCCATGCCGGCGATGCTCATTGCCGTTGCGTCTACGTTTATCTGAACATCGGGTCTCCTTTGCGCAAGCAAATCCTCCTGGAAATCAGGTGGGATGTCTATAACAAAACTGTATAGCCCGTTATCCATAGCTAGATCAATCTCATTCACAGAAATTACATCGGGGGGTTTAAAGTAAGGCTCGAGCAACGCGTCATGTATCCGACCCGAGAGAGTGGACCTGTCCTCATCTACGATTGCGATAGCAGCGTTTTCGACGTCAACGCCACTCTGGGATGCCTGATAGACACCGAAACTAAGAAAATACACGATCAGGAAAACCAGAAATAGATCGTAGCGCAAGCTGAAAAGCTCTTTTATGCCCAGTCTGAAAATGTTATCTATTCTCTGCAACATAGTTAGCTCTCCTGAGCTTTCAGTAGTAAAAGGCCGAAGGTTAGGTATGCGAATATTATGATTATGAGCGCTAAATAGTTAATCGCGAGATCACTAAAGTCGAGCGCTTTTGCGATAGTCCCCATGCTGATAAGCTGAAAATATCCATATGGGAAGATGAGGCTTATTGTTTTTCCAGTGCCTGACAGGGACGATACTGGAGCTAAGTAACCCGAAAAGTTAATAGCCGGGGTCATGGTAATAATGGCGGTTGCGAATATAGCGGCTATCTGAGTCTTTACCAAGGTAGAAACCATCATCCCGAAGCCCGTAGTAGCCACGACATAGAAGAGAGCGCCGAGTGTGAGCGCCGCAAAGCTTCCCTTTACCGGGACTTTAAACAAAAAGAGGGATAGGAGCACAAGGGTGGAAAAATTGACCATAGCCAAAAACACATACGGGGCTTGCTTACCCAGTAGAAATTCGAGTCTTGTAACGGGAGTAGCGTAAAAATTGGTTATTGTGCCGAGCTCTTTTTCCCGGACAACTCCAAGGGACATCATCATTGCGGGAATAAACGCGAGAAGTGTCATTATTGTTCCGGGAATTATTGAGAACACGCTTTTAAAATCCTGGTTGTAGCGAAAGCGCGTTTGCAGGTTAACAGGTAAAGTTGAGAGCGTCTGCTCCGGATTCTCCCGTGAATACTCTTCAAGGTAGCTCCGGTGAACGCCATCTACATACCCCCGGCTTGTTTCAGCCCTGAAGGGCATTGCCCCATCGAGCCATACGCCTACCTCCGGGGCCGCCCCTCTCTTAAGGTCTTTCCCAAAGTCGGGGGGTATTTCAAGTGCGAGCCTGAGCTCGCCGCTCCTGAGCCTGTTTTCCAACTCTTCGTGACTGTAAATGGGTACCTTCTCCTCGAAGTAATGTGATCCCGAAAAATTCTCGAGATAGCTCCTGCTCTCGGGTGTACCGTCACGGTCAAGCACGGCGTAGGGAAGGTTTTCTACATCGAAAGTTATGCCGTATCCGAATATTATCATTAATATAATGGGCCCGAACATAGCGAATGCCAGCCGGATGGGGTCGTGCTTGATTTCCATTGCTTCGCGGCGCGCGTATGCCCACATACGCCCGAAATTTAATATACCCTGACTTTCCTTATGGTTGATGTCGTGAGAGGCTATTTTTTCAGAGGCTTCCTGATCGACATCATGTAAAATATTGCCCTCAGCCTCTTCAAGATAGGCTATAAACGTATCTTCCAGGTTGACGGAGGATTTGCTCTCTATTAGCTCCCGGGGGCTTCCCTGAGCGAGCACTTTACCTGCGTGCATTAAGGATATTCGGTCGCACCACTCACCCTCGTTCATGAAATGCGTCGAGATAAATATGGTTACGCCGTCCTCTCTTGAAAGCTTAATCAGAAGCTCCCAGAAACCGTCTCTCGCAATCGGGTCGACTCCTGAAGTAGGCTCGTCCAGAATCAGCATCCGGGGCGCGTGGATGAGAGCGACCGCAAGTGAGAGCCGCTGCCTTATACCGAGTGGCAATTTTTCAGGTAGTTCATCTTCTGCTCCCTCAAGACTGAAACGATCAATCATCTCCGATACCCGCTTCGGGATATATTCCTTGGAAAGATGAAAAAGGCGAGCGTGAAGCTCGAGGTTCTGCTTCACGGTAAGCTCGTTATACAGGGAAAAAGACTGAGACATATAACCGACCTGCTTTCTTATCTCCAGGTCACTTGCGTCAACGCTTTTCCCGAACAAGTAAGCTTCACCTTCAGTTACCGGCAGAAGCCCTGTGAGCATCTTCATCGTCGT
>DEIM01000048.1 GCA_002352485.1 Candidatus Dadabacteria bacterium UBA2774
CCGGTACACCCGATGGCGATTGTGAGATAAGATTTACCCTCTTTATCATATTTAGGTATTAGATACTCAAGAAACTCTTTTAGCTTCAGAAGATACTCTTTTGTGACATCGTTCTCCAATACATATTCTTTTACTTCGTCACTCCTGCCGTCAAGCTCCTTTAGTTCATCAACAAAATGAGGGTTTGGTAAAAATCTGACGTCGAAAACCATATCCGCCTCATTTGGGAATCCGTGCTTATGACCGAAGGAGAAAATGTTTAACGACAGACGCTGGGAGTCGGGCCTGTCAAAATTATCTCTAATAAGTTCCTTTAAATCATGGACATTATACTCTGAAGTGTCGATCGTAATGTCTGCGAGGTCTTTAAGCTCTTTTAATTTTTCTCTTTCCCTGGATATACCTTCAGATATGTTGCCGTTTGATGATAGAGGGTGTTTTCTCCTGGTTTCTTTATAGCGTTTAATGAGCGTTTCGTCCGATGAGTCCAAAAATATGATGTCTAGTGGATACCCCCGGTTCTTAAGCTCTCTTATCAGCTCAGGAGCGCGGTCGAAGAAGATTCCCTCCCTAATATCGATTACAAGAGCAACATCTTGAATGTCTTTTTCCGAGTTATCGCAAAGCTCTATGAACGTTGGGAGTAGTGTAAGAGGAAGGTTGTCTACACAGTAATATCCAAGATCCTCCAGCACGTTTACCGCTGTACTCTTACCCGAACCTGAAAGGCCGCTTATGATGACGAGGTTTGTCATTGGTTTTTTTTGTTCAATAACAATTTACTATGCCGGGCTCTGAATTTTTCGGCCGAATGAATGCCGCTTAACTTTAAGCTCTGGTTTCTTGCGGCGACTTCGATAATTGTGGCTGTGTTTCTGCCCGGGCTTACCGGAATCTGAAGATAAGGCAGATCAACATTGAGTATTGGGAAGGTTTTAACATCCAGACCGAGTCTGTCGTACTCTTTATCCGGGTTCCATTGAACAAGCTCAATGACCATATCTATCTCCCGTTTGTCCATTACGGACGCATTTCCGAACAAGTCTTTTATGTTAATGATGCCCACACCCCTTATTTCCATCAGGTGCATTGTACGCTCGGGCCCTTTGCCCGAGAGTCTTGAAGGAGTGGATTTTCTAATTTCCACTATGTCATCGGAAATGAGTTTAGAACCCCTGTTAATTAAGTCAAGTGCGCTTTCACTCTTACCTATACCGCTTTCTCCGAGGATCAATACACCGACTCCGTAAACGTCGAGCAGCACGCCGTGAGCTGTTGTGAAGGGGGTTAATCTTTTTCTGAGCAGAGATTCCAAATTTGTGATGAGTTTGCCCGTAAATAGTCCGGTGCTAAAAAGCGGGGTCTTAGTTTTTTGACAGATTTTCACTAGAGGCGCTTCAGCGACCAAGCCTTTTGACAGGATGAAACATGGAATGTGATCAGATAAGAGGGAATCTGTGAATTCTCTTTTTTCTCCGGCGGACATAGTGTGAAAGTGCTTTAGCTCCACTCGGCCCAATATCTGTACCTTGCCATTTTTAGCTGTTTTACTATCAATTGAAATATTTCCAGGTTTTAGAATTTCATGTGATGTGATTTTTTTGGAACAGCCCTTTTGACCTGCTATTAGGTTCAGATGGAGCTCTTTGCCCCAGGTGCTATAAAGCTCACTAACCTGAATCTGTGGTGCATTACTCAAGTTTTTCATCTTCTGATATTATATTTTCGTATAGCTCATCTCTAGACTCTGCTTTCATTAGGCGCGAGCGGAACTCAGGATCCTTAAAGATCATCGATATACGGGCCAGAAGCTCTATGTGCTGCCCGGTCGTGTTTTCGGGTGATACGAGTAAAATGAAGAAATGGGTCGGTTTTCTATCCAGGGAGTCAAACTCTACGCCTTTTACGCTTCTGCCAAATCCCAACAGAATATTTGATATTCCTCCTAACTTTGCATGGGGGATGGCAACGCCCGAGTCAAGTGCCGTGCTGCAAAGCTTCTCGCGCTCAGTCAATACTTCTATGAGTCTTTCATTATTAATTCCGGGATGCTCTCTGGTTAAACTCTCAGAAAGCTCTTTTATGACTTCTGCTTTATCTATAGCTTTGAGGGAGGCAGTGACAGTATTTCGCTTGAGTACATCTGAAAATTTTATCATACTCTTCTGTCACTCTAAGGCTCGATCAGAATAACTTGTCCTCTTCTGTTTATGTAAACAACGTTCATTTCGCCGTTTTCACTGTTCTTAAACGCTACAAAATTAGCATCGGAGACTTTGAGCTGCAGTGAGGCTTCCTCGACCGACATTGGCTTGGGCGGAAGTTTGTGAACCCTGATATCCTCATAGGAGGTGGGAGGAAAATCACCGTAGCTTTGGGCATCCTGCATTTCATTTTTTGGTCTTAGAGCGCTTCTTCTTTTGGATGTGATTTTTTTATCGGTCTGTTTGCGTAGCTGTTTGATAATGGCGTCGACAGCTTGGTCGATCGATGTATGCATATCCTCTGTCTCGACGGTGCTTGCGGCCTTCAAGTTAATATTATTGATTATGAATTCCGCTCTGTTCCTGTACTTCTCGGACGAGAGTATAATGCGGAGCTCTGAAGGATCCCTTTCGGACCTCAGGTATCGTTCAATTCTCTTTGATTTTTCAAGCGCGTAGGACTTAAGTTCTTCTGACTTTCTTTTATTGCTTATATGTCTTGTGGTAACCGTTACTTTCATTTTTCGATTTCCTATGTTGGCTGGCTCTCGCTGAAGATGAGGGTATTTTAAGGATTTTTCTGTATTTTGCAACAGTTCGACGGGCAACCTTTATATTTCTTCTCTCGAGTATCTTGGATATGTCCTCGTCCGAATACGGGCTTTCGGGCATTTCTCCCGAAACTATATCAGTTATGATGGACTTTACCTTCTCAAAAGAAATTTCCTTACCGTGAGAGGTCTCGATTTTTCTTGAGAAAAGTGATTTAAGCGCGACCACGCCCTGAGGGGTTTCCATATACCTTTTACTCGTTATCCTGCTCACGGTGGATTCGTGCACGCCTACGGACTGGGCTACATCCTTAAGGATGAGCGGTTTTATGTAATTCCTTCCGTGCTCGAAAAAGTCTTTTTGGACCTCTACGATTTTAGTAATTATTTTCTTTACCGCTTCTTCTCTTTCATCCAGACATTTGATAATCCTCTTTGCTGCTTCCAGTTTCTCACGGATGAACTGCTTTGCCTCTAGCGGTAGGGTCTTTTCCTTCTTTATAAGGTTTCTGTAGTAGGAGCTTATCCTGACCTTGGGGAAATCGCGGTTCAGTTGTATCTGGAGCTCGTTGCCCACTTTATACACAAAGAAATCAGGGACTATGTATTTTTCCGTGTCTTGATTGAAAAACGGCCTTCCGGGTCTGGGCTCAAGAGACGAAATAACAGTCATTGCCTCTTCAGCCTCTTCTTCCTTACAACCGAGCTCAAGCGCGATATCCGTAATCTCTTTATTCTCAAACTCCTCAAGCCGGTGGTCTATGAGCTTGATTACTATGTCGCTTTCTTTATAGCCCATATCGAGCGCTTGAATTCTGAGACACTCTTTCAGGTCTCTTGCGCATACTCCGGTGGGGTCAAATGAGGATTGTAGCAAACGAAGAACATGGTATATCTTGTCACCCGGGCTTGCATCGTGATGAAATGGTTCCACGTCCTCTAGAGGGATTTTTTCATCTAATACATTCCGCTCGATTTCACTTAGTTCTGCTTCCAAGTACCCGTCTTCATTGGTGTTTCCGATGATGATGTCGGCAATCTGCTTTTCTCCTTCAATGAAATCGGATACCTTGAGCTGCCATCTGAGATGATCTATGAGGGAATCTGCTGAGCTTACCCTGTTCTCCCAGGTGGTGTCCTCTCCGCTATCGTCGATAAACTCGCGTGACGTATAGTGGGGAATATCCTCATCCCGGCTTTTTAGTAAGCGCCCGTCTTCGAAAGTTTCAAAGCTGAAATCATCTTCGGCAGGGGAGTCCTCGCTCTTTTCATCCGTCACTTCGGACTCTTCGAGTGTGGGGTTTTCGATGAGCTGCTCTTCCAGATAGTCCTTTAACTCAAGGGTTGTCATCTGGATCATTTTCAGAAATAGCTGGAGCTCCTGAGTCAGTATGAGACGCTGCTGCAGGACCTGTCTTTGAGAAGTTGTCTGAGTTAGATTAGTGCTCATTTTTCTATTTTATTATGACCCTTTAAAATTACACTTCAATTTTTGTGCCACTTCTTAATATATACTACAATCATAAAGCGTATTTGTCGAAATTACCAGTGTATTTTGGTGTTTCGTTTGCTTAGAGTATAAATGATGGAGCAATTGCGTCTATGAATCAGGGTAGGGGGACTATATAATTTTATACGGTGAGTTAGGTTAGGATATAACGTTATGGAATTTCAAAATCTGGGAAAGATAATAATATTCGTCGGGGTCTTTTTGCTAATATTCGGGCTCCTGCTTACGTTCTCAAACAAGATCCCGTTCATCGGGAAACTCCCCGGCGATTTTGTATTCAAACGGGACAATCTCTCCATATACTTCCCGCTTGCTACATCAATCCTACTGAGTGTAATTCTTACACTGGTGCTTAATTTTATATTGCGAGGGAAGTAATTAAGTTCTCTTATTCTCTATTGAACCTGATTTGGGGTGGCCCATTTCATACTCTCAGAGTGTTTTTTCTCGTATTCATCTATCTTGCTCTCGTGCTGGAGCGAGTGGGCAATATCGTCAAGGCCTTCAAGGAGACTCTGCTTTTTAAACTGGTCTATCTCAAAAGTGGCTGACCAGCCGTCCTCGCCCTTGATTGTCTGTGAGTCCAGATCGACCGTTAACTGATAGCCCTTTTTCTCATCCGTTTTGGCGAAAAGCTCTTTTACTGTTTCTTCGGG
Source organism: Candidatus Dadabacteria bacterium UBA2774 (assembly GCA_002352485.1). GTDB lineage: Bacteria > Desulfobacterota_D > UBA1144 > Nemesobacterales > UBA2774 > UBA2774. The sequence goes on from DEIM01000048.1 coordinate 4,922, forward strand.
CAGAATTATCGGAAGTATGGCGTTCTTAAAACAGTTGTTATAGAAGATATCGGCGAACGAAGGGGCGATTATGACCTGAAAGCCGTATTCCCTGAGCGCCCACGGAGCGTGCTCACGGGAGCTTCCGCTTCCGAAGTTGTGGCTCGTAAGAAGGATACTTGCTCCTTCAAGGTGCTCCTTGTTTAGCTCAAAATCAGGGTTGGGCGTGCCGTCCTCGTGGAACCTCCAGTCAAAGAACAAAAACTCCCCGAACCCGGTCCTCTCAATTCTTTTTAAGAACTGTTTGGGGATTATCTGGTCCGTATCGACGTT
>DEIM01000024.1:0-635 GCA_002352485.1 Candidatus Dadabacteria bacterium UBA2774
TTAAGTTTCGACCGTGCTAAAACAGACCCGTTTAGATGCACTGGCCGTGAAAACAAATAAGCAAATAATGTTGTTGTGTAGACCCAATCCTAATTATAATACAACTCCACCCCGTTTGTGAAGAGGTTATGAAAATTTCTTTTCTATTTGTCATCCCGGACGCCGATCCGGGATCTCATTTTTAATGTTGTCATTCTGAACTTGTTTCAGAATCTCGCCTTTGTCTTTTTATCTCTCCCTTAGAAAAATGCGGAATATAGGGGCATTAAAAAATTATCCGTTCATCCTGAGGCTCTCGAAGGATGAAACTGCATCATGTATCATGTTCTCTTATGGCATACCAAAGCATAAAAGACAAAACCGCTCTCATCACTGGCGGCTCAGAGGGGATAGGTCTCGGCATAGCAGAGACATTTGTTGATGCAGGCGCGCGCGTCATCATCACGGCAAGAAACCGAGATAAGCTCGACGCCGCAAAAAAGAAGCTAGGCGGAAAAGTAGAAACCCTCGTGCACGATGTAAGAGATACGGAAAGCTCACCGGGTCATATTGAAGAAGCCCTCAAGCTTCACGGCTCGCTCGACATCCTGGTAAATAACGCGGGGGCGGGTCTATATAAGCCCGTCTCCGAGACA
>DEIM01000024.1:795-9635 GCA_002352485.1 Candidatus Dadabacteria bacterium UBA2774
TATGGGCAAAGGAGCTTGCGCCAAATGTTCGGGTAAACGCGCTCAGCCCGGGCGGTGTGGACACAGCTATTTTCGATAAAGCGTTCGGAGATAAGAAGGATGAAATTATGGATCGCGTGCACGCTCAGCACCTTATGGGAAAAGCTGGTACACCAAACGATATAGGAAGGGCTGCTCTGTATCTTGCAACCGAGGACTGGGTCACCGGAACGAATATGATAGTCGACGGCGGCTTATCCCACAGGATATAAACAAACTTAAAACCATATAACTCGTATTACACTACGACTCTAGCTTGCGGCCAAACTACTGATGCTGTCAAATGTGATTTACTACTGTGAACCCCAAAAACCCAAATACTAAATATATTAAAAATTAAAAGTAATATTCCACAGAGCCCCGCGAATACATAACCCATGCCAAGAGGATTGCGTATCCGGTTGACGGGGCTCAGGTTGTAACAACCGGTTCAATCATGAGTATATCAAACTTTTATTATATTTGCACGTTTTTTCTGAATTTTATGAAAAAAAGGCAATCTCGTGAGTAATATCTGACGTTTAGATACCCATATTTAATGAATATACTCCATGATCAGTCTCTGTGATTATACTGCTTTAGATGGAGGTTAAGAGCATAAGTTAATCTAAATGTTGAGATTATCTTCAAGGTGAAAAAACCTTAAATGTAGATAGGTTATGAATGAAAAAATATCGGTTATTTTCGTGAAATCTTGACCGGATGAAAAAATATTTAGTATTTTTGTACGTTCAGTGGGTCTGAAAAGGAGCTTTTAGCTTGGGGATTTCAGTTTAGTACAGGGGTCGCGCCGAGCACCTGAAGCTCGATTGCGTTCATGAACGTAGATCCCGCCCCGATGGTGACTCCGGAGCGAAGATATGTCTTCTTGCTCTTGGGAGGGAGGGTCACCGGCAGCACCCCGACTTCCTGGCTCACAATATTGCCCGCCCCGCCTGTGGACATGGACGAATAACACACCCTGACCTTCACGTTTTTATACTCCAGGTCGCTCGTATTCTCTATTGTTACGCTGTGGATAATGGCAACAGCGCTCCACGTGGCGTATACAGACCAGTCAGAAACCTTTATATACCACTCCGGGTGGGTCGTCATTGATTCAGGGGAGTATATCTTCTCGGCGCTAGCCCCAAGTGTTAACAGACTCAGTACCATGAAAATCAGAGCTGCGCTAAGAGCCGTTCTCTTCATACCTATAGTATATGGAGTCTGGGCTTTATTGGCAATTTTAAATACGTTTTATTAATTTTTGCGCAATCAGGTAACATTAATCGCACTTAATCTTATATATATTCAGGAGAGCTACTATGACAGACACATCAGATACAACAGAAACAACAGAGAGGGAAAAGGAGTGGGAATACTTTGGCATGGCTATTGAAGATCTGGAGACCATGATTAAGAAAAAAGCCGAGCACAGAGGTGTCCCCGTTTCCGACGTACTTATTGACATGCTGGAGTTTGCTCAAACTCAGCTAGAAGAGAAGTATATGAACGTTCACCACATTTTTAACCGTGTGATTTACGTCCTACAGAGCGGTATGGTTGTAGACAACCCCAAGCTCAGGGACAAGGACTGAGTACATAGCAGATTATTGTGCGCTAACGCCTATATATTGATTCCCTTCTTTACTCGATCTCAGATAGGTAAGGGATATAAGGCGCTGCCTGGTCATGCGGGTCGGTACGGAATGTCCTGTAGCGGTTCAAAAACGTTACGTTTGCCAGGGGTTCGTTATATTCCCCGCGCCTGAAGTCGAGCCCTATTTTATTAGCTCCGTAATAGTCCTCAATTGTAACGAACACCATATCGCCCGGCTGCAGAGCGCCCTCGTTGAAATCCACGTTAGATAACTCCCCATCTATTTTACCAAGCAGCTTCTGAACTCCCTTGGGGTCTACGGTTACAGGGTCAAATACTATGTAGGTTGCAGCGTGGCTGATGGGTTTTTTAATTATAATTACGTTGTAGTCGTCTTTGAAATGGTACGCAGCGGTGCTTCCGGGGGGTCTGTACCAGCCGTAACGTCCGGAAACTATATCGCCGTCCCCCATATTGTACTTATGGTTACCCCACTGAGCCGGCCAGTGTACGTCCACTACCGTTCCTACGGCTATTGTGTTAGGTGGGGGCTGATGCACCTCTTTTTGTTTACTTGCACATCCACTACATACTACGAGTATTAACGCGGCAATTGTTAAACGAATCATCCAACATCCTCCTTTAAAAATCCTGTAATAATTATAATGCCTATATTCCGCTTAATATAGTACTACTTCACTAAATGTAATGTAAAACAAGAGGAAAGTAAAGTAACTATATTAAATCACTGGATAATTCTCTCAATATTCGTCATTGCGAGCGTACAGAGTAAGCAAAGCAATCTCCAACATCCATGCAAGAAAACTGAGGATATGTCATTCCCGAATTCTTTAATCGGAACCACCCACCCAGAGCCCTTCAATAAACTCAGGACAAGCTCTGTCGAATGGCGTACGATCTTGCACCCTATAACCCGTATACTGCATCCATATTTGTATACCTTGCCAATACATCACAAATGTTGCTATAATTTGAAAAGAGCGCATCTATGAAACAATTATTCAGTATAATCAGCAAATCGGTATTCATATTCCCGGGTTTCATCATCATTGTTGCGGCATTTGCACTCACCGGGTGCAGCAGCAGCCCGAAATCAACTTTCGAGCCCCAGAAAGAGAGCACCACGAGCGCCTATGTAGAGCGCTACAGGCTCTACCGCATCGAGCGCGGAAAGCAGCTCGTAAACCTTGGCGGCTGTGACAAGTGCCACACGCCCAAGATAACGACGCTCTTCGGAACAAAGTCAAACCCGGAAAGATTTCTTTCGGGCTATCCCCAGGGCGAGCCTCTTCCCGAGCTGCCTGAGTCCGAAGTAGGCACGGGAGATTGGGAAAACGCGTTTTATACAACAGACGGCACTGTTTGGGTAGGACGCTGGGGCGTCAGCTTCGCGGCCAACATCACTTCCGATCCCGAAACTGGCATCGGCGAATGGTCCGAGAAACGATTCATCGAGACCTTCCGCGGCTCAGACCATATAGGCGAGGGCAGCACAGTCCGCTCCCCGATGCCGATGAACGCGTACTCACAGCTAAGCGACGAGGAGCTGCGCTCGATTTACCTGTATCTTCAGGCGATAAAACCCATAAATAATAAAGTCCCCGAACCCATACGCCCAGAGCAATCTGCGAATGAATTTGAGTAAATTCAAGCAATTTATGAACAATCGTTCATAAACAATTTACACTACCTTAAAAAAACCCCTTTACATTTGCCCAGAATTTTGCTATAAATCATTTAATACAGTCAAAAAGTAGTATCCAAAACAATTCCGAAATCAAAATTCTTAAAGGAGCAGCGGTGGGGTAATAGGTGTAAAAGCTTATTACCCCTTTTTTCGTTTCATATGAAGTGTAGGTGTGATATAATTACGCAATATTATTGGAGGACTTTATAATGACTATAAACAAGCTCTTATTATCAGTAACAACTCTCTTCATATTATCATATGGCACTTCCTATGCCCAATCGGTGCTTTACGGCGCTGCGGGCGAGAGCTGCGGTGATGCGCCTAATATCAATGCCTCGCTCTATATTGTAGACCCCCAGACTGCGGAAACTACTTTCATAGGCCCTATAGGCTTTGACGGTGTCTCTGGCATGGCCGTCCTAGGAGACGGACGAGTAGTGGCTTCGGCGAACGCTGACTTGCCGCAACTGAAGATAGCGGTACTTATAGAGATCAATCCCTTTACGGGCCAAGGTACGTTAATAGGTCAGATAGGTGATGAAACCAATCCCGGGGAGTGCGGCAGGGTGCCCGATCTTACTTACGACCCGGCAACGGATACGCTTTACGGAGCGGGTAAAAAATGTAGAGATGGCGGTGCGAGTGTTGATGAAACCAGGCTTCTTGAAATTAACCCGAATACTGCTCAAGCTACGATTATAGGGAATACAGGTGAAGACTTGGCGGGTACCGGTCTTGCTATGAGCCCCGGAGGTACTCTTTATTTAGCCGGCAATTCCGGTAATTCTCTCCCCATCGTCAATGGTCAGCTCTTTACCATTAATCCCGATAACGCTCAGATAACTTCTAACACGCCACTTATTCCGATGACCTTTGCTTCCCCCAACGGGATGGACTTCGACCCGGATACGGGTGTTCTATTCACCTCAGACTCTAATGCGCCGAACACTCCCCGCTGGGGTTTAGAGACCATAGATACCCAAAGCGGGGTATTAACACTCATAGGCCCTTTGCCCGACTGCTTTGACGCTCTGGTTTTCTTCCAGTCTAAACCAAGACCAATACCTACCCTCAGCATGTGGGGCATTATAGCAGCCGCCGCTGTTTTAGGTTTTGCGGCTCTTGTAGTAATCAGAAGAAGACGTTTAGCTGTAAACTAAAACACATCCGAATATAAATTCTTAAAGGACCGGGGGTAATAGGCGTTATAGCTTATTACCCCCTTTTTTTCGTTTTACAAACCTCGGGGCAGTAAGCATACTTAAAGAATGATTAACTCTGTAGACGAATTCATAGAAGAGTTCATTAAGCACAAGGACAAGGTAAAGTGGTATCTCCACCAGCCCACCCCGACAGCCCTGCGAACGGATATAAGGGGCGTCGATGTGCTCTGCAGCCCCATGACCGTAATGTGCACCCCTCCGGTGCATCATTATATCGATTATCTCGATCTTGAAGCTGAGATTCATCCCACGTTTGTACGCGTTATTTCAACCGCAGCGGATCACAGCGTCCGCGCGCTTACCGAGGCCATAGACAAATTTCCCGCTGATAAATTCCCTCACGCGCGCTCTGCAGAGGCGCTCGAGCTCCGCAAGAAACTCCTCCAGGTACTCGAGCTTGAGGAAGTGGATTTATAAATAAGTTTAAGTCCCACTCACACTGCATAATTTTCTGACAACTAACACATATTTCACACATATACAGAAACTCACATATGCATAACTCCCCCTCATTCTTATATTAATTCTAACGGCACGGTTCGTGCATTTATTCTAAGTAAAAACATTGGGGAGAGTGTAAAATGGTTAAGAAACGGAGTAATGTGCTTAATATAGAAGATTTAGACGAGAATATGCGCAAGCAGACCGAATCTGTAAGGAAAAGCTATCTGGACTGGCTTGAGATGAATAGAACCATGTGGACGGAGACATTAAACTCCTTTGACGCACAGGTCGAGCTTTGGCTCTCTATGCAGCTTGGCTACATGGACTTAATGAAGAACATGATGGGGTCCAAGCCCGATTTTATGGGTTTAGGTAAGGGGTTGAATCCATACGCGGGCCAGTTTGAGCATATAAACGAGCTCAACAAGGAGTTTATTGAGATTAAGAAAAAGAAAGCGGAGAAAGTAGCAAAAACGCTACAGCAATACCACAGAAAATCTGTTGAGAGCACACTGGAAGCTTTCGATAAATACTGCGATCTTCTAAGCACAAGTTAACGAACGGGTATTTCATATATATTATGCGGGCATCCTGCACTACGTTCTCCACCTGGTAGATATAAACTCCACCGCTTCCTGTATATTCAACCCCCGCGTGCTTACGCCTGTGCGCAGATAAAACCTCATATCGCTCCCTTCCTTTATATACACGGGCCGGTGTGAAGGTCTTATGATAATTCTGCATACGTCTTTCCCGGCAGTATTGTGAAACACCGGGTGCACGTACTGGCATACGTCCGTCCCGAGCTTAGACGCGACAGCGGCCATAAGCGCCTGCTCAAATCCGTCCCGGTCCTTTTTCTTAAGCACCTTGTAGTCGTGCTCAAGCCCGGTGATCTCGCCGTCGTCGGAAACGCCTATTATCAGCGTTCCTCCCTCGCCGTTCATAAAACCGGCCAATGTTTTCATTATCACTTCCTCAAGCGACTTATTTGGGCGAGACTCTTTTACGTCCCAGCGGAAGGTGGACTTAAATTCCACCTCTGCGCTCTCGCCGTGTGATATGAGCGCGCGCAAATCCTTCTCCAGCTCATCGCTGAGTTGCTTGATCCTGAGTGTGCTCCTGTAGAGCGAGCTGTAAAATACTGCCGACAGCAAACCCAGAAGCGCCCCGACTGCCGCAAAGAATATGAGCTTTACCGGGTAGCGACCCATAAGAGAGTGCCACAGCTGATCGCCCGCATATGTGAGCGCCTCTCCAAGCACTGGCTTGTCTTCGTAAGAAAACACAAACTCGTTTACAGGGAGCAGAAACATCACTCCTACGACGGCTCCGATAACTACCGGTATGCCGAACAGAAGAGCAGTACTGTCTTTGAATGTCTCTTTTGGGTTCATATGTAATGGTTCTGCAGGCGCGAGGCCGGCCACACTCCAGAAAACTATTATAATGAAGTATACGTACTTAGGGTAGATATAGAATCATGCATTATATATGATAATTAGAAGAACTTAGTATTTAAAGGAAGGAAGATATGGACAATCTCGAACTCTTAATCCCGCTTACCTATATTCCGGGGATAGCCCTGCTTATCATGTCTACCTCTCAGAGGTATATACATCTGGACGATACTATTAAGAGCTATACCCCCGAGCAGTGCGAGATTCATGCAGAGAAGGTAAAGCAAGAGCTAAGACGGGCGCATCTGTTCAGGAACAGCCTGATCGGGTTTTACCTGAGCGTCGTTTGCTTTTCTCTGGGCTCTTTGGTGGCGTTTCTCATACATAGCTGGGGAATAGAGACTTCTAAGACCATACTCGAGACGACTTCGATCATAGGCGTTGGTCTGCTTGTCTTCTCTGTAATCAGCTTGTCCTGGGAGTCCATACTCACACTAAATATTCTCAAGCGGCATGCAAGAGGGGATAGGGAAGACGACTCAGAATAACGCCATTCATGACTTAGACGGAATATTCTCAAGGCTCGCCGGGTCCCGTTTCCGTTCCGGTTTCAATCTCAAAACTAAAGAGCTTGAGTACCTAAGGACTAAAGGTCTCCCGGTAATCATGCGGCACGCTTCAGATTTCATTGAAGAGCGCCTCGCTCCCCCCGATATTCCCAACGACGGAAAGCAGACACCTATGAAAAACCACCCAGTTTTTATTGCCCAACACGCCACCGCCACATGCTGCCGCAAATGTCTTCAGAAGTGGCACGGCATAGCTTCAAGCGGCCATACTTTAAATTCAGAAGAAAAAGCCTATGTCCTCCGAGTGATTGAAAGATGGCTCTCAACTTACGTGTCATTCTGAACCATGTTCCATACTCGATACGGGATCTATTTAGAATCTCATCTTTTAACCCATTCACCCTGAGGTTCTCTAAGAGTGACACCTTTTAATATATCCCAGGCACATCTAAAATATTTCACGAAAATCGGATAATATGGGTTACACTATAAGGCAAAAACATAAGCAGGAGGTTTTACACAATGAAATACATAATAAGCGCAATACTGGTATTTATGGTTACCGCAGGCATCTCTTATGCCCAGACCGAGGAGGCGCCTGTAAAGCAGGATAGTTCTGAGAAAATTGAAAAGCCTGCTAAACAAGAGCGTCACAGAAGAATGCGCTCTAAACCGTACAGCAAACGGCTCAACTCTCTTGTAGCAAGATCCAGCAGAGTAGTAAGTGATAAGAACCAAACGGCCGAGCTTGTCGAGATTAGAGACGAGGTTGTTGCATCTCTCGTTAAGAAAGAAAGAGAATATAGGAGAGCTACTTCCCAGCTACTAGAGTCGCTCTCAAATGCCGATTTCGATACGTCCAAAGTAAAAGACGAATTCAAGAAAACGCAGGATTTGCAAACGGCCATTTTTGATGAATATTTGGAAGGCCTTAGCGCCATAAGAAAAATTATCGGAAACGAAAACTATAACGCTCTCTATACCATGCATAAAGGGCAGGGTAAAAAGCCAAAAGCCGATGGTGAAATGAAAAATAGTGAGGAAGAACCAAAGACCGAGCCGGAAAAGAAACCTGTCGAAGAAAACACTGAAGCCAAGTAATCCGATAATATGCAAGGTTAAATATAGCGAGAGCGCAGTGGGTATACTATGCTCTCCGGTTTCTTGTAAATAAACTATGAAAAGACATGTCTCCTTTGTTGCAGCGCTACTTATTATTACATCCGTTATATTCTCATGTGCAGGAAGAGATATGGATGAGTCCATTGAGCCCGTAGTGGCCAAGGAGGCGAGCATCCCCGTAACAGCTGCGTCTGCATCCGAAACTGAACCGGAACCCTCTACAGAGCCCTCACAGGACCTGCCGATCTTAAGGAAAAAAGAGCCCAAGACCGTAAGTACCAGGGTTGCCGAAGAGCCTCGGGGTTATGTGGACTCGTGGTTTCTCGTAGCCGAAGTAAAGGGCGAGAGGATATATACCGTATATGTGGATACCAAGAGCATTGAAAACACCGACACGGGGATCGAATCCTGGAGTAAGCTCGTTTTCCCCGGGGTCCAGCACGACCATGACGGACTTTCGTATAAAGAAGTACAGATCAGCTCGTCCATTGACTGTGCAGAGAAAACCTACGCTTATAACACTTCAAGGTTCTACAACTCCATAGGCCAGCTCGTCTACCAGGAAGACATTACCTATAACCGAAATGAAATTACGCCCGATAGCCTCAGTGCCTACGTTGCAGATTTCGTCTGCGGTGATGATTATGAAGCCGCGGGTGAATAGCGGCAGTTTCCTGTATCTTGCGTTATCCCCCAATCATCCCAGCGTGTTTTTCAACCTCTGTCTCATTGTAAATATGCACTACGTCC
>DEIM01000024.1:9739-13222 GCA_002352485.1 Candidatus Dadabacteria bacterium UBA2774
CCCATGTATTCTTCATATCCTCCTTCTCTTAAACCCCCAAGCTCCTTTATCCAGAGGTACTCGATACCGAAACCCGGCAGCATCACCTCCATATGTTCTCTGTTAAAGTTTGAGTTTCTTTTTGAGCGAGGATAGCTCCTGATGTCAACGAGCGCCGCGATCTCATGGCTCTTCAATATACGCACCAGCTCGTCCAGGCTCCTGTTCGAATGCCCGATTGAGAATATCCTCTTATGTATTGTGCTTTTCATTCCACTGTCCTTTGCAATTAGAGCTTATCCATAGGCTTTATATTGCGCAATAATGCGAAAATCCCTGGCGCGTATCCCAATTTCTTTAAGACCGTGTATATTACTGTGCTAAATCGAGATTTCTAAGGATCGGAGGAACACTCACACTATGGCCAAGGGCAAACCTATACTCGTTACGGGCGACAGACCTACCGGAAGACTCCATTTGGGGCACCTTGTAGGTTCACTCAACAACAGAATAAAATTTCAGGACGACTACGACTGCTACTTTCTGGTAGCCGATCTCCACATGCTGACCACGCATTACGACAAGGTCGGCGAGGTCGAGCAGAACACACTCGAAATGGTTATGGACTGGCTTAGTGTCGGAATGGATCCTGAGAAATCGACTTTCTACGTACAGTCGCAGATACCCTACATCACCGAGCTCTACGCCGTGCTCGCTATGTTCTGCGGTGTTCCCAGAGCGGAGAGGATTCCCACACTTAAAGAGAAGATTCAAGATATGGGGGTAGGGGACAACTACTCCGTCGGACTGCTCGGATACCCTGTGCTCATGGCAGCGGACATACTGATGTTCAAGGCGGAGAAAGTGCCTGTGGGGGATGACCAGTTAAGCCATGTCGAGCTCACGCGCGAGCTTGCCCGCCGCTTTAATCACCTCTACGGCGAATTCTTCACCGAGCCCGACCCCGTGATCAGCGAGACCTCCAGGCTCGTAGGCACGGATGGCAACCGCAAGATGAGTAAGAGTCTTGAAAACTGCATATACCTCTCCGACAGCGTGAAAGATGTGGAAGGGCGCGTAAGGAGTATGTACACGGACCCAAAACGCATCCGGGCAGATATACCCGGCACTGTCGAAGGCAACCCCGTCTTCATCTATCACGACGCGTTTAATACCGATATAGAGGAAGTAGACGATTTAAAGGAGCGTTACAGCACCGGTAACGTGGGCGACGTCGAGGTCAAAAAGAAGCTTGCTCGCGCCATAAACGAGCTGCTAGAGCCTATAAGGGAGAGGCGGAGCTTCTATGAAGAAAGGCTCGATGACGTAAGGGATATTCTGCGCGAAGGCACAAAGAGGGCAAAAGAGACTGCTGCTGAAAATATGGATGCGATTATCACTAAGATGGGGCTCTACAAGCCTTAATTTTTTCAGGGCTTGATACTGTCTTGCTCTGCCTTATCGTTTTCAGGCTCTTCTTTGTTTGCGCCCGTATTATATCTATCCAGTAAGAAAAGCGCTCCGAACGAAATTATGATACCTATGGCAATTAAGAGGGTTTTCATTTCTTAGTGTTTTGCGAGAGGGCGGCCTTCGATAGTCTCTCTCATCCTCTCCAGAAGAAGCGACTCAATATAGCCGTTTGATTCTATCTCGTAGCCGATTTTGCCCGAGAAGGTATAGGGTCTTATCGAATAGTTAATGTCTACTGTCGTAATATCTGTCTTGCTTTTAGTGAGGGTAATCTTCAGGTTTTCCTGGGTGAAGACAGTCTGACCTGTATTAGGTTTGTTGCGCCCGATCTTGTCTATATAGTCGTTAATGTCAGAAGTCTGAAGCGCTCCCTTCGAGGGCCATGTGTATGTCCTGAAGAGCTTCCCAGATTTCCTATATACATAGGCTTCCTTCAGCCTTATTACTCCCCGGGCCTCGTCCACGAATGCAGGCGGCCACTGAAGCCACTTTACACTCTCAATCGCCGCAGTCCACACCTCGTTAAAGGGGGCAGTGAACTCGTTTGATTTAAGGTCAGAGGGTTTTTTGGACGGTTTTTTCCTAGAGCTCGTCTTGGTGGGCGGAGGGTCTTTGACTTCGTAAGACCTCGGAGTATACACGCTCCCGCCCCCGCAGCTCGCTGCGAAAAGTATAGAAAATATTAGAAGTATATTTAGTGACCTTGACCCCATCGCTTTTAAATGTAACACATTTTTCTCACATTACTTATAAGAATTTTTAACACTGTCGTTGGTAGCGAAGACGGATGGAATTCGCATTCATTTTGGGCAAATACTAAACCCGACCATCTTGAGCTTGTCGAAGGATGAAATATTAGCTGTCCACCTCAACAAGCTCCACCGGATACGGGTGAAAATAAGTCTGCCCGGCTAGGTAGGACTCATCGTATTTAATAATCCATGACTCCATAACCGATTGCAGCGCGCCGAGTGTGATCTTCTCATTTTTATACTTATCAAGGAGTCTGAGGAAAAAACTTTTTTCTTTTGCCGTTAGGACGTCAGAGAAATACCCGAGCCCATGCATCAGTACGTTTATATTCGAATTTCTCCTGGGTGTTTTTGAAAGAGCATGCCGGAGGTGCGTATCATACAAATCCAGCGTTTCTTGTAAGGGGCTCCGTTCCTTGTTAGCGACAATCCGCCCGAGCTCCTTCATCTCTTTTTGGTTATAAGACATCAGGACGAACTTGTTGTAGCTCTGAAACTCGATGAGCGCTTTCATAGTTCCTTTCTTCCTAGTTTGTCTCCAGCGGGCAAGAGTGAATATCCTGGTAAGGTAATGCTCCCTGATAGCCGGGTTGCGGAGTCTCCCTTCGTCCTCGATTGCTGCTCCTGGAAATTTCTCCAGCACCTTCTGGGCGAATAGTCCCGGGCCCTTGCCTGTGGCGACCTGGTTTTCAGCGTCCGGATAAAGCTTCGTATCTTTTATAGCGCAGGAAGGCGAGCGGTTCTTCAGTATAAACCCGTCCACTTCACCCAGCGCTCCAAGGTATTTGTCTGAAAATGTGTTCATAAGACCGGTAATGTCCCGGTCACTCGATGGCTGAACCAATTTTCTCGCTCCTTTCTTACTTATAATCCGAATCGGGTCTCTCGGAACCCCGAGCCCTATCTCAACTTCGGGACACACGGGCAGGAACTGAACAAATGGCTCGAGCGCCTGCACGAAGTTGTTGGGGATCATCTGCCCGTTATACCTGCACGCGTCAAACTCAAAGCACTTGCTTGTAACAATTATGGGTTTAGGGAAAGTTTCATGCTTCATTGTACTGTCGAGGTGGATGATGCCTGTGAGCCCGTGGCCGCGGCGCGTATCTCTTCCCACTTACTCTCAAGCACGCGGAGCGCCGACTCGGAAGCCTCGTAATCTCCGTCTGCCGCAAGCTCTATGGCGCGGCGAATCTCAGTAACAGAGTCTTCGTTCTTAAGGGTGTCCTGCACGATGTGCGCGCAAAGCTCGCCGTAATTAAGGAGCACAAACCCGCTG
>DEIM01000024.1:13269-18149 GCA_002352485.1 Candidatus Dadabacteria bacterium UBA2774
GTAGGGTAGGCGGACTTATCCCCAAGCTCAAATAGCGCGTCCTCAAAGTCCTCGATTGATTCTTTTAATCTCTCCTGAGCGTCTTTTACCCTGGTGTTGTAATAGATAGCGTCCTGGTGCACAGCGCCAAAACCGGTGTGCGTATAAAAATATTTCTTCTCGTTGCCCATATACATCAAGAGCCACTCATAGGGGACGAAATTCTCCGCGCTGAATATATTTAGGTTCACTTCCTGTGTGATTGGAGCTAGAAAATGCTTCCCTTCTTTATCCTTAATGAAAAAACAGTCCCTTATCTCGTCCGCATCTAGCCCGAGCTCTTTGGAAAGGGAGCTTCTGAAATCCTCATACTCCTGACCATACCATGAGGACTGCGGCGTCGCGGGCCCGTCCCAGTACTTCTCATAAAAATTAATATAGCTCCTCCAGTAACTTTCCTCCTCCCCGGTTGATTCAAAAGGCTGGTATACCATCAGCACGCTAATCGCCATCTCGACCTCTCTTTTATCTTGTGAATAAGTATCTGTTTAGTCTAGCGAATTGCAGGGGAAATACCTAATTGGTAGTGTTATGAAGTAAATACCGTATCTTCGCCGAGTTTGTTAATATAGCTCTCGTCTATCCTGCCGCCGGAGTATGCCTCCTGGGCCAGGTTGCGCATTTCGTAGTGGTTAACAATGGGGCTTACGTAAGGGAGCTTATAGGTAAGGGGGTTGTGGATTTTTTCAGGCTCCACGTCTTCAAGCTCGGGTATGTATTTCTTGATATATATGCAGTCAGGATCAAACTTTGAGGACTGTAGGAGCGGGTTGAATATCCTAAAGGGCTGAGGGTCAGCGCCGCATGAGGCGACCCACTGCCAGTTGCCGATGTCTACGGCCTCGTCATAGTCAACAAGATGCTCGGAGAAATGCTTATCCCCCCAGCGCCAGTCGGTGAGCAGGTCCTTTGCAAGAAAAGAAGCCACAATCATCCTCACTCGGTTGTGGATCCAGCCTTCCTCCAGGAGCTGTCTCATCCCTGCGTCCACAATTGGATAACCGGTCCTCCCTTCTCTCCATGCCCTGTACCAGCTCTCGTTATTTATCCAGCGGATACTCCTTCTCTTCTCCTGAAACTCAAGCTCTCTTGTCTCGGGGAAATAGTGCATTATGTGGTACCAAAACTCCCTCCATGCAAGCTCAGAGATAAATACGTCGGGATCCTTTGCGCTGTTTACGGCAGACTTATAGACTTTCCTAATGGACGTGACGCCGAACCTTATGTAGGGCGACATCATAGACGTGCCGTCCATAAAGGGCAGGTCCCGGTTTTCCTTATAGTTCTCATAGTCAAATTCAAGGAGCCTATTCTCAGGAAGCCCGATTGGCCAATGCGTGTTTTCTATCCGGGATATACCGCGTACCATCTCTTCTGCAGGGGTTATTTCAAGTGCCGGAGACTTAATCTCTTTTATGTTGAGCTCGAGTATGGTCCTCTTGTTCCTACCCTGCCATAGCTTGTAGAACGGTGTGAAAACTTTTCGCTGATCAATTTCAGCCGGAGGTACCAGGAAGGTGTCTTCAAATTTCTTATAGATTACTTCCGCCGCCCGGCATTTATGCTCGACTCCCAGGTCCCTCTTTACCCCTGAGAACCCGTATGCCCTGTTTGTATAGACAGAGTCGATGTTATGCATCTTAATAAGCTCTGGTAATACCTCTTCAGCCTTTCCTCTGACCACATATAGATAGGAGCCCAGACGCCTGAGCTCAGAGTCAAGGTTTTTAAGAGCGTCCACGAAAAACGAAAGTCTCTTACTTGTGGGTGAGTACCCGCTCAGTATCTCGTCTTCCAGAACGTATACCGGCAGCACCTCTTTATTCTCTGTCACCGCATGGTAGAGTCCGGTATTGTCCTCTACTCTCAGGTCTCTTTTGAACCAGAATAGCGCCGTGTGGTTTTGCATAGCCTTTTGAAATGTTTCCTATGTATTAAGGGTGTGGTGTGAGAGATGCTTACAGGTCCGACAATTCTTGCCGAAAAATACAAATATACTTCATATACTGTCTATTAAATGATGTTGACTCTCCCAAAGCACCTACTTCTCCCACTAATTCTTCTAGTGTACTCGGTTCTACACAAGGTCTCTACAAAAATTATCATTAGACTTAAAAAAGTACTCATCTACGGCAACAAAGAGCATAAAATTTTCATACCTCCCTTTCACAAAGGGGGGCTAGTTGGTGTAGTCTTTTTTATGTTTTTGCCTTTTCTTTTTTCATCCCTTCCCCCTAGATGGGGGAAGGATTAAGGATGGGGGTGATTTTTCGCTATTCCTCTCCAGGAGCACATTATAGATACCCCTTCAATACCTCTCCAGCGTCAGATTCTGAAATCTTACGCAGCGCCTCTTTCTCGATCTGCCTTATCCTCTCTCTCGTCACCCCGAACTTGCCGCCTATCTCATCAAGAGTGTATGTCGTGTTAACTCCGAGCCCATAGCGCATCCTCACGACCTCTTCCTCTTTTGCGCTAAGCTCAGAGAGTGATTCATCAAGAAGCTCTTTTACTCTCTTCCCAGTAAACGCGTTTTCCTGACTTCCGGTTCCGGGGTCGGGAAGGTAGTCCACAAAGCTCCTGGTGCCGTCTTTATTAACCGGGCTGTCGAGCGAAAGGACAGTGTCCTTACCGTCTATAACCGCTTGTACCAACTCCACGGGGAGCTTAGCTTTCCGTGATATCTCTTCTGCGAGAGGTTTTCTGCCCAGCTCGTCGCGGAGCTCGGACTTTGCTTTAAATACCTTTGAAGACTGCTCTAGTACGTAAACGGGAACTTTTATAGTCCTTGTTTTCTCGGCAAGCGCCCTTGTGAGCGACTGGTGAATCCACCACGCCGCATAGGTGGAGAACTTAAACCCCTTTGTGTGGTCAAACTTTTCAACTGCCCTCATGAGACCAAGGTTTCCTTCCTGCACGAGGTCTGTCAGGGGGAGCCCTCTTCCCAGGTAGCGCTTGGATATGCTTATAACGAACCTAAGGTTAGAGCGTATGAACTGTGATTTAAAAGAGTGAGCTTTTTCTGAATAGATCTTATTAAACGTATCAAGCTTCCTCAGGTGTCCAGCTTCCGTATTCTCGTTGCCGGGTTTTAAGCCTATGGTTTCTGTCTGCTTGGGGTTAGAGATAGTATCTATCTCTTTCTGAATCTCTTTTGCGCGCCTCTCACACTCCTTAATTTTGGCCGCAAGCTCCTTCTCATCCGTTGAAGTAAGCAGGGGCTCTGTCAGAAGGTCTCTGAAATATACGTAAAGCACCCTCTCTTCCTCATACTTTGTCCAGTTCTCCGTATCATTTCCATAACTGGTGTTTACGGTCTTTTCTTGGTCCCCGCCTCTCTCGGAAGAGTCAGATTCAAGCTCCGGTGAATGCAGAAGATCTTCTCCGCTTAAACCTAAAATATCTGTTTTATCAACCTCTGATAAGTCAAAGTCCCCGTTCATTCTGTTCATGTCCTCACCTCGTCATTAAATATGAGTATATTTAGTGTTAGATGGATGCGCGGTATTCTCTATATTCTATATTTTAACCCGATATTCTTATAAAATAGTCTTTCCATCTAATAGTTGTATATCAACTGTCTAATATAATAAGGCGATGTATAGGTGTTGTCAAGCAACTATCTGTTGGGTTATATTTTACATATTGTAGCTTGATCATCTGTATTGTTTTACAAATACTATGATATAGGCATGATACACTTAAGAATTGATATTCTGAAATAGCTATGATCTATATCGAAGGCATAAATAATTTGCCTCATAATGCTTGACAAGTGTTAGACAAGCGTATAATTTTAATCTTATGCAGATTATTCATTCCGCGGGCAGCAAAAGATTTTCTATGAAAGTAGTATCCAACAGGACCGGGCTCAGTGCTCATGTAATTAGGGCCTGGGAAAGGCGTTACGACGCCGTAAGCCCGGGGCGTGACCCAAACAACAGAAGGTTTTACAGTGAAAGCGATATAGAGCGGCTCAATATGCTCAAGCTTGCCACAGACGCAGGGTTTTCTATAGGACAAATAGCTAACTATAGTGAAGATGAGCTAAAGGAAATACTGGATAAGTTAAACGTAATAGAGCTTCCGGTAAATACTCAAGCACAGGAGGCCTCGGTTGGAAAACTCTCATCGGTTAAGAATTATGAAAGTTATATAGAGTCATTTATAACCGCGACTGAACAAATGGACTCAAAGACTCTTGATAGTCTTATAGTCAAGGCCGAGACAGAGCTTGGCATTAATTCTCTTATTGAAAATTTCCTCATACCTCTTCTGGCGCAGATAGGTGAGCTTTGGCGCAGCGGTGAGCTCAGGATCGCAAACGAGCACATGGCCTCTCATGTTATCAGGACCTATCTTGGAAGCGTCCTCGGCTCACACAATAACAACCCCACGGCGCCGAGCATTGTGGTCTCGACGCCTATCGACCAATGGCACGACCTGGGCTCTCTCATTACAGCCGTCGTAGCTTCCACGGAAGGGTGGAACGTCACGTACCTGGGAGCGAGCCTCCCGGCTGAGGAGATTGCGGGTGCAGCCCGCTACAGCTACTCTAACGTCGTTGCGCTCAGCCTCATATACCCCTCGGGCGACCCTGTTGTAATACAGGAGCTTAAAAAACTAAGACGATCTCTGGGTGACTCTGTGAGAATTATTGTTACCGGAAGGGCAAAGGAAAGCTATGACTCAGTACTCAAAGAAATCGACGCTGTCTCAGCAGACAGCCTTGGTGATTTAAGGAATGTGCTTGAATCCCTCAGGTAGCAGTTACTTACCACTACCTGAGTTTAAATTTAGGATTATATCTACTGTATAATAGTTGGCTTATGCGCCTTGAG
>DEIM01000250.1 GCA_002352485.1 Candidatus Dadabacteria bacterium UBA2774
TGATCAGTAGTTACAAGCCAGGAAAGCAGCCCCTTTTTCTCTTCTAAAAACGGTACATACACATGTTCGGCAATAGTATTATTTGCCATTATTACGCCTCCTTAAAGATTAAAAACTTCAGTTAAGTGTTTTCATATATGCAATGAGCGCAGAAATATCATCTTCGCTTAGTATACCTTTAAAAGACGGCATCACGGGCTGAAAACCCTTTACGATCTGAGCCTGCGGCTCAAGTATAGACTGTCTTATATAATTCTCGTCTGCAGTATAGGTACTGCCGTCTGTACATTCTCCCTTCCGGCCTATGAGGCCTTTAAAAGTCGGGCCTAAAACTACCGAGCCGTCCACGCTGTGACATGCGTTACAGCCCTTTTCCTTATATAACTTTTCCCCAAGCTCGGCAGGGACCAATCCGGCAACTGCAGGACCCTCTTCTACCTGGGTTCCGTTCTCCCAGATATCATAAGCTTCGGGGCTCAACACAACCACTTTTGCAAGCATTTTCGAATGTCCCGTACCGCAGTACTCAGCACAGAACAAGTCGAATGTGCCTACCTTGGTAGGAGTAAACCAGAGCTGCGTATAGCGCCCGGGAATGAGATCCTGTTTTACACGGAACTGCGGCACGAAAAAGCTGTGCAGCACATCATCGGCTCTCATTACCATTCTTACCGGAATATTCAACTCTAGATAAAGCTCATTTAACGTTTTCTTACCGTTATAGTAATCAAATTGCCAAAGCCACTGCTTCCCGACCACATTAATATCAACCGCGTCCTCAGGCGGGGTTCTCATATCCTTATATACAACAAAGGCATGTACGAATAGTACAATCAGCAGAATCGATGGGATTACGGTCCAAATTATTTCTAAAGGCTCACTGCCTGTGATGTATGGGGTTTCGTCGTTCTCTGAGCGTCGTCTATATTTTATAGAAAAATAAACGAGTAACACAGTTATGAGCACAAAGAAAACGACAGACATTATAGTAATAAGCCACAGCACCCCGTCCACTTTACCAGCCAGATTCGATGCAACTTCGGGAATCCAAGTCATATGATATCCTTTAAACCTCCATTCCTATTGGGGGTCCTTATTCTCTCTTCTCCAGAAATATGTCAATGTTCCGCATAACAGCAGTAACGTGACAACCCCGCTTGCTTTAACAATATTGAGCGCTTTTAGTGCATATCTTTTTCCAATTGGGTCAAAACCATAGCAAAAAAGAAGTACTTGATTCATTATTTTAGATGAGCCGATCTCCCCCCTTGATGCCTCAAGAAGAGATAACCTGAAATCAGATGGTTCATGTTGTATACCGTGGAGATATCTCGTGACTTTTCCCTCAGGAGTAATAAAAATCAGAGCAGAGCCATGGGCGTACTCATCCCCGTCTTTAAAGTATCTAAAGCCCACAGAATCGGTCAGCCTTTTAACGTTTTCGGCATCACCGGTAAGAAACTGCCAGTCTGATGCCTCGGGCTGTGCGTTTTTAACCGCCCCTCTGTACCGAAGCGCCTTAGACTCTGCAAGCTCTGGGGTTTCTTCAGGATCAAAACTCACCGTAAGCACTTTATAATCGTCCCCTAAAGTAAGGTATCCAAGCTCACCTATTACTTGAAGAAGGCCGTCTGTTGCGAAATTACAGACCCTCGGGCAGCTATAATATACAAGGTTCAAAACAGTAGGAACATCTTGGGATAGTAATTCTTTTATTGTAACACTGGCGCCTGTTTCATCTACAAGCTCTATGTCAGAAGGTATATAGGCTCCGAGTTTTTCATCGATCCCCATGTCCTTCACATCCTTTGCATCTGTCAGTGCAAAAGCTATATTGGAGGCAAGGAGCATGAGCGCTGAAGCCGCAATAACAGTAAACCGTATGTAAATTTTATTATTCATGAAAATATGTGTCCAAAAGCAGAACTCTTTATATCACTCAACAGTACTTGCTTTACCTCAAGACCGCATTAACAAAAAAGCAGTTAATTCCATAATTTCAGTGTGATAACAGGGTATTACTATAAATACCAGTGGGGTTATTTACCTTTAAGTATTCCATCCCCTAATTACCAAAGCGTGCATCATTGTAGCTGATTATAAAATCATGTCAAGCCCGAATCGAAGTGTGTATTAAGACAATATTTGGAACTTAAAACGATTGATTATAGTATTATCCCTATGGGATCAATTACAGACATAGAAGGCATAAAAGTAGGACACGCCTCAGACACTGAGGCAGTTACCGGGTGCACAGTGATACTCTTTGATAAGCCTGCTCTGGGTGCGGTCGACATGAGAGGTGGCGGGACGAGCACGAGACAAATAGATCCCCTGCTCTCGCACAATACATTCGGAAAAATCCACGGTGTGCTGTTTACAGGCGGAAGCGCCTTTGGCTTAGACGCTTCAAGCGGTGTAATGAAATACCTTGAGGAAAACAATACAGGGCTTCACGTAGGCGGCGGAACGTATGTGCCGTCCGTACCCACTGCCGTTATATTTGATCTGGGCATCGGAGACGGGACCGTGAGACCGGACAGCGATATGGGATACAGGGCGTGCCTGGATGCAAAAGGTGATAACACAGAGGAAGGAAGCGTGGGAGCGGGAACAGGAGCCTCTATCGGAAAGCTCCTAGGCATAAGCCATGCAACGAAGGGGGGAATCGGGCAGTCAAGCTTCAAGTTTGAAAACGGAGTCACTGTCGGGGTGCTCACGGTAGTGAATGCGTTTGGGGATATCGTATCTCCTAAGACAGGGGAAGTAATAGCGGGACTAAGAGATACTCCTGAGGGGAATACCTATCCAGGGACTGTGAACCTTATGAGAAAGGGCGTGGTGAGAGAATTTGAAGAACCCTGGAATACGACACTTGCCCTTGTGGCAACCAATGCAGAGCTGTCAAACGGCGAGCTGGAGAGAGTATCAATAATTGCTCAAAGCGGACTCTCAAAAGTGATCTCTCCCGTAAATACGGGAGCGGACGGCGATCTTGTAATAGCAGTATCTACAGGTGGGCTTAAAGCAGACGCAAACGCCGTAGGCTCTGTTGCGGCTGAGCTGCTTGCGGAATCTATAGTAAGGGCGTCTCAGGAATCTAAAAGCCTTGGTGGGGTACCCTCACCTGCGGATTTGAAGTAGAGGAAAGCTATTTGAGATCTATAGCATCTCCTGCGGACATGGAGAACTTTCTCATCCTGATCCCAAGCACTACGCCGACCCCTATAAAAGCGGTAAGTGTCGAAGAGCCTCCGTAGCTGAATATAAGTAGCGGCACTCCTGTAACCGGAAGTAATCCGACTACCATACCCACGTTCACAAGGGCGTGCCAGAAAAACATTGCCGCAATACCGAACGACACGAGCATAGAGAATTTATCACGCGATCGCCCTGAAGTGTCCAGAATCCAGAGGATGATCATAAAATAGAGCAAAAGCGCGAATATCCCGCCCAGAAAGCCCCACTCTTCTGCGAGTACGGAGAAAGCGAAATCCGTCTGCTGCGCCGGAATAAACCTGAGCTGAGACTGAGAGCCTGCCTTAAACCCCTTTCCGATAATCCTTCCCGAGCCCACTGCAATCTGTGACTGGATGGCGTTGTAGCCTGCGTCAAGCGGATCTCTTGAAGGGTCCAGGAAAGTCTTGATCCTGTCTTTTTGATAGGGTTTCAGAAAAAAGTTCCAAGCTGGATAAGAAAGAGCAAGCAGCGCAATCAATATGAAAGCTAAAGAGCGCTTCCTGACACCCATAAAAAGCACCATGCTCCCAGAGATGAGAATAATAGTGAGCGCAGTCCCGAGATCAGGCTGCATCATCACAAGAGCGAGCGGGAGCGCAACCAGCGCGGCGGGCTTAATAAGATCGAGGAAACCGTACGGGCTTTGCTGATAGTCATTGTCGTAAAGCCTTGAGAGAGCCAGAATTATAGGGATCTTAACAAACTCTGAGGGCTGTATCGTACCAAGTGAGCCGATCTGAATCCAGCTCGAAGAGCCGGAGACTGTCTTTCCAAAAAAAAGAACATAAATAAGAAGTAATATTGAAAGTCCGTAAATATAAAGAGAGTACCGCTTGAGGAGACGGTAGTTAATAAAGGATATGAGAATCATGGCGACTATACCGATGCCCACCCATACAAGCTGTTTTTTGAATGAAGCAAGCCCCGTCTCGTACGAAGCGCTGTAGAGGTTAAGAAGCGCAATGCACGAAAAAGCTATAGTCATAAAGAATAGAGACCACCCGAAGCCAACGAGCAGCCTTCGGTCAAACATTATCATCTAAGTCTCTTGTCTCCTGAAGCTTTTTATAAAGCTCAATTATTTGTTTTGCCAGGGGAGCCGCAACTGCGCCTCCCTTGCCGCCGTGCTCTACAAGCACAACGACTGCGATCTCTGGGGCCTCTGCCGGAGCATAGGACATAAACCAGGCATGGTCTCCGTGTTTTCTCTTATCGCTTTGGGAATCAAGTGATACGACCTGCGCGGTACCGGTCTTACCGGCAACTTTATAACCCTCTATCTTTGCACGTCTCCCCGTCCCTCCCGGGTCGTTGACGACGCCTACAAGAGCGTCCTGTAATAATGCGATCATATCATCTTCAAGCGGAATAGTTCCAACTACCTCTGCGCTGTTCTGAACTACGGTTTCACCCTCTCTGGTTTTGATTTTTCTTACAATATTGGGCTTTAGAATAGCGCCTCCGTTGGCAACAGCGGCAGTCATCACCGCAACTTGTAGAGGGGTTGAGCTCACGTAGCCCTGCCCTATTGCTGAAACAATGGTCTCCCCCTGATACCATGGCTTGTTGAATCTTTTGAGCTTCCACTCCCTGCTCGGAGCTACGCCCGCTCTCTCTTCTATGCCTATACCCGTGGGTGAGCCGAACCCGAACAATTTGATGTATTCACTGAATCTGTCTATACCTAATTTCTCGGCTAATTTATAGAAATATACGTCGCAGGACTGCACTACAGCAAGTCTTAAATTTACCCATCCGTGCCCGCCTCTTTTCCAGCACCTAAAGGTATTTCTTCCTAGCTTATAGCGGCCGGGGCAGTTTACGAGCGTGTCTGGAGTGACGACGCCTTCCTTTAGCCCAGCCACGACAGGGACGACTTTAAACACCGAGCCCGGGGCGTAAACACCCTGCGTGGATCGGTTAAGAAGGGGATAGGATTTATCGTTAATCAGCTCGGACCAGGTCTTTGAGTCTATGCCTTTTATAAAGTCTTCGGGATTAAAAGTGGGATTACTCGCAAGCGCTAGCACTTCGCCCGTATTTACGTCTACGGCGACTATGGAGCCTGCTTCCTCACCCAGTGCCTCTTCTGCTCCTCTCTGAAGATCGATATCGATCGCGAGTATTACGTCGTTTCCCGAAACGCTCTTTTTATTCGTAAGGTCTTTTTTAAATAAGGTGGAATCCACCCCCCTGCCAAGTGCATCCGTTACGTTTTGTATGTAACCGTCTTCTCCTCTGAGAGAGGACTGCCAATTTTTCTCTATGCCGCTTTTGCCTACAAGGTCGTTACTGTTTATTTTGGGATCTTTCTTGAGCTCGTCTTCGCTCACCTTGCCTATGTATCCAAGAAACGACGCCCCGAGCTTACCTCGTGGGTATTTTCTCAGGTTGTTAACCTCTACAATTAGGCCCGGTAGCGTGCTCTTGCGAGCCTCGATATAGGCAAGCTGGTCACGGTTTATGTCCTTGGCCAGAAGTACGGGACTGAAGCGGCTGATTTTTTTGGCGGAGTTTAATTTTTCTTCGATGACGGAGGGTTCTAAATCGAGCACGTCTGAAAGTGATAGGCTAAGCCCTCCTATTTCCTGAATTTCATCGGGCAGTACATACACATCGAACGAAGGGCGGTTTACAACAAGCTCTCTTCCGAACCTGTCGAGAATCCTTCCCCTTGGCGCCGGGACCCTCTCTATTCTTATTCGGTTATCGAGTGAGAACTCTTCAAACTCATCCCCCTTGAGTACCTGGAGGTACCATAGCCTCGAGGCTAGCACGAGGAATGCTATAGCAAGAATGACGGTAACAATTACGAGTCTATTTTTGAAGTTTTGCATGAAGCCTCGCAATGAGCCAAAATAGCGGAATTCCTACAATCGTATTAACTACGGCCTGAGTCATAATTTCACTCAGTGTTAGAGTGAAGTATGTATCCTGTCTTATTTTAAATATAGAAATAATAAATGTCCATGAAAAAATTGTAGCCAAAAAAATTACAAGTCCCTGCACGAGCCACTTTTTGAGATAAACATGGTTAGAGCTCGTTCTTACCAACAGATACGCGCTCAGGCGCGAGATGGTGAAAGTCCCGGGCATATTGCCGGAGAGTACATCCATAAGATAACCGTTACCGGTTGCAAGGACTAGACTGCCTCTGACCTCTGAGTAGACACCGAGGAATACTATTAGGATTAGATTTAAGTCCGGGAACACATATCCGACCTTTCTCGGAGACAGCAGCGTAGTCTGAAGCGTTATAAATAGTAAAGATATGAGAGCAAATAAAATTATAGAGAGTGGTTTATTCATTTAATACGACGCTGTCCACGTTTTTAAGTATTATAACCACCTCTTCAAGCGAATTTAAATCTACGTGCGGGGAAACGGTAGCGGTAATAAAGCTGCCGTCTGCTTCGATGTCGGTCACTGTGCCTATTATTACTCCTTTGGGAAAGAAACCATCCTTGCCTGAGGATATGACTTTATCGCCTATGCTTACGTCTGATTTCTTTTCTATATACTGCATCATACAGCCGCTACCCGTACCTTTCACAATTCCTCTCGCCCGCGTTCTGTGTACGTATGCGTCTACAGCGCTAACCGGGTCTGTGATAAGAAGCACTTCAGAGCTCTTATCGGCTGAAACGAGTATTCTGCCTACTATTCCGTCATAAGATGCAACCGGCATACCCTGGGTTATTCCGGAGCCTGTGCCCTTATCGACTATGACCACCTGGGAGCGGAGTATCGAGGGGCTTGCGCCGATTACGTTTGCCGATACTACTGGATAGGAGCTTATTTCCTTAAACTTGAGGAGCTTCTTTAGCCTTTTATTTTGCACCTCTGCTTCACTAAGCTCGAACCTTTCCTGACGAAGTATGTCGATCTCTTCCTGGAGTCTCATGTTGTCTTCTCGTAGCTCCACCAGGTCCAGGTATCTGTACCAGACGGATACAACCTTACTTGTGGAAGCTGAAACGAATTTCTGGGGATAGTAAGTCACGGCCAGGACAAACCTGGATAGGGGGTTGTTGGCAGCCTTATCCTGCTGGTATAAAGAGAAGAGCTGGATAGCCGCAAAAAACAGTATTAGCGTAATTAGTATAGTACGGCGTTTAAAGAAGCCCATTTACCACCCACAACCGTAATTAGTGTTATAAGAAAAATTTATCCGGATTTCTAAGAATAGGCCATACTTACTTCTCTTAGAAGATTTAGCTCATCAAGAGCCTTACCCGATCCGAATACAACGCATGTTAGAGGATCATCGGCCCTAGCAACCGGAAGCCCGGTTTCTTCTTTAATGAGCTCGTCCAGATTGCCGAGAAGTGCGCCCCCTCCGGTTAGTATAATTCCGCTGTCGACAATATCGGCAGCAAGCTCAGGGGGTGTTCTTTCAAGGGTCTGTTTGATGGCCTCGATGATAAGACTCACGGGCTCGGTGAGGGCCTCTTTAACCTCCTCTGAGGTTATTTCAATCGTACGCGGGATACCTGCTCTAAGGTCTCTGCCTTTTACATTCATAGAGCCCACGTCACCGTTACCGAGCACTTTACCGAGTTTCTTTTTTACGTCTTCCGCCGTTCTTTCACCGATGAGCATATTATAGTTACGCTTTACGTACTGAAGAATGGATTCGTCAAGCTTATCGCCGCCTACTTTTATCGATTTGCTCACAACAATTCCT
This sequence comes from Candidatus Dadabacteria bacterium UBA2774, assembly GCA_002352485.1. Lineage (GTDB taxonomy): Bacteria > Desulfobacterota_D > UBA1144 > Nemesobacterales > UBA2774 > UBA2774. Next base: position 7,928 of record DEIM01000250.1, read on the forward strand.
GCAAGCGAAATGACCGCTACACCTGTGGTACCGCCCCCGATATCGACAACCATGTTGCCCGCGGGCTCTGTGACCGGCATACCTGCTCCGATTGCGGCGGACATAGTCTCTTCGATTAGATAAACCTCCCTCGCCCCTGCAGCCTCAGCGGATTCCTTGACAGCCCTTTTCTCTACCTCTGTGATACCTATAGGCACGGATACTATAATCCTGGGTCTGACAAAACTCTTACGGTTATTATGCGTTTTTCTGATGAAGTATTCGAGCATCTTCTGTGCGACGTCGAAGTCCGCAATAACCCCGTCTTTAAGAGGTCTGATAGCCTTAATGGAGCCAGGTGTCCTTCCGACCATGTTCTTTGCTTCCGTACCGACGGCCAGAATTTTCTTGGTACCCTTAGTATCCTCCTGAACGGCCACCACTGAAGGCTCGTTTGCTACAATCCCCTTACCCCTTACATATACAAGCGTATTAGCAGTTCCCAAATCAACAGCCAGGTCATTTGAAAACCACCCTAATATAGCGTCAAATATCATTTCCTAGACCCTCCCGACCGAATTATAGCCAGAATCAATTAAAATTATTAATTACAGTTCTTTAATGAGTACACCCAACCCTAATTATTAGGTACTTTTTCATAAAATACAACCGTAACTTGATACTATAATTGAAAGGGGAATAAAATCAAGGAGTTTCGGCGCAACATTAACCCTATTTATACCATATTCAGGATATATAAGCGTGCTAAAAAGGAATGCTGGAAACTATAGCAAAATCCTGGGTATCCCCGCTATGAGATTCTCCGGATGTAACCCTAACCTTGGTGCCCGGCTCCTTAAACTCTCTTCTTATATACCCAAGCGCTATTGGCTTTTCTAAGACCGGCGAGAATGCGCCGCTTGTGACCCGTCCGATCTTGCGCTGCTCTAAGAATATCTGGTCTCCAGGTTCAGGAACCCTTTCGCCCTCTATTACAAACCCCACGAGATGCCAATTGACATGCCCCCTCCACTTTATCCTGGCAACTACCTCCTGCCCGACATAACAGCCCTTCTCGAAATCAAGCGCGTCCCACAGACCTGCTTCGATCGGAATATTACTCTCGTCCATATCAACATCGTAGACAGGGATGCCTGCTTCGACCCGGAGAGTATTCATTGCCTGAAATCCAACAGGTGTTATACCGAGTTCCTTGCCGCTTGTAATGAATAAATTCCAAACTGAGGAAGCAGATTCCCCGGACATATAGATATCGTAGCCGTCCATGGGAGTTCTTTTCACTTTTACAACAGTCAGATTGTGTCCTTCTATGTCGGCGGAAAAGTGCTGATACTCTTCCATGTCAGAAGGGGTTATATCTAAAACCTTAAAAAGTAATTCCTCAGCATTTGGACCGTTAATGGAAAAAAGTCCGCACTCTTCTGATAGATCGTCTATATCCGCTTTATAAGAAAGTCTGTATTTTGTAAGAAGCTCGCCCACTTTAATATTCAGTCCGGGCTCGAGATCGAGGAGTACGGAGTCATCTTCTTTGTACACCTTCATATCCGAGACCATCCTGCCCTTAACTGTTAGAAGTGCGGCATACATACCTTTTCCGGGTTCAAGTTTTATTACGTCGTTTGTGAGCATGCCCTGGAGGAATTTAAGATGGTCCTTGCCCGAGAGTCGGAGCTTGCCGCGGTGTGAGAGATCTGAAATACCAACCTTAGTTCTGACAGCCGGGTATTCCTTTTGCGCATCACCGTAGTCGTTGGGTAATAGCCAATCACCCTTCTCTGTGAAGTTAGCGCCTAACGAAAGGTGAGTGTCATGAAGAGTAAGTTTATTCATCATATCATCCAATTTTGTAAAGTATGAACGAACATTAATCTGTATATTGATAATATATAGGGTTGTGAGCCCGCGCACAAAGTTGAATCCTTCACTGCTCACACGCTATCTAATTGTCGTAATTTGAATTCGGACGTAGAGTATAACTTGAAAAACTTATCTTCAAATGTAGTATAAAGCCAAGACAATCTCCGAGGTTAAAAAATGACAGACATTTCAAAGCTAAAAACAAGACACAAAGTGATAATAATGGGCTCGGGGCCCGCGGGGCTAACTGCGGCTCTCTACACAGCAAGGGCTAACCTGGAACCCATAATATTTGAAGGGCTCGAGGCCGGAGGGCAGCTCACGCTGACTACCGACGTTGAGAACTACCCCGGGTTTCCGGACGGAGTGATGGGCCCTGATTTGATGAACGCTATGAGAGCCCAGGCCGTTAAGTTCGGAGCGGTATCTATTATGGAAGAGATTACATCGGTCGATCTGACTGTAAGACCGTTCAAAGTGCTCGCCGGCGACAAAGAGCTTGAAGCGGATACCTTTATAATAGCTTCAGGGGCATCGGCTAAGATGCTCGGGATTGATTCCGAAAAAGAGCTTTTGGGATACGGCGTATCGACCTGCGCAACGTGCGACGGATTCTTCTTTAAAGACAAAGAGCTCATCGTTGTAGGCGGAGGAGACAGCGCTGTGGAAGAGGGAATTTTCCTTACTAAGTTCGCATCCAAAGTGAACCTTGTGCATAGAAGGGACGAATTAAGAGCTTCCAAGATACTCCAGGACAGGGCATTTGCAAATGAAAAAATGAATTTTATTTGGGACAGCGCAGTAGACGAAGTGCTCGGTGATAAAGAAGGCGGCGTAAGCGGCGTAAAGTTAAAGAACTTAAAGACCGGGGAGATTACGGAAAAAGAAGCGCAGGGAGTATTTGTAGCTATCGGTCATAACCCTAACACCACGCTCTTTAAAGAACAGCTCGATATGGACGACGTCGGCTATCTGATCACAAAAGCCGGAAGCACGGAAACCAACGTACCGGGCGTGTTCGCTGCGGGAGACGTGCAGGACAATAAGTACCGCCAGGCCATCACGGCTGCCGGGACAGGATGCATGGCTGCTCTCGATGCCGAGAAGTTCCTCGAAGAGCACGGGGAATAACAAGTAGGGATTACTTTTAAGTACCGGTTATATTTCTCCCAGTATAAATCCCGACATACTATCATAGAACGAAAAGTCTGTACGGTCTTCCAGTTATGAATAGTCCCCACGAAAACCACACCCTGAATATAACCTCCATAGTATCGGGGAGCGTACTCCTTGGTCTCTTCGCCTTACTCTGGTATGTATCGCCTGAATTTTCACTTGAAATACCGCTCACCGAGCGGCCAGTAATCCTGCTCGTTTCGATTCTCGTTATAGCGGGCGCTGTATATCTGCTGGCTCTCTGCAAGTCGCTGAATACACATCTTACACAAAATTACCTCCTTTGGATTCTGGGCGTAGGCATCGCGATGAGGGTGCTTATGATCGTGTCCGTGCCTATCCTCGAAGACGATTATTTTAGGTATTTATGGGACGGGGGAGTAACGGTAAGCGGTATCAACCCCTATAGCTACTCACCTGAAAACGTGCTGGATGATAATGGAGTACCTGAGAAGCTTACGGAACTCGCCGGTGAAGCAGGCGGGATTATTGAGAATATAAATAACCCTTCCGTTCGAACAATCTATCCGCCAATCGCTCAGGCGGTATTCGCGCTCTCATATTTGATCGACCCATTTAATGTAATAACCTGGAAAATAATACTCCTGGTACTGGACTTCTTAACGCTTTCACTTCTGCTCTATGCCCTTAGGGCAAAGAACCTGCCATATTCGTATGTAATGATATATTGGTGGAACCCGCTGCTTGTAAAAGAGATATTCAACTCCGGCCACCTGGATGTTTTGGTATTTCCGTTTGTCCTGGGAGGATTAATACTTGCTTCTCAAAACAGGCAGGTAAGATCAACCGTAAGCCTGGTTATCGGGATCGGAATAAAGCTATGGCCTGCGCTCCTGCTGCCTCTGATACTGCGCCCCCTACTCTCACAGCCAAAAAGACTGATCACGGCTTTAATCTTAATTGGGATAATTCTTAGCGCCTTATTCGTTCCCGTATATATGTCGGGCATTGACCAGAGCACAGGGTTTATCGCATACGGGGAGAGGTGGCAGAATAACGACTCTATTTTCAGAGGACTTGTTGGTATCTCTGAAATAACACTTGATGCCCTTGGTTACCAAACTTTTCACAAATACGCTTTTGCCCGCATTCTTGTAGCCTCGCTAATAGCGCTCTGGATAATTTTCATCACCTTCGGCAGTAGATTCAGGAACCAGGATTTATACAAGAAAAGTTTATTTATAATAGCCTTTGTATTCCTCGTGAGTCCGACACAGTTTCCCTGGTATTACACTTGGCTCCTTCCATTACTTGCGATTGTGCCCAGATACTCTCTCCTGCTCCCTACTCTACTCCTGCCCCTTTATTATCTTCGCTATTATTTTGAGCCGATTGGGAGGATAGATATTTTTACTGATGTGGTGGTATGGATAGAGTTCGTTCCGGTATGGATATTCATTCTTATTGAATGGCGCAGGAACCGCGTGACATCTCTCTCTTACTAGTTTTTATTTAAGAGCTCTAATATATCGGGCAGTGCTTCCTCTGCAGCTTGTATACCGCACTCTATAATCTCTCTGCCACGGTGAAAATCCATGACCTTAACATGAGAGACCCTTGGCTCTATTAATATATCGGGAGGATTCTTCTCGTAGCGGAACTGATTGATCTGCCGCTGCGCGATTATAGAGCTTCTTTGAACGATCTCCACGATAGACCAGTTTCCTGCCTCCTGATCCGTGGAGTTTGATATGTCCGCGAGTAGATCGACGGCTATTACCACACGGGCCCCGAGCTCCCGTGCAGCCGCGACCGGAACGGACTCGAGGATACCGCCGTCCACAAGGATCTTGTCTTCATATATTACGGGTTTAAACAGACCGGGTATCGAGACGCTCGCATGTACAGCTGTGCGCAAATCACCTTCTGTAAAGGTTATCACCTCTGCTTTTTTGAGATCGACAGAGAGGGCCGCAAAGGGCTTTTTGAGCTCTTCAATATTTGTCTCCGGGACAAAATCGTTAAGAAGCTTCTCTATGTAATCGCCTGTGAAAATCCCCATAGCGGGCCAGCTGGGTCCGAGGCGAAGCGCAAGTTCGGCGCGGCTTACATTGGCCGCGTATTCTTCGAATCTTTCAATACTGCCCGAGGCATATACGACTCCCACGAGCGCACCGATGCTGGTTCCGGCAACAATATCACAATCTATACCGGCGTCTCTGAGCACTCTAAGTACCCCTAGATGAGCAAACCCCTTAGCCCCTCCGCCGCCAAGAGCTATAGCGATCTTCATCTAAACTCCCGGAACATCTTGATTTTTATCGGCATAATTAAAACGAGTCGAAAAATTTTGTCAGATAAACTGTGAGCTCTTGGTATTCGAGTAAGAATGAGTCGTGCCCGTAGGGAGAGTCTATATCGTAGTAATCAAGATCTACACCATTGGCCGTAAGCGCATCCACGATCTCCTTTGACTGATATGTGGGGAACAGCCAGTCCGAGGTAAAGGATGAGACAAAGACCTTTTTGCACTTTATTCTGGACAATGAATCCTCAAGGCTGGGGTAGCTTTCAGCAGCGTCATAGATATCGATTGCGCGCATGACGTAAATGTAGCTATTGGCATCAAACCTATCGACAAACTTTTCGCCCTGATACTCAAGATAGTTCTCGATATCGAACTTACTGTCGAGACGCTTTTTCATATTTTCCGGGTCTGAGTGTTTTCTGCCGAATTTCTCCCAGAGCCATCCATGATTGAGATATGTGATGTGACCGATCATCCGGGCTATCGCAAGGCCGCTTCGGGGCAGCTTGCGTCCGTAGTAGTGACCGCCGTTCCAATTGGGATCATCGATGATAGCCCTTACGCCCACCTTATGAATGGCAATGGACTGCGGGTTGGAATTGGCGCCCGAAGCTATGAGAGCAATGGACTCAACAATATCAGGATACAGAAGCGCCCACTCGATTGCCTGCATCCCTCCCATCGAGCCCCCGATTACGCATTTAATCCCCTTTATGCCAAGGTGGTCTATGAGGCTTTTCTGCACCCGCACCATATCGCGAATGGTAACAACAGGGAAGGTTTGACCGTACTCCTTTCCGGTTTCGGGGTTTACTGAAGCAGGGCCAGTCGTGCCGTAGCAGCTGCCCAGAATATTTGAGCACACAACAAAATATTTATCTGTATCATACGCCCGGCCGGGGCCTATCATCACGTCCCACCAGCCGGGGTACTTGTCATCGGAATTGTGCCTGCCGGCTGCGTGTGCGTTGGCGGTGAGTGCGTGCTCTACAAGGAGCACGTTATCCTTGGCAGCGTTCAGCTGACCGTAAGTTTCGTACGCAACCGTTATAGGCCCGAGCTCGCTCCCATTATCCAGAACGAGCTTATCCGGAGGCTCGGCGAAAGTATAGAACTCCGTCCATACCAGACCTACCGAGCCTTCTTTAATATTGACAACAGGATTTTCACCTAGTTGCCTCTGTGTCATGCCTTCGCCTTTTGTGAGACCGCGAGAGCCTGGTCTAAATCCCAAATGAGGTCTTCCAGGTTCTCAAGACCCAAAGATATACGAACCATCTCAGGGTGTACGCCTGCCGCCTTCTGCTCTTCCTCGTTTAACTGGCGGTGAGTGGTCGAGGACGGGTGCGCAATAAGAGACTTTGCATCACCAACGTTTACCAGGTGGCTGAAAAGCTCTACGCTGTCTATCAGTTTCTTACCTGCTTCCGCTCCTCCCTTAACACCGAAAGTAAAGACCGATCCCGGGCCCTTGGGAAGATATTTCTGGGCTAAGTCGTAGTATGGGCTGTCGGGAAGACCTGAATAATGAACCCATGTGACGTCTGGGTGGTCATTTAAAAACTTGGCCACTTCCAAAGCATTATGGCAGTGCCTGTCCATCCTGAGAGGAAGGGTCTCAAGCCCCTGTAGAAACAGGAATGAATTAAACGGGCTTAGAGCCTGACCGTGGGTCCTGAGTATTTCGACCCTAGCTCTCACGGAGTAGGCAAAGTTCCCGAATGTCTCATAGAACTTTATACCGTGATAGCCTTTTGAAGGCTCGGTCATGCAGGGAAACTTGCCGTTATCCCAGGGGAAATTACCCGACTCTACTATTACACCTCCAATGGAGGTCCCGTGGCCACATATGAATTTGGTAGCCGAGTTTACAACAATATCAGCGCCGTAGTCTATGGGCTTGCACAAATAAGGAGTGGCAAAAGTGTTATCTATGATAAGTGGAATACCCGCGTCATGCGCTATTTTAGCAACGGCTTCGATGTCGAGGATGTTACCCAGGGGGTTACTAATGGTCTCAGCGTATAGAGCCCTTGTTTTGTCGGTTATAGCATTTTTAAAGTTCTCAGGGTTCTCAGGGTCTACGAACGTGACGTTAATACCAAGGTCTCTGAGGTTCACATCGAACTGAGTGTACGTGCCTCCGTACAGAGTGCTTGAAGAAACAATCTCGTGGCCCGTTTGCATGATATTCAGGATAGAGGTCATCTGGGCCGCCATACCCGAGCTTAGCGCAAGCGCCGCCGTGCCCCCTTCAAGCGCCGCCATTCTTTCTTCGAATACGGCGTTTGTAGGGTTCATTATACGGGTATAAATGTTCCCAAACGCTTCAAGATTAAAAAGACTAGCCGCATGATCAGCACTATCGAACACGTATGCCGTAGTCTGGTGAATCGGCACCGCGCGGGACCCTGTTGAAGGATCGGGCAGCTGACCTGCATGTACACACTTCGTATCGAATCCAAATTTTCTCTCTGACATTCTAGTCCCTCCTAATTAATTGGTATCTATAATTTTTTTGACGATATTAAGTTTCTATTAACTCCCAGGAAATTAATCCCGCCGAAAAGCCTTCCGTGCTCTATTTTAACACAGCGGTCCATAACTACCTCGAGTCCTGCCTGCCGCGCCATTTCCGCGGCCTCCTCATTTATAACCCCGAGCTGCATCCACACGACTTTAGCCCCAATCGTAATGGCGTCCTCAACAATTGGAGGAACATCCTCTGAGCGTCTGAATATATCCACGATATCCACAGATCCCGGAATATCAAGGAGACTAGGGTAGCATATTTCACCTAATATTTCCTTAGACGAGGGATTTACCGGGATAATTTTATACCCGTACCCCTTCATATACTTTGCAGCGAAGCGGCTGGGTCTATTCCAATTGTTCGAGAGCCCTACTACAGCTATAGTCTTATTTTCTTTTAATATCCGCCTGATCGTTCTGTCGTCGTATGAAACTTTGTCGCCCATCACTATAATTTACCCCAGACGGGGCTTTAACTTCAATACTCATTGACTTTGAATGGCGCTTTACCTATTCTTGAAATGGTTATGGAAGCTGCCTATAAAGATTACAGAGAGAAGGAACCCTTCTTCCCGCCAGGCCCGAGGGGGCTCCCTTTTGCGGGCTCAATGTTTGACTACTTCAGGGATATGCTCGGGTTTTTAGTAAGAGTAAAAGAGGAATACGGGGATATAGCCTATTACAAGCTCGGTGCGAGAAAGATGTACTTACTCAGTAACCCTGAGGATATAAAGGACGTGCTGATTACCCATAACCGTAATTTCACAAAAAGCAGGGCTCTTCAGAGGGCAAAAATGGTGCTCGGAGAAGGACTCCTGACCAACGAAGGCGTATCTCATATTAAACAGAGAAAAATTATTCAGCCGATATTCCATCATAAGAGGATACGCGGCTACGGCGATACAATGGCCGAGTACACACGCCTTCGGACACAGCACTGGGAGAACGGGTCAGTGCTGGA
>DEIM01000041.1:0-11826 GCA_002352485.1 Candidatus Dadabacteria bacterium UBA2774
CTTCTAAACTTTATAGATTGGATTATCGGAAGCGAAAGAGTGCCGGGAAAGAGCCTGTATTGCTTGAGTATGTGGGCGATATAGACTTACCTGCGTTAGTTCCCGAGGCTTCCGCATACGGACAGTTATCGACTTCCTTTGACATATCTCCTGACGGTAAGCGTTTCATAATCTTGACCTATGAAGATGCTCTTGAGTTTAATCTTGATCTCTCAGAGTCGAAAATAATTGATACTAAAGATATGAAGGCAGGTGTCGATTATAGTATTATCAATATAAATTCATTGCCGCAGCAGGAAAGCGTATCATATCTGCCCGGCGGGAGCGGGTTTATCTACAATACCGAATATAAATTTTTCTCAGTGCCTTTAATTACTGTAGGGTGTCTTAAGTGAGGATTTCTAGCTGAGTATCAGTTTAATAAAAACGCAATAATAATAGGGGATGTAAAGATAGATATGATTGTCCCTGCCAAAATGATCGAGGCCACGGTCTGTGAATCCTGATTGTACTTTTCAGCAAGAACAAAGTTGAATATGGCAGGGGGCATCGCTGACTGGAGAATGACAACATTTGCGGCTACACCATTAAGTTTGAAAATCCAGACTGTAAAAATCCCAAGAGCGACACCGCCAAATACTCTCAGGGCGCCGATTATAAACGATCTGCTCACGTGTCTTAGCGCTACCTCAGAGAGCTTGTAGCCGAGTGCAAATATCATAGTCGGTATACTGGCTTCACCCAAGAGATCGACTGCCCGGTCAAGCGCGGTTGGAAGCATAACGTCCGATACACTCAACAGCACCCCGGCTATCGCCGAGTAAATGAGCGGTAGCTTAAAAATCTCAAGCGGGCTTTCATCGTAGTTGAGTATTAAAATCCCGACCGTATAGTGAAGGATTGTGGTAGAGACCATATAGAGTATTCCTACTTTAAACCCCGTTTCGCCAAATGCAAAGAGAACCAACGGAAGCCCCATATTCCCGGTGTTCGCGAACATTACGGGAGGCAGATATACCTTTACCGGAAGCTTGAGCACTCTTACCGCCAGTAACCCGATTAAAGAGCACCCGCCCACTATAATGCATACCGATAAAAACACCTTTCCTGCAAGGCCGAGCTCTATCGGGTCTTTTGATAAAGAGGAAATTATGAGTGCAGGAGTTGCAAGGTAAATAACGAATTCGTTTACCGCCGAGAGGTCAATCTTCTTCCTTTTTCCGAAGAGGTACCCGAGAGAAGCAATTAGAAATACCGGGAGCACTACATTTACTATTTGCTGTAAGATGTCCTTGAATCTCCTCTGAGTACTTACATTACAGCTTTGTTTTGGGGATTATTTTACCCAAGGGAGCAAAATTAGGGTTTCATTCGATTTAGTTTAGAGTTTTTAGGGTCTGAAGAACTTAAGTGCTTGCTACCACCTGACTACTGCTGCGCCCCAGGTAAATCCTGCTCCGAACGCGGAAAACAGCGCTATGTCGCCTTTTTTAAGCCTTCCGCTTTTTACGGCCTCATCCAGAGCAATGGGAACGGAAGCCGAAGAGGTGTTTCCGTATTTGTCCAGATTGGAAAAGACCTTTTCTTCCGGAAGTCCAATCCTCTTTCTCACTGCTTCAAGGATTCTGTAGTTTGCCTGGTGTGGTATGAAGAGGTCTATTTGATCAGGGGTGAGATCAGCCTTTTCTATCGCCTGAAGGGACGATGCCTGAATCGCTTTCACGGCTTCTTTAAAAACCTCTTTACCCTCCATCCTTAAAAAGTGGCCGCGGTTTTTTATGGTTTCTTCACTCGTAGGCATGCGCGATCCGCCAGCGGGCATGTACAGAAGATCCCAGTCATCGCCGTTTGCGCCTAAACATGAAGACAATATCCCCGGGGTATCCGAGGTGGATAAGACTGCCGCGCCTGCGCCGTCGCCGAATAGAATACAGGTAGAGCGGTCTTCGTAATTCATTATCTTGGATAGCGTCTCGGCCCCAACTACCAGAAGTTTCTTTGAGTCTCCGCCCTCGATCATACCCTTAGCGGCATGTAGCGCGTACAAGAAACCGGAGCATCCTGCGAGCAGGTCGAATGCGAAAGCCTGCTTGGCTCCGAGGCGGCTCTGAAGCATACAAGCCGAAGAGGGGAAAATATGATCCGGGGTAATAGTGCCAAGGACAATGCCGTCTATTTCCGAAACATCGACCGCGGCGTCTTCGAGAGCTTTTATTGAGGCCTCGTAAGCAAGATCGGATGTGGCTACTTCGGGCTCTGCAATTCTTCTTTCCTTTATACCCGTCCTAGTTGTAATCCATTCGTCCGAAGTGTCAATTATCTTTTCTAAGTCAACATTAGAAAGCACTTTTTCAGGTGTTGATGAACCTATACCGAGAAATTTAGCGAAACCCAATTTAATACTTCTCCTTGGCTGTCATATTAGAGTTTGTAATTATCAGGGAACCGTCAAGATTTGTCAAACATCTGCTTCGCCTGCTCGTGCATTGATGTCAGCAAGGAGCGATCATCTTCACTTAACCCTAGAAGTATCGAATGCACAATGGCGTCGTCGTATAGCAGGATTTCTATATTATTTTGATTGCTCAGGTTCTCCACTAACTCTAACTCTTCAGATGCTTCAACATTGAAATAGTATTCATAATTATATGAGCTCTTATTTTTGGTATGAATACTTGTACAAGCTGCAATTGTGGGGAATTCAAGTTTTTCAATAAGCTCCATCTTAAGCGATAGCTTTTCTGAGTTTTTAAGATTCGAAGCCTCCTCCCCACTACAAATTATTATCATTAGTGTTTTATCTCTGTCTTCAACAAAAAGACAGCCCGACTCAATCTGCGAGAGGGTTATAAGGGTGTCGTTTGAGAGCTCGGTCTGTTCGTTCTGACGTTTTATGCGGTTGAATATGTTTTTTAGTGCCATGTTTATATTCTATTAAAATACCGGATAGGGAGTAGTTTCGCATATTATCCCCCTGAAGTTTAATCTGTCGTTACGCTATCGTAAAGTACTCAAAAAGTGCTGTTTTATAGATTTTTTTCCGGTTTCTAAGAGCACTATTCCGAATGAGCTTGAAAATTTGTTCTTGACATAAGCATATAAAATTTATTAATATCAAGATATTGACGTTATTTCGCATAGATGGTCGTTAGTACCGGGGATGGGCTTTAAGAGCCTGAGATTTCTAACTTGAATAAGGAGGAAGTTGAAGATGTGGACCTTAATTGTTATAGGATTGGCATTTCTCGGCTGGTATATAATGGGACCTATGGGTGAGGCTGATGCTGGAGCTGAGGCTCCTGCAGAAGCGCCGCCCGAGCCGCCTGCAGCTGAAGAGTCGGCTGGCGGCGGTGAATTTGAATCGGCTCAGTCTGCTCCGGCCGAACCTGAAGCTGCAGCAGAAGCTCCTGCTGAAGCTCCTGCTGGTGGAGGAGATGCCGGTGGCGATGACGATCCGTTTAAGGCTCCGGGCTAAGTAGTTATTTAGTCACGGAAACTTCAATTACTACATTGTGACCCTCTTCTCAATGTGAGCGGGGAGGATGATAGTTTATTTTAAACTATCACTTCTTTTTTGGTTCTGATTAGGAGCCATAGGAAGAATATCCCCCCGAGCGCTGCTGTAATAATTCCGACCGGAATTTCAACAGGAGATATTACGGTTCTCGATACAGTATCCGCAGCGGTCAGAAAAGATGCTCCAAGCAGGAACGAGCAAGGGAGTATTATTCTGTTGTCGACCCCGAGTATCATCCTGAGTATATGGGGGATGATGAGGCCTACGAATCCGATCGGTCCCGTGACCGATATTACGGAGCCCGCGGCAAGAGATGTAGCGAAATAGATTTTCCTTTCAAGTCTTTTCACGTCTACGCCCAGTGAGGTAGCTACATCGTCCCCAAGTCCGAAAAGATTCATATCTTTTGTAGATACAAGTAGTAGTAAGCAGCCCGGTATTACAAATATAAGCGTCTTCCATACCGTATCGAACCCTACGATATCGAGGCTCCCCATAATCCACCTCATTGTTTGAAGTGACTCAGTGAAGTTTGAAAAAAACTGTATAAACATTACAACGGCAGAGTATAGAAAATTTGCGACAACGCCCGCCAAGAGAAGCCTGCCGGTTGCAACTACCCCACCTACTTTTGAAACCGAATATACAAACAGCATTGTAAGAATCGAAAATATAAAAGCCGAAATTGATATCATAGAAAATCCGAGAATTCCTATACCCAGACCCAGTCTGATGGCAATTAACGCTCCGAGTGACGCCCCACCCGAGATTCCAAGCGTGAACGGCGAGGCAAGAGGGTTTCTGAATAGCGCCTGTAAGGCAGCTCCCGATAGTGCCAGTGTACCGCCGGCGATGGTTGCCATTAATACTCTGGGAATTCTGATATTAAGAAATATCGTTTTTGAGAGCTCGTCCGGGTTCAGAATTGCATCAATGGGTCCTATCTCGTAGGTGCCGGTAAAAATACTAATGAGGGCGATAACCAGCCAAAGTAAAGAGAGAAGAGCGATAGATATATGGAATTTTTTACTTGCGTTCATTTATTAAAGCCACCTTGTTAATTAATAGGCCATTTGATTGTAATTAGTCGCTTGGGAATACAAAAACCCGTCCGTTTTCTTTTTTAACCGTTACATTGATCCCGTAAGCGTTGCTTAGATTCTCTTCCGTTACAACTGTTTCCGTACTACCTTCGGCGAAAATTACGCCGTCCTTTAGAATTTTAATTTCCTCAAAGTAATAGAGGGCGGCAAATATATCGTGCGTTGCGGATACAATGGATATACCCCTTTCCTCTTTGAGCTTTAGCAGGATTTTCATAATCTCCGTTCTGTGTCTTACGTCAAGGAAAGTAGCAGGCTCGTCCAGGATCATTATCTCGGGCTCCTGAACTAGCGCGCGCGCAAGCGATGCCAGCTGGCGCTCCCCTGCCGAGACCTGTGATATGAGACGGTCCTTAAGGTGTGATATCCCCACAGTTTCCATTGCTTGCCCGGCGATCTCTATGTCGCCCTCTCTCTCGAACTCGAACCTGCCAATATAGGGCGCCCGTCCCATTAGGACTGTTTCCGTAACAGTGAAAGGGAACGCGAACACGGGGTTCTGCGGTATATATGCAAGGTGCTTTGAGAGCTCTTTTCTACCGAGCTTTGAGAGCTCTTTATTTCTGTAGAGGGTTTCTCCGCTGTTTGGTTGCAGCAAACCTGAGAGAATCTTAAGCAATGTAGATTTCCCGGCGCCGTTTGCGCCCAGGATACCCACCATTTGCCCTGGCGATATGGAAAAGTTGATTCCATTTAATACATCAGTGCCGTTGTAGGAAAAGACAATGTTGCCGCACTCTATAATTCTTTCCATATTTATCTTCTAATTCGAGGCGTTTACTAAATCCGGATGTAGAATCTCGGTCAGCACCTTCGCTCCTTCGAGTATCCGCTGACTCGGATGAAGCAGCACCGTGCTAGGAAGTATATATACCTCATTATCCTTTACTGCCTTTGCTAGCTTTAAATTGCTCCAAGTTTCCAAGATCTGAGTTTCTCTTTCGGATTTGTCGTGGTTAATCTCTATTATAACGTCGGGGTTAAGTGTCAGAACCGCTTCTTTAGTGAGCTTTATGGACAACCTCTCATTCTCAATTACGTTTTCTCCCCCGGCCATAGTGATAAGCTCATTTATGTAGTTGTTTCTTCCAATAACATAAATATCTTCAAGTGTTCCGGGGCTTCTACCAACCACTATAAGAACACTTTTTTTCTGTGCTTCTTGTGTCTTTAATGTAATTTTGTCAAGCCCACTCCTTAACTCTTTCACCAGGTTATTCGCTTGGGTCTCCTTATCGAGCACTTCTCCGAGCGAGGAGATTGACTTGAGTATATCGTTCACTGATTCGTTACTGTCTATTACGTATTTATTTAGACCTAGGCTGTCCAGTTTTTGACCGAATATAGTATTTTGGTCTTTCATAAGCAGAACCAGGTCTGGTTTTAGCGTTAGTATCGCTTCCATATTAGGGTTTACCCACCCACCTACTTTGGGTGTATCTTCAACTTCGGGCGGGAAGTCCGCATAAATCGTCACTCCTGCTACGCTATCCCAGGCTCCGAGCGCATATATGATCTGGGTAATATTCGGAGATAAGGATATGATCCTCTTTGGCGCTTCAGCGGCGCTTGTCTGTAAGCCTAATATATAGACTATGGAAATGAGGATTAATATGTTTGTTTTTCGCATGGTTCGTTATCCTGAAAAGAATTCAATCTGCATGTAGTTTCTAAGATTAATTACGGAGTCAGGTGGAGGATTGTAGCCTTTCATAGACTCGGGGTGTATGGTCTTGGCCAGAATCTCAAGCCCGTCCACCACTCTTGGGCCGGGTCTGCTGAAGTATGAATTCGCGTCGAATAGATAAATTTCTCCCTTGTTAGTGGCGGGGAGAGCAAACCAGCCTTCATTAGAAGTTATGGTGTCTAACTCATTGATTGTTTTTTCTATATCATATCCGCAGGGCATTATGAAGAGCATCTGTGGAGCAAACTCGACTATTTCGTCCCAGGTGACCTTAAACGAAGGCTCGCTGGGTTTACCGATCCCGCACTCTCCGCCTGCGGTCTCGACCATCTCTGGGACCCAGTGTCCTGCAACAAACGGAGGGTCGAGCCACTCAAGGCAGAATACTCTCGGGCGGTCCCTTTCGTTTCCCAGTTTTGACCGGATTTTCTCGATACGTGAGCCCAGCTGGTCTGTTAATTCAGCAGCTCTTTCCTGAGTCCCCGTAGCTTCGCCGATAATATTTATGGTCTCCAGTATTTCTGCCATATTCTTGGGCTCTAGTGAAATTATCTCGGGCGTTCTGCCAAGCACCTGTACTGCTTCCTGCACCTGGTTACCTGAAACTGCGCATACCTCACAGAGCTCCTGGGTCAGAATGATATCGGGGTCAGCCTCAATGAGAGCTTCTTTTTTAACCAGGTATGTGCTTTTTCCGTCCTGTGCGTTTTTGGTTACAAGATCATCGATCTCCCGGCTGGATAATTCCTCAGGTTTAATGAAACTCATGATAACACTCATTTTATCTGCTGCTTCGGGCGGATAGTCACACTCGTGCGTTACTCCAGTCAAGTTGTCTCCCAGACCCAATTCATAAACTATCTCTGTCGTACTCGGAAGGAATGAACAAATACGCATATTCGCGCGCCCCCATCTTTTTATTTGAGGCAAACAGCTGCTAGGCTGCCTGCCCCTTTATAATTATCAGTAACCTGTTTATTTATGCAAACCTCAATATCACTGAGTCTCCAGAGTTGAATCCACCGAGCCTAACTGCTCACTTAATCCGGTGATGAAGAAAATATCCGCACCCGTGAAATCCTCACCTTGTCTTACCGCGAGTGACTGTACGCCGTCAAAGATCACAGCGTTTGGATCATCCCCCCTGATTCCCGCAGGAAAGGGTGTAATATATGGAAACGGGTTTACCTGATCGGTGTCCGTATCCAGCACGGCAATCTGGTCTGAGTTAAAGAGAGACGTAAAGAGCAGGTTTCCCTTAATAGCAATATCCGCCGTGTTATTAAGACCGGATAGGTCTGTGATAATAATCGGATTGTCAGGGCCGTTTACAACTTCCCCTGCTAATAGATCCACTTTAAGCAGTGCTCCCACAAGCCCAAGGCCCGTGTATGCAAAACCGTCTTCTGTAGCCGTCAAATTGTTAGGCAGGCACACCAGCGGGTTTTGCTCGCTGAAGCCTATATTTATATTATCAATTACAGTATCGATTTGAGGATCAATTTCGTCTACCGAGGGCGGGAACTCATCATCGCACGTGAATAAAAATGTTTCCAGATCAAAGAGCACGTTACCGTTATTAAGAGCAAATATACTTCCGTCCATTTCCAGCATGCTTGTTGTGTTAGCTCCGGATGCGTCTATGGTGTCTATAATCTGATTGGTGAGGGGGTTTATTACGGTGATAAACCCGTTGCCGTTGGGGCTGAAAAACTCATTCAGGTTGTTGTTTGATACATAGACTTTGCCGTTAGCGACCAAAACCCCGGCAGGTTCTTCGAATGGAGACCCCGGGAGCTCTATAACCTCTTCACACGGGGTGGTCTCGTCAACATCGTCTTCTCCCACTATAAGTGTATCGCACTCGCCTGTTACTATGTCGACAACCGCTATACTTTGAGCTGAATTATTCGCCACGTAGGCAGTCGTATTGTCCAGAAAGTCCATTGCTATGGGGTTTGAGCCCATTGGCAGTACAATAGTGTCAATCTGCTGAGGCGGGTTTATATTCAGATCGAATATCTGTATGTTGTTTGAAAAACCGTTTAGAACGTATGCTAAGCCGTCCCTTATTATAATATTGGCCGGCACTCTGCCAAGCTTAGCGAGGTCTCGCATGACCGCGTTTCTCAGGAGAGTAACCCCTATATTCTCATCCTGGACCAAATTCCCGTTATTGTTTACCTGAACGTTAAATATATCGTTTGTGCTCCCGGTAAACTCGGGGTCGAAGCTCCCGTCCTGAAGACCCGTAGTTGTCTCCACTTGTTGAGTATCTAGGTTCGTAACGGTTACAGTGCTGCCGGGCGGCACAGATCCTGCGGTGCCTCCAACTTTAATTGTTTGGTTTTGTCCCCCTCTTTGTGCTACGGCAATAATATCCCCTGTCGGAATAAAGCCTCCCCCGCTGCCGCTACTGTCACATCCCGCTAATACCCCGCCGATTATGATAAATAAACACACTGATAAAAGCATTCTCATTGTTTAAGTCCTCCCTATTGTGATTTTTCTTTTAGTTCTTTTCTATTGGTCATAGTTAACTCCCGCCGTAATAAAAAAAGTTCTCCCGGGCAGAGGAAAATCAAGTGCATCCCTAACGTCCAGGTCGTTAAGCAGGTTTTTAATCTCAAAGGTTAGAAACAGCTTCTTCCACCGGGCTTTAGCTCCTATGTCGTAAGTGGTTCTGGCGTCGGTAGTCTTGGCATTCGGAAACGCGCTGAGCGGTATTTCGTCTACATAGTGCGTTTCAAAGAATAGAGCCAGTGGGTCGTATGTGAGTACCGCTCTAAGATCAAATTTATTCCTGGGCCTGCCTGGAAGCTGAGCTCCCGTGTCTTCCAGCTCACCGTCCAAAAACGTGTAGCCCGCGAATAGCTCAAGGAAATCAAAAGGTCTCACTACAAGGCTCGTCTCTACACCCTGCTCGTTCACTTCACCTACATTCAGGGGCTCAATCCTTATGGCGCTTACAAAAACGAATAGTATCAGGTCGTCTATATGGCTCCTGAAGTAATTGAGCTCGAACGCAAAGCGTGGGTGTGACAGCAGGACTCCTACATCAAAATCGTATGAGGTCTCGGGCTTAAGGTTGGGGTTACCGCTGATGAACCCTTCTTCGGGAAAGAAGAGCTCCCCGAAGCTTGGCGCTCTGAACGAGCGGCCGATGTTGCTTTTAAAAGATAGATATTTCTTGGGAGAATAAATCACGCCGAGCTTTGGTGAAAATCCCGTGTCAGTAGTCGTTTCATTTTCTCTAGTGGAGTAGAGGTCAAAACGTACAAGTGGGTTTATAAGAAGCTTTTCATCAAAGAAGCTTATTTCATCACTCATATAGGCGCTATACGTAAAGCGCTCTGGGTTGTCGAAGTCCTCGTTTTTAAGGATGTCTCCCCTTAGCTCCGTAGCGAACGTAAATATCTGGTTATAGGGGGCAAACCATGTGAGTTTCGGGTTAATACCGAACGAGTAGGTTTTGCTTAGAGTATCGATCGGCACACCTACAGTCGGAGTCGGATTCTTAAATTCAAGGTTGTCGTATCTGTTGAATATCAGCACGTTCAGATCAAGCTCAGGATTAATGAATCTCTCCTTAGAGATATTTACGCTTGTCAGATTGCGAAGGTCTTTTTGGTTGGCGTTTGGCTGCTGGAACTCACCCAAGCCCGGTACTCCCCTGTCGTCATAAAAGAACTCGTTTAAAAGTCCGACTTTCCATCCGTTTTCAAAATCGTAGTCCGTTTTTAAGAGGAAGCTTTCCGAATGAAAGTCGTTATTGATCCTCTTTGCGTCCAGACCGTTTACCGATTTGAACTCGAAATCCCCTTCACTCTGAGCATGGGCGAATGAGACCAGATAGCTGAATTTCCCGATCTTCTGTGCTCTACCGAGGTTTATCCCGAATGTTTCAAAAGAGCCGTAAGTAGCGGAGCCGAAGGTGAAGGGTTTATCCGATCGTTTGGTTACTATGTTTACGACCCCGCCGATGGCGTCCGAGCCAGCGAGCGCGGATGCGCCGCCCCTTATAACCTCGAAGCGGTCTACGTAGCCGACCGGAATGGTAGATAGGTCCACTCCGCCGCCTATCGGGCTGTTTAGCCTCACGCCGTCTAAGAGAATCACAACCTGGTCGTTCGACGAACCTCTGATCGAAAGCGTCTTAAGCTGGCCGGGTCCCCCGAAATCCCTGACTACTACACCCGGTGAGAACGACAGGAGCTCTGCCGCAGTATTGTATTCACCCTTAAAACTCTCAAGCTCTATAACGGTAGAAAAGGCGGAAGGGTAGTTCAGAGGAGGCTCTATAGGTGTGTCCTCGACTACAACTGTTTCAAGAGTCTCGGTCCCGTTTTCTTGTGAATATACGGACGTTGACTGAAGAATTAGGATTAATATTACGAAAAGTCTGATCAATGTTGCCCCCGGTTCAATCGAGCGAAACCGGGAGGCTTGACTAAAATAAGCATTTACATTCTCCCCCCGAAGAATAGTAATTTACGGGTGTACTAAGGCAGGTATTCTGGCTCGTAGCCTCGGGTCTCCTCTGCGCCTTCCCGGATAATTCCAGTGACATAATGCAAAGGACTTTTTGGACTACTTACAGCAGCGAGCGGGCTGCACCGGATTCTCACCGGATTTCCCTATTAAGCTTATCGCGCCCTGTACGTTAAATTGTAAAAGATCCGTAAAGCAAGGTTTACATCATAACTCTTAAATTAAATATCTGTCAAGTAGGTCTTACGAACACCAATAGATTCAGACGTCTCAAGAGACTATTTGAGGTTGGCTATAACCTCTTCACCGAAAGTTTCTATCAAACCCAAAATCACTTCATGACCCGCCTGAGGAAAAACCATGCGGTGAGATATGTAATTTATCCCAAGTTCGCCCTTGTACATTTCGATCTCTTTAATACAGTCCTCAGGGGTCCCTATAATAAACCGCTCCTCTGCCAGGTGCTCAAACAGCGGGTCGTCCAGGTCTTTTAGCTGCTTTCCCCTAACATACATCTTAACACCAAGAGTAAAATAGTATTTATACATACTGATTATGTACTCGTTACCGCCTTCAAGAGCTTCATCTCTGTCAGGTGATACGAACGTTTCTCTAAGCAGAATGTGCTCGACGTCATCCGGGTTAATGCCGGCTTTTTCGGCTTCATCATTATAGTAGCCGAGCGTGTCCCTTACCATATCGACTGTTCTTCCGGGTCCGATCAGTAAGGGGTGGCCAAACCTTCCGGCGCGTCTTATGGCGGGCTCTTCAAATGCCCCGATATATATAGGCAGCGGATTCTGCACCGGCGTAGGGGTGAGTATTGTGTTTTCAAAGCTGTGTCTTTTACCTTTGTAGGAAAATTTCTCACCGGATAGTGCTTTTTCCAGCACTTCTAGCCCCTCGTCCATGCGGGAGGGTCTCTCGCTCATAGGAACTCCCATACCGTCGTACTCCTCTTTTCTGTAACCGAGAACCACACCCAAGTCGAAACGGCCGTTGGAGATGTTATCCACTACAGAGGCATC
>DEIM01000041.1:11866-30455 GCA_002352485.1 Candidatus Dadabacteria bacterium UBA2774
ACAGCCGCAAGGGCCCCGGCAATAACCGCGGGCGAAGGACAGTAGCCGTCGTCCAGAAAATGGTGCTCAGATATCCAGGCAGAGTCGAACCCAACGTCCTCTGAGAGCTGTACTTGTTCCATAGTATTTTTATAAAGCTCGGGGTGTGAGTAGGAAAGCTTCTCGTGAGTCTGCATGCTGAATAGCCCGATGCCGAATTTCATAAATTATTCCTCCTGAAGTTACGTCTGAGGAGATGATTATAACATTATTTTATGTTCCAAAACTACATGACCTATGTCCTAATAATCTTAAATGTCCGATAAAAATGGCTCTTTGCTATTGTCTTTTACAACTTCATATGTTTATAATGAGTTGAGACAAGAAAACTAAGAGGTGTAATAATGGGAAAAGATATTAAATTCGGACTGGCAGCGCCCATGCCCGGGGCAGACTTGAATGGGCTTCTCGATTTTGCAGTCAAAGCAGACGAGCTCGGATTCGATACAGTTTGGATTCCTGATCATGTTGTCTTCGTATCTCCTACAGAGGCTCACGAGGCATGGACCATTGCTACTGCCGCTGCGATGAAAACACAAAACATCAGTATTGGTACTGTATCTGACCCGCACAGGATGCACCCAGCGGTTTTTGCGCAGAGACTTGCTACAATCGACCATATATCAAACGGCAGAGTCACGCTTACACTCGGAGTAGGAGAGTCGATGAACCTTGACGCTTACGGGATCGAATGGAACAGACCTCTCGCGAGACTGAGAGAAGCAATGACAGTTATGCAGAAACTCTGGGCAACCGAAGGCCCTTGTGATTTTGAGGGAGAGTTTTTCAATTTAAAAGAAGCATTTTTACAAGTAAAACCTTATCTTAGAAACAGAATACCGATTTATATTGCGACCCATACCCCTAAGGGTCTGAGGCTCACTGGAGAGCTTGCCGACGGATGGCTGCCGCTTGATTTAAACCCCTATCTTTACGGCGAATACCTAAAGGAAGTTCATGCAGGCGCTGAAAACGCAGGCAGAAGTCCGGACGAAATAGACCCCGCGCTCTGGGTATTCACTTCCGTGGGTGACAGTGTAGATCACGCATATGAAACACTAGAGCCGTTTAAGTACGTGCTTGTGATGCAGGAGCAGCTAAAGAAAGCGGGTTACGACGTGGAGATTCCAGAAGAGTATCAGGGGCTTAACTACTTTAACGTGATACCCCAGGACGAGGCTGGAAGAGAGAAGTTCAGGCAGATCGGCCAGTTCTTCCCTAGAGAGGCGATCCTGGACTTCACAATTACGGGCGCTAAAAAAGACTGCATTGAGAAGATTGAAAAATTTATAGATAAAGGTGTCAGGCACTTTGTACTTTTCTACAGGTTCAGTCCCGACCCTGCAAAGGCACTTGAAACCTATGCGAAAGAGATAATTCCTTATTTTAAAGATTGAGGGTGTTGAAAGAAGTTTCAGATTACGGTGGGGGTGATCCTCGGGTTGCCCCTGCCCGATCTATTCCCCTTCCATGTGAGCAGCTGAGTTATTCTCAAAATATACTTTCTTAAATAAAACTAAATCAAGCGGATTGGGCACGAGCCCCTTTACATAGGGTTTTATCAGGTTCTGCTGCTTGGAGTTGTAGAAGGGAGCAATCGGAGCGTCCGTTTCAGTAAGAATTTTTTGCGCTCTGTCATAGAGCTCCTTTCTCTTTTCTATGTCGGTTTCCTGTGCTGCCCGATCGACCAGTCTGTCATATTTAGGGTTACACCACCCTGTCCTGTTATTCCCTGTATTACACTGAAAGAGGCTCATAAAATTGTGAGGGTCCGGGAAGTCGGCTCCCCATCCGGCTCTATGAATCTCGGGTGGGTTATTATTGATAGTGCTCAGATACACCTTCCACTCCTCGTTCATGAGCTCAACCTCTATTCCCAGGTACTGCTTCCACATACTCTGAAGCGCCTCCGCAATCACGCGGTTATAACTAACGTCGGGCCATAGGAAAAATACCTCGGGGAAACCCTTTCCTCCCGGATACCCGGCTTCAGCGAGCCACTTCTGCGCCTGTGCCGGATCGAATTTAATTCCGATATCGGGGTTATATGCGAGCATATCTTTTGGTATCCAGGATGTATTAACTATCCCCGCTCCCTGTATCAGGTCTATTATACTAGCTCTGTCGATGGATGCGGCAAACGCTTTTCTGACAAGCGGGTTATCAAAAGGCGGTTTCTTAACGTTAAATGCTATGTAATTCCCCCTAAACATAAGAGTAGTGGTAAAGTCCTCCAGATCTATTAGCCTCGGTACCTCAAGGGGCGGGATACTCTTACTGTCGGCATAGTCGAGTTTGCCACTTTCATAAAGAGCGAGTGCAGAGGAAGTGTTTTCGTTCATTATCATGCTCACCTTGTCGATTCTTGGCTGCTCCCCGTAGTATTCCGGGTTCTTTGTAAGTAGTATGTCGCTGTGATGTTTCCACTCGGTGAGCTTGTAAGGCCCTAGAGTCACGATATTCTCAGGCTCAGTCCATTTTATCCCATATTTCTCAACTACGTCCTTCCTCATGGGATAAGTGGACATGAAGCTCAGAAGGCTCGGGAAGTAAGATGCCTTCCTCTTTAATCTGACCACAAGCGTCCGGTCGTCAAGGGCCTTTACCCCAACCTTTTCAGCATCGTCAATCTCTCCCGTATTGTATTCTTCAGCGTTCTCTATATCGTAGAGGAAATAGGCATAGTCCCCACCTGTTGCCGGGTTGAGCAATCTCTTCCAGGAGTATTCGAAGTCCACGGCTTTAAGAGGAACACCATCGGACCAGAGTACATCTTCTCTTATTTTAAAAGTGTAGGTTTGTCCGTCCTCACCTATCTCCCAGCTCTCAGCCAGATTGGGCTCGGGTAGGAATGTGTCTCCGAACTGAGTCAACCCTTCCATGAGATTGTTTAGAATCAGATAGGACGTGCTGTCTGTTGCGCGTGACCAGTCGAGCGAGGGCGGTTCGTTCCCTATGTTAACATTAATTGTGTCTTTTGAGCTTATATCCTCGTTATCCTGTCGCCCCTGAGTGCAGCCGGTTACTAGGAAAATTGCAAGAATAAGTAGAGTTAGGTTTTTTAGCATATCGGCATTAATCATAATCAATCGGCTATTTCTCTGCAATTAATTCAAGCTGCTATATGGTATCCTCGCTTGAGACCTCATATGACGTCAAGCTCGCCGGGCCGTCGATAATCCCTTCAGATTCTCCTGCGAACTCAAGAAAGTGAGGCTCTTTAAAATGCAGCTCCAGGTCCTCGCGACTCCTCCATTTCTCATAGAATGTAAATGAATCCTGATCAAAAGGGTCCTGTAACAGCTCATATGTAATACAACCCTCTTCACTGCGCGAGGGTCCTATAGCCCGCTCAGCCAGATTAATTAGCTCCTGCCCTCGTCCGGGCTTGGCTTTTAATTTCGCGATTAATATCAGCATACTTCCTCCTTTACAAACTGGGTGAAAAATCGTAGTATAGGCACTGCATTTACAATTTACAAAAAGCAAGAGATAACACTCGCATATTAAACCATATTTTGGAGGCTCTATATGTCTGATGATAAGTATAAAAAGGGTTTGGAAAAACTTGAGGAAATTTCCCCGGGAGCCGCGGCAAGGACTAAAGCAAGTCTTGACGACATAGCCCCAGATATGGTTCGTTACCTTATGGAGTTCGTATTCGGCGAGATATCCTCTCGTCCGGGGCTCGATATGAAGTCGCGAGAGATTACCGCCGTGGCCGCGCTTACAGCTTTAGGCACCGCGCCCAATCAGCTGAAGGTGCATATTAAAGGCGCGCTCACCTGCGGCTGCACCAGGGAAGAGGTAATCGAAGTGCTTATACAAACGCTTGTATACGCGGGTTTTCCAGCAGCGCTTACAGGGCTCAGGCTTGCAAAAGAGGTATTTAAAGAGATAGATGAGGGGGCGTAATTACCAGTATTCTTTAACCTGCCCCAATACTAGCTGAATAATAGCGTGTTAGATTATAGAAAAAGCATTTCTTGTGAGAATACACAATTAAGGAGTCAATTATGAGACTATGTATCAAATTATTATCACTGCTTTTAGTAATAACGGTTATTTACGGTTGTGCCCGCCCTAAAGGGGATACTCCGCAGCAAAAAAGGGACTACGTTCAGCAGATGAAGAACGACACTCTAGCTAGGCTTTATGCCGAGAAACCGTTTACGAGGGATTTGATTAAGGAATCAGTTGGTTACGGGGTATTCAGTAATTTTAATACCCAGCTCTTAATAGTGGGTTCGGGGAACGGCTACGGAGTGGTTACTGATAATTCAAACGGCGACGAGATATATATGAAGATGGCAGAGGGTGGCGTCGGTTTGGGTGTAGCGCTCAAGGATTTCAGTGAAGTAATAATCTTTAACAACAAAGAGGTGTTTTATCAATTCGTGACCGAGGGCTGGAACTACGGCGCTCAGGGCGATGCTGCTCTAAAATACGATGACACAGGAGGCGCCACGGGAGGCGAAGTTCCTCTTAATTCAGACGTTGTCGTAATACAGATGACGAAGGACGGAATAGCGCTCAGAGCTACAGTAGGAGCTTCTAAGTATTGGATTGACGAGGAGCTTAACAATCTGTGAGGTGGTTTAAGTCTGGATAAATACAAATATAGTAATGAAAAGCTGTTTAACACATGAATAAACATGTAAGTGCTTTTAATGAAGTTCTGGCTGACTTACTTGAGCGGCTTATGCCGGGTATCGAGCTCAGTGGTCTTGCATTACTTGTTATCACTGCCATCGTTGCCACGGTTCTAGCATTAGCCGCTTTTTTCATTGTTAAAGGACTAACCTCGTGGATACAGAGGAAGATCCTAAGTCTCCACATTGAAAACATGGGGGGATTTAAGCTCCAGAACCAACAGCTCCTGACAGGGGACCAGATAAATTGGGCGATCCGAAAATTATTTAAATGGCTCCGCTATCTAGCGTACATCATTATATTTTATTTATACATAAATATCATTTTCAGCTTTTTTCCTGAGACGGAAGGTATATCGACCACACTATTTACTCATTTCTTAAACGCCATAGGATTCGTGCTTGGGGCAATTTGGAATTACATACCAAACCTGCTTACGCTGATTGTAATCTTTGCATTCGGACACTATGCTATCAGACTTGCCGGTCTATTTTTTAAAGGAATAGAAGCCGGAAGGATCACTTTAGCGGGTTTTTATCCCGACTGGGCCGGGCCAACTTTTACGATAGTCCGTTTTCTGATAATAGTATTTGTAATCATAGTGGCCTTCCCATACCTTCCGGGTAAAGAATCCCCGGCCTTTCAGGCGGTATCGATCTTCTTCGGTATACTTGTGTCGCTTGGCTCAACTGGTGCCGTATCGAACGTCGTCTCCGGAATAGCACTAACATATATGAGGGCTTTTAAGAACGGAGATAGGGTACAGATTGCCGATACCACAGGAGACGTAGTTGAAAAAACAATGTTTGTTACAAGAATCAGGACGATTAAAAACGTTGAGATAACTATCCCGAACGCCATGGTGCTTAATAACCATATAATCAACTACAGCTCTCTTGCGGATAAAGAAGGTCTTATTCTTCACACCAAAGTGACCATTGGTTACGACGTTCCCTGGAGAGGTGTTCATGACCTTTTAAAAGAAGCTGCCTTGGCTACAGAGGGAGTTGATAAAACACCCGACCCCTTTGTTCTTCAAACCTCGCTTGACGACTACTATGTGGAGTATGAAATTAATGCGTATACCAAGAAGCCAAAACAGATGGCTGTTATATATAATGAGTTACACAGGAATATACAGGATGTCTTCCATGCCCATGGGGTCGAAATCGCGTCCCCGAGCCTTACGGCGTTCAGAGAGGGTGCTGAGAATATTCCCGACGATTATCTCCCTAAGAACTATAATCCTCCGAAACCCGGTCCATGGCCGTTTTCGGGTGGAGAAACCAAAAAACCGGAAGAGTAATAGTCATTGTATATTTCCTATCCGATTGATTAAGACCAGGTTAAATAATCAGATATGAGCATAAAAATAATCCTTGCCTCTTCTTCTCCGAGACGAAAAGAGCTTTTGGAAAGCGTCGGTCTTAAATTTCAGGTAGTTAACCCTGAAGCAGACGAAACGTATTTAAATGATGAGTCCCCGGAGGATGTTGCACTCAGACTTTCAAAAGAGAAGGCGCTGTCAGTAGCTAGGGGATATGAAGCGGGCACGGTTGTGATAGGCGCCGATACGGTCGTAGTAGTAGATAACGACATTCTTGGGAAACCTCTTGATGAAAATGATGCCGCTTTGATGCTCCGTAAAATTTCAGGCAGGGAGCACCGCGTACTGACTGCGTTTACCATTGTGAAGCCCCAATCTCAAGTCTTGCATGGCGAAATAGTAGAGACCTTTGTTAGTGTAAAGAATCTTGCGGCGTCTGAAATAGAAGGTTACATTATGACGGGTGAGCCCATGGATAAAGCAGGCGCCTATGGAATACAAGGCATCGGCGCGTTTATGATTCAAGAGATCAGGGGCTCTTACACAAATGTGGTCGGACTTCCTTTGGTAGAGGTGCTGGAGGCACTCAAATTACAAGGGGTATGTAGTATTTTCTTTGTGAATGGATTTAAAAAGTAATATTAATAAAGTTAAAGACAGGATCAGGGTAGCCGCAGTAAGAGCTGGCCGGGACCCTCAAGAGGTAAGACTCGTTGCGGTTTCGAAAAGGGTTCAAGCTGAAAGAGTACTTGAGGCTATTAAATGCGGAATCGATGCTTTCGGAGAAAACTATGCGCAGGAGTTTAGGGATAAGCGAAAGGTCGTCGAAGAAAGCGCTGATTCAGGGGTGCATTGGCATTTCATCGGAAGCTTACAGAAGAATAAAGTCAAATACCTGGTCGGAAGCGTTGAGTTAATTCATTCTCTTGATTCTGTGAGCGTCGCAGAGGCAATAGACAAAAAAGCTAAGAGCTTAGGAACTAAGGCTGCAGTGCTTATTGAAGTGGATACGGGCGGGGAGGAAACGAAAGGCGGGGTCGGATCTAAAGTGCTGGAAAGCTTTTTGGAAGAAGTAAGTAAGCTAGGCTCGCTCGAAGTGAAAGGTCTAATGACTATGCCCCCTTATTTTGACGATCCTGAAAATGCGAGACCTTACTTCCGTGAGCTCAGGGAGCTCAGAGATGGGTTCAAGGATGAATATCCCGGCCTGGTAGAGCTATCAATGGGGATGAGCAGCGATTTTGAAGTGGCAATCGAAGAGGGAGCCACTTTAGTCAGAGTGGGTACGTCGATATTCGGGCCCAGGGATTGATTGTTAATGAAGCAGATATTAATTACAAAGGAATATCGGACAAAAAAATGAGTAAGATAGGATTTATTGGCGCCGGGAATATGGCCGAGGCACTTATTAAGGGTCTTATCTCCACAGGCGAATTCAAAAAGACCGAGATTACTGCAAGCGATATCAGTAAAGTCAGGCTCGATCATTTGAGTGCCGAATACGGTATAAAAACCATGAAGGACAACACTAAGGTTGCCTCTCAATCGGATATATTAATACTTGCTGTTAAGCCTAATTCAGTCCCTAAAATTCTGGCTGAAGTTAAGAGAAATATTACCGCAAAAAAGATCATTGTATCAATTGCTGCAGGTGTTACTGTTTCTAAAATCGCCAAGAGTCTTGGAAAAAAGGCGAAGATTGTGCGAGTTATGCCCAACACGCCTGCATTGGTTCTAGAAGGCGCGTCCGTTCTATACTGTAATGAGAATGTAAGTGAGGCTGATGAGATCGTAATTAGAGAGATATTTGCTGCGATAGGAATAGCACATATAGTCGATGATGAAGGTCTTCTTGATCCGGTTACAGGGCTCAGCGGAAGCGGTCCTGCATATGTTTCTATATTTATAGAGGCATTATCCGACGGTGGGGTGAAAATGGGTCTCCCGAGAGCTCTGGCGCACGAGCTTGCGGCACAAACAGTTTACGGAACAGCCAAGATGATAATAGAAGGTAAGACTCATCCGGCTGAGTTTAAGGATAAGGTTACATCCCCTAGTGGAACCACGATTGAAGGCATACACAAACTGGAAGAAGGCGGTTTCAGATCGAGCACAATATCGGCAGTCGAAGCTGCTACAAAGCGCTCAAAAGAGCTATCCGGGGAGGATAAATAATGGATGTTTTCTTTGGGAATTTTATACTTGCTATAGTAAAAGTAATTGACATAATTCTTAATGTTTATATGTGGATAATTGTGGCCAGAGCTATAATTTCTTGGGTAAGCCCTAACCCATACAACCCTATAGTGAATTTTCTGTATCAAGCGACTGAGCCGGTACTGCGTTATGCGAGAAAGATAGTCCCCCCTATAGGTGGTACTCTTGATTTATCCCCTATTATTGTACTAGTAGCCATTGTTTTTCTCAGACAATTTCTGGTCCAATCTCTGATGCAGTTCGCTCAGCAGTTCTAAATGAATGGTTAAAGAAAAATCACTTGAAATTCTGCTGCGAATACAGCCTAGATCCTCCCGTGATGAAATTGCTGGTATCCACGACGGCAGGCTTAAGATTAAAGTTGCGGCGCCCCCTGTAGACGGAAAAGCAAACGAGCGCCTTATATCTTTTATAGCTAAAACTTTCGGTGTGGCCAAATCCGGGGTCGAGATAGTTCGAGGTAAAAATTCCAAGCTGAAGACCCTGAGAGTATTCGGTCTTGATGAAGAGGCCTATAATGAACTTTTATCCAAGTACAGGTAATGATCATTAACTATTGAAATTCATCCGACTGCATTTATATTAATATGTAGTATAGGTCATATATGGTTAGGGCCTGTGGGCGGTTAGAGATGAGGGTATTTTTTACAACAATAGTGTTCTTACTAATGTTTACTATTTACGGCGGAGCTGTAGGTGATCCCATCGAAGAATTTTCCGGTGATCCGGGTTTAGTTCCGGGAATTTACTGCTATGATTACTATTTTTTAGGAAGCAAGGGATTTGATACTTCTCTTTTCTCCGGGATCAACCCCAATGCGACTTTTATGGACCCTTCAGTTTTATTAGACTACAAAGGACAGGATAAATGCACAACTTACGTAGTATCGGAAGAAGTTGACGTAAATCAATACGACCCGTTTTTTGATGAGAATAAAGAGGTTGATTATTCGACCGATGAAACAAAAATTCTCCCTGATCCCGGGGTCATGTTTGTTGATGAGGAGAATATAGATTTTAAGAAATTCAGCTCAGGGGACACTGTTCTCTACGGTGGGGTCTTACCCTTCGTTGCACTGCCCGACGGTGACTTAGAGTCAGAGGACAGCTTTTTTAACGAAGAGAGCTTCTCACTCTTCCTTTATTTTAAAACGAAGTTTTGATTAGTTCTTTATATTTTGTACCGCTAAATATTATTTCTCTTTGGTCCAAATATATAAAATCCTCACGGCAGTAGCTTTACTAGGCACTCTATTTTGTTAAACTAAATGGAACTTTTACGAATATAGGAGAATAAAATGAAGATAGCATTATTGGGCGGCACCGGAGACATCGCGGAAGGACTCGTGCTGAGATGGTCTAAAGCGGGACACGATATTTATATAGGTTCCAGGAGTGACGAGAAGGCAAAAGGGATTGCAAATGAGTATATCGAGAAGTTGGATGAACTCGGGATAGAATCAAATATTCAGGGTATGCCAAACGCAGATGCTGCTAAGGAAGCCGAGGTTGTGATAATAAGCATCCCTCCGGAGTATGCGGCGGATACCGTGAGACAAATAAGGGACAGCTTTACAGACCAGATTGTAGTAACCCCTGTCGTATCGATGGATAGGCATGAGGATAAGAGTTTTGTTTTCAACCCCCCTCCTCACGGCTCGTCAGCGCTTGAAATTAAAGAAGCCTTACCCGATACGGTAAAGCTTGTTTCCGCATACCATAACCTGCCTGCTAAAGAGCTCAGCAAGATCGAGCAAGAGCTCGATTACGATGTAGTAATTTGCGGAGACGACGAGGAAGCTAAGGAAGTAATAACAAAGCTTACTGAGGATATGCCCAATATGAGAGTGCTCGATGCGGGACCTTTGAAGCTCTCTTCAATGATTGAGGCTATTACGCCGCTTATCGTAAATTTGAATATTAAGCATAAACAGAATTTCTCAGTCAAATTTAAATAACCTTTCTTAGAGACGGCCTGTAAGGCCGTCTCTGATTCACTCGCCAATTATTTGAAGGATTATTTCCCTTGAGCGGGGTCTGTTGTCAAAGTCCACGACTATTATCTGCTGCCATGTGCCGAGCAGTAGTCTTCCCGATGAAAAAGGTACTGTCAGGGAGGCCCCTTGTAGAGCAGCTCTCACATGCGAGTATCCGTTTCCATCCCCCCATCTAGCGTCATGGTGGTAGTGAACGCCTCTTGGAGCGATTCTGTCCAGGGCTTCCTGGTAGTCCCTCACAGCGCCTTCCTCAAATTCTATTGTCGTAACTCCGGCAGTCGATCCTGGGACAAATACAGTCACAGTGCCGGATGATATATCTCCATCACGCACAGCCATAGCCACATCCGCTGTGATGTCTATCACATCCGTCTCGCCCATGGTCTCAAACCTTATACCTTTTGTTATAACAGACATAGTATTTTGTGTATGGTGCTTGATCTGTTCAAATTAAGCGCAGGACCATTGCTACCAATTTAACTCTCTCCTCAGTTACTTGTTAATTACTCTACTACGACATTTGATGTGAAGTCTTCGCTATCTATTTTCCAAGAGCCGTTTTCTTTAACGAGAATAGCGGTGCCGTCAATCGGTGTGTTGTCCGTCGTGCTTACAGCTTCTATTGTCAGTGTTGCTTTATCTCCTTCTACTTTAGAAGATATGTTTTTTCTTTTCATTGTACGTCTGGTTTCCTGCATGAATTCTAAGAAGAAGGCCTCATCTTCTTTTGACACCTGACCCATTTCGTTCAGGTTCTTTTGAGATAAATAAGGTTTTAACTCGTCAATAGACTTCGCGTTGGTAGATACCTTAAGAAAAGAATCGTAAAAAATAACCGGATCCTCATCCGCCAAAGCAATTCCCGCGATCAATACTGTGAAAATAAAGCCGTAAAGTAATGAATAATGTCTCACTGTATTCTCCTTTCCCTCGTATGTTTTTCACTATAAAGGTTTAACTTTACAAATCGAATAATACAGCGTTCGAATATTATTGACAAGGAATTACTGTAGCGGGAATACTTTTGATTAGTTATCTTAAAGTGTCAGCCGATCCGTTTTATAAATCATAATAAATTTAAGGAGCCCATGATATGGACAAGACCCAAAGTCTGCTTAAGGAATTAACTGAAGCTCACGGTATTCCGGGATATGAAACCGAAGTACGGAGGCTGATACGTGGCCATTTAAAACCTCTTGGAAAATTGAGTGAAGATAATATGGGCAGCTTGATCTGTGAAAAGGCGGGCAAATCCGGCGGGCCGAAGATCATGCTCGCGGGACATATGGACGAGATAGGGTTTATGGTAAAGCATATATCGGCTGACGGGTTTATCCGGTTTACGACTCTGGGAGGCTGGTGGGACCAGGTGCTCCTCGGGCAAAGGGTCATAATCAAAACAAATAAAGGGGATGTATTGGGTGTAATAGGCGCTAAGCCCCCGCACCTATTGAGTCAGGAAGAAAGAAATAAGGTCGTCGTCAGAAAAAACATGTATATAGACATTGGAGCCGTCTCAGAAAAAGACGTTGAAAAAGCAGGAGTACGCCCGGGTGATCCGATAGTCCCGGTAAGCGAGTTCTCCGTGTTGTCCAATACAAAGACCTATATGTCTAAAGCTTTTGATGACCGCGTCGGGTGTGCGCTTGTAATCTCAGCGCTTAGATCGTTCCCGAATAAGACCCACCCAAATACAATTTTCGGCGTCACAACCGTTCAGGAAGAAGTAGGTGTGAGGGGAGCAACCACAAGTGTTGAGATGGTTAATCCCGACGTAGCCTTTATACTCGAGTCCGATATAGCGGGCGATGTTCCCGGGATAAAGCCTGACGAGTCTTCTACGAAAATGGGTAAAGGTCCTTCTCTTCTACTCTATGACGCGCGTATGATTCCCAATCTGAAACTCAGAGACTTGGTAATTGATACAGCAAAGAAAGCCAAGATACCGCTCCAATTTACCACTATGGAAGGAGGCGCGACAGACGGCTCGGTCATTCACCTGCACAAGACCGGAGTCCCCACAGTTGTGCTCGGAGTTCCAACTAGGCACATTCACAGCCATAACGCCATCATGCACCGTGACGATTTCGACAATACGGTAAAGCTACTTAAGAATATTCTCCAAAAGCTCGATAAGAAGACCGTACAAGAAATTAAATCGTTCAAATAGCTGAGCGAACGAGCCGGGGGGTAGTTATA
The DNA here is from genome assembly GCA_002352485.1 of Candidatus Dadabacteria bacterium UBA2774. Classification (GTDB taxonomy): domain Bacteria; phylum Desulfobacterota_D; class UBA1144; order Nemesobacterales; family UBA2774; genus UBA2774. Next base: position 24,299 of record DEIM01000041.1, read on the forward strand.
TTAAGTCTCATTAAATAACTGGTAAACTTAGGCTACTTTGGAATCCATAAAGATCACGGGCGCGCGGGAGCACAACCTAAAGGATGTGTCTCTCAAGCTGCCCAGAGGAAAACTCGTCGTCATTACCGGTATAAGCGGATCCGGCAAATCATCACTTGCGTTCGATACCGTCTTTGCCGAAGGGCAGAGAAGGTATATGGAGTCTCTCTCAGCCTACGCGAGGCAGTTTGTCGAGAAGATCGATAAGCCCGATGTCGATTCGATAGAAGGGCTATCGCCTTCAATCTCGGTTGACCAGAAAACCTTTCAGAGAAACCCCCGCTCTACCGTGGGGACAATAACGGAAATTTACGATTTCCTGAGGCTACTCTTTGCCCGCCTCGGAAAGCCCTACTGTTATAACTGCAGGACACCTATATCTGCACAGAGCCAGGATAAAATGGTCGAAGCGGTCATGGAACTTGGGGAGGGTGAGAAGGTCTCCGTATTTTCGCCAATAGTGCAGGGAAGAAAAGGTGAGTATAGAAAAGAGCTCGAAGATCTAAGGGGTGAGGGTTACTTGAGGGTTAGGATTGACGGTGAGCTTTACGATCTGGACGATGAGATAAAATTAAGCAGGCAAAAAAAACACACAATTTTGCTCCTGGTGGATGTAATAGTTTTACGTCCCGACAACGCAAAAGACAGAATAAGCGAATCGTTAAGAATTGCGCTTAAGCGCTCGGGCGGTGTGGCCACGGTTGAGACCGCCGGCGGACAGAGTATGACCTTTAGCGAGAAATTCGCGTGTCCCGAGTGTGGTATGAGTTACCCCGAGATATCACCCAGGCTCTTTTCCTTCAACAGCCCTTACGGCTGCTGCAATGTATGTCACGGTATAGGCGAGACCTCGTTTTGTGACCCGGAGCTCATGATAGACGAGGAATTATCCATAAAAGACGGGGCTATTATTCCCTGGAGGAACTCGGGATATTTCAGAAATATTATTCAAGGCGTAGCCGATTTTTATAAGTTTAGTTTGAATAAGCCATTTAAAAACCTGCCCGATAAAGTTAAAAAGCTCATCATTTACGGCTCCGGGGATGAAAAAGTGCTGTTCTATAGAGAGAGGCGGGGAAAAGTGCTCAAGTACCGAGACACTTATACAGGAGTTTCGGGGATTATTGCGGAATGGTATTTAGAGACCGATTCGGCAAAGGTTCGGGAGAAGCTCTCACAATACATGCGCACAGCTGAGTGCCCGGATTGCAAAGGGTCAAGGCTTAGAAAAGAATCGCTTTCAATTCTATTGGACGGTAAATCAATTTTCGATTTATCATCAATGCCGGTAGAGAGGGGTATCGAATTTTTCTATAATTTAAAGCTCACAGAAAGAGAGTTTGCAATCGGACAAAGAATTTTGAAAGAAATAGAGTCGCGCCTCTCTTTTCTTCAAAATGTAGGGCTCGGCTATCTCACTCTTAACCGTTCGGCTCCCACGCTCTCGGGGGGTGAAGCCCAAAGAATAAGGCTCGCCACACAGGTAGGCTCAAAGCTAACGGGCATCACATATGTACTTGATGAGCCCACGATCGGGCTTCATTCAAGAGACAACGATAAGCTGATCGAAACCCTGAAATCACTAAGAGACAGCGGAAATACTATTATAGTAGTGGAGCACGATGAGCACACTATAAGAAACGCCGATTTTATAGTCGATATAGGTCCCGGAGCGGGAGAAAAGGGCGGAGAGATAATGGCCGAAGGTGACATTGATAAACTCTTTGGTTTTAAGAAATCGCTGACCGTCCGTTATTTATCGGGGAACCTCGCCATTGCTCTACCCTCTCACAGAAGAAAGTCTAAAGGGCTAATATCCGTAAAAGGTGCCTCAGAGCACAACTTGAAGAATATAAATGCCACTTTCCCGATCGGTGTTTTAACTTGTGTTACAGGAGTCTCCGGCTCGGGTAAGAGCACACTCGTTTTAGACACTCTATACAACGCGCTCAGCAAAAAACTTTACAGAAGTAAGGACAAAGTCGGAGCCCATAAAAAGTTGTCCGGCGATAGCGCTATTGATAAAGTCGTACACGTTGAGCAAACCCCGATTGGCAGGACGCCCAGATCTAATCCTGCCACATATACAGGACTGTTCTCTCCTATAAGGGATTTGTTTGCAATGCTCCCTCTGGCCAATGCGCGCGGCTATAAATCGGGCCGCTTCAGCTTCAACGTAAAAGAGGGCAGCTGTATCGGCTGCTCGGGTCACGGCGTGGAAAAGATAGAGATGCACTTTCTTCCCGATGTGTACGTAACCTGCGAGCGTTGCGGCGGGAGCCGTTATAATCAAGAGACACTCGAAATTAAATACAACGATAAAAGCATTGCCGACGTGCTCGACATGACGGTGAGCGAGGCTGCGGAATTTTTTAAAAACGTACCTCATATTAAATCAAAGCTGGATGTTCTCGAAGAGGTGGGACTCGGTTATATAAGGCTCGGACAACCCGCGACTACCCTATCGGGCGGCGAGGCGCAGAGAATAAAGCTTACAAAGGAGCTCTCCCGGAGAGATACCGGCAATACCCTTTACATATTGGACGAGCCTACGATCGGGCTACATTTTGACGATGTAAAAAAACTCCTTACAGTACTTGACCGGCTAACCGACATGGGAAACACTGTAATTGTGATCGAGCACAATCTGGATGTTATTAAATGTGCGGATCATGTGCTGGACCTGGGTCCCGAGGGCGGCGAGGGTGGCGGGCGGATCGTTGCTTTAGGCACTCCGGAAGAAGTTTCGAAAGCAAAAGGCTCTTATACGGCGTCTTATCTCAGAAACGCTCTCAAAACGAAGCGTTCATCAAACGGGGCGGCAAAGTAAATGGATTTCATACAGTCAATCATTTTAGGCGCTATACAGGGGCTCACAGAGTTCTTCCCAATAAGCAGCACAGCGCACCTTGTGCTCCTGCCCTGGTTTTTCTCCTGGAAAGACGAGGGACTCGCATTTAATGTAGCCCTTCATATGGGAAGCCTGATTGCGATAATTTACTATTTTCGTGAGGACTGGATTCGGATAATCAGCGAATTTTTAAAGTGTTTATCCAAGCTGAGCTTCTCAGACAGTACAGACGGAAGGATGGGTCTGTATCTTATAATAGCGACCATACCGGGGGGACTGGCCGGGGTACTTTTTGAAAGCCTGGCCTCCGGCATTTTGCGTAACCCGATTTACGTTGCATTTTCTCTGTCTTTCTTCGGCGTGCTTCTATATGCCTCGGATAAGTTTACAAAAAAGAGTAAATCTACAGACGAGATGAACCTTGTAGACTGCATCATAATCGGTATATCCCAGGCCTTTGCCATAGTCCCGGGAGTATCACGCTCGGGCATAACGATCACGGGCGCAATGTTCAGGGGATATAAAAGAGACCAGGCTGCAAAATTTTCCTTTATGCTCGCAGCTCCCCTCATAGCCGGGGCCGGAGTGTTCGAATCACGCCACTTGGAGCTGTCCTCTGTTCTTAGCCTCCCTTTTGTAGCAGGCATTGTTGCCTCCGCCGTATTTGCTTTCCTCGCCATTAAATATCTCCTTAGGTTCGTAAGACACCGAAGCTACACTGTCTTCGTCGCATACCGTCTCGTGCTTGCGGTAATAATAGTCATCCTGTACATATACAAGAACTGACAAAATTGAGACGTTTATGTGTGTGGGTAGTATATGAATTTACTTTACATACACCTTTGTCAAAGCTAACCTTTTTATATATGGACTCTATTAAGCATATCTCACATTTTCTATTCACACTCCTATTAATCTCTGCATTTTTCCTCCCTCAAAGCGCTTTTTCTTTAGCACAGAAAGAAGCCGAAGAAAGGAGTGATAAAGTAGTCATAAAAGCAATGTCGGACGAGCTTAAGCGCTCTCAGACAAAATTGAAATTAGAGGGTTATGAAGCCCCCTATTTCATTAGCTATCAGATAAAGGACAACGCCTACACAAGTATTCAGGGGAAATACGGAGCAATAGTAGACTCGGACGCAAACAGGATAAGACGCCTCTACGTTGACGTTCGAGTTGGGGATTACGAATTCGATAACTCCATTAGGGGCCGCTCGGGCGGCGGGGTCCCGTTCCACGATGCCTCGTCCGTTCCTCTCGATAACGACCCCGATGCCATCAGGGCCGCTCTATGGCAGGTAACGGATTACGCATACAAAGAAGCCCTTACACAGTATTTCAATAAGAAGGCTACTATAGTCCAGGAGATTAAGGACGAGGATGTAAAGAGTTTTACAAAGGAAGAGAGTCATACATTCTATGGTCCCGAGCTCGATTTTAAGTTCGATAAGGCTCTGTGGGAAGATAAGGTCAGGGAATTGTCATCGGTTTATAAGGATTATAAAGAAATTATCAACGGCGATGTAATCGTGACGGCTCAGAAGGAAACAGTATATTTCGTAAATACCGAAGGGACCCGGTATGTAAGAGACGAGGTACTTTACTCAATAGATGCCCAAGTATCCGCAAGGGCGAAAGACGGGAAGGAAATCTCAAATTACAGAAACCTTTACTACGTTGCCCCCGAGGACATACCCCCGCTAGAAAATTTGAAATCTATGGTAAAAGAGATGGTTGAAGAGACAATAGGGATGAGAGACGCCCAGGTGCTTCAACCCCTCAGCGTGCCTGCGCTCCTTGAACCAGAGGCCGCGGGAGTAGTGTTCCACGAAGCTATCGGACACCGCCTCGAAGGAGAGAGGCAGATAGATGAAAATGAAGGGCAGACGTTCAGGGAAAAGGTGGGTGAGAAAGTGATACCGCCTTTTCTATCCATATACGACGACCCGACGCTAAAGAGCTTTGAAGGTAAGCATCTGATGGGCTACTACCCATTTGACGACCAGGGTGTGCCGGGACAAAGGGTCGTGCTCGTAGAGGACGGAGTGCTGAGAAATTTTCTCCTATCCAGAACCCCTGTAAACGGTTTTCAGCGTTCAAACGGCCATGGCCGCGCCTCTTACGGGCGAGCGCCGATTGCGAGGATGAGCAATACTATAATAGAATCAAACAGCACCCGCACTAAAGAGGAATTAAAAGAGCTTCTTATTGAGGAAGTAATACGTCAGAAAAAACCATTCGGGCTTCTTATCAAGAGCATGAGGGGCGGTGAGACCAATACCTCCTCTTACAACTTCCAGGCATTCAGGGCTACTCCCGTCGTGATATACAAGATAGACCCTGAAACCGGTATGGAGACCCCTGTGAGGGATATAGAGATGGTGGGCACCCCGCTTGTATCTATAAATAAAATCATCGCAACAGGCGACGACTATGCCGTATTTAACGGCTTTTGCGGCGCTGAATCGGGCTATGTGCCCATTTCTACAATAGCTCCAAGTATATTAGTGTCCGAAATGGAGTTTCAACGTACTTCATCTAAGAAGGAAAAGCTCCCCCTGCTTCCGCCCCCATTTTTCGAGCAATCCAATAAATAGATTAATTTAATTTTGTACCGGAACTTAATATTTCTAAATACAGTTAAATTTATTGGAATTAATTGTGAATATGTGTTAAAATGCGCTCAGTTAAATCTATATAATAAAGATGTTTTTCTTAAAGGAGGAGATATGAAAAAGCTTACGAGTATTTTAACGGTTTTACTTTTTGCGGTTTTATTTTCCGCGGGCGCCCGCGCCGCGGACGGTGATCTGTTTGTGCAGGTGGACAATGGTAACACGGATGAAGATGAAGATGAGTGCTCGATCCTGAAGGTTGACCCGGACGGAGACCTCTCTCAGTTTATATCACCCACCGAAATCGAGGCCGTAACCGGATTAGACAGTAATAGTTGTGAAAACACAGGACTCGCAATAGACATGGCGGGTAATGTCTTTTTCAGTCTGGATCATGTAAGTGTTATTAATTTTGATCCTTTCGAGACTTTCAATACTAGCAGTATATTGATGGCTACACCCGACGGGACGCTTAGCCAATTCGTTAGCCCCGCCCAGCTGTTGGCGGCTATTCCCGGGGCTGCCGAGGTCGATCTCGAAAACGGTATGGCGTTCGGCCCTGACGGCGCGCTGTATGTGAACGACTCTGAAAGTAACTCCATTCTGCGTATCCCGGTTCCACTTGGCCCTATTACGCGTGTGGTTACAGAGA
>DEIM01000041.1:30485-31112 GCA_002352485.1 Candidatus Dadabacteria bacterium UBA2774
TCCGTAGATCAGTTCGGCAATATCTACTTTGCAAACGATGACAGCAACAATGACCGGGATAATGTGATATTTAAATACTCCTCCGCAGGAGGTCTTTCGATTTTAACCACTCAGCAGCAGATAATTAATGCAACAGGGGAGATAGCTATAGATCTGGACGTGGGAATGGTGTTAAAAGGCATATTGTATGTAATGGATGACGGTGACTGCGACTGCGTGCTTGCGGTAATCCCAACAAACGGGCAGGTAAAGGAGTTTATTACAGAAGATCAGATTACGGATGCTACAGGTGAAGATGGAGCAGATCTTGAGGGCGGCATTGCTGCAGATAACCGCGGAAACCTGTATCTTGGAGATAACGAGGATGATCAGCCCAACATAGTACTGGTTAAAAATGCTAAAACCTCGATATTCGTTTCCGATACAGAGATTGAGAATTTTTATAGCGATCTTGGTATAGATTTTGCTCCGGAGTACAATGGCTCGATGGCAGTAGAAGGCGTGAAGGAAAAAGTTGCTCAAATCCCGACACTTTCCGAGTGGGGATTGATCGCAATGGCATTAGCGCTCGGAGTGATAGGTTTTGTTGTCATAAGAAAACGCGCGGTAAAAGCCTAAAAAACTTAA
>DEIM01000019.1:0-3642 GCA_002352485.1 Candidatus Dadabacteria bacterium UBA2774
CTTTTCATCATTATAGCCCAAAATATCTTTTGTCTCACGCTATTTTTGAAACAGAGAAAAGCAGGGGAAATAAGTTTTAAGCAGTGGATATTCCTACAATTGATCCTGGTTCTTACCTTTATACCGGGCTTCTTGCATATGCTAAAAATGAATTCTGTCATGCAGGAGTCTTTCTGGATTAAAGAGCCTACTTTGGTGTCGCTCTATTATAATATGGTTAGGTACTCAAGCTCCTTATACCTTCTTGTATTGTTAGTTGTTTTTGCCCTCATTGCTGTAATTGGCCTCCGTAGAATATTAAGCCTCCCGGGACTGAAGATGGTGTTTAAGACCCATGAAAACGATAATCCTGAGCCAGGGATATCCTCGGGTTACAGAGTGTATCTCCTTATTCTCTGGTTTACGGTTCCAATTCTAATTCCTATGGTCATCTCAGTTATATCCACGCCGATGTTTGTTGCTCGTTATTCTATAAGCGCAACTCTCGCTTACTATTTACTTGCCTCAAAGGGTATTGATAGCTTGAGAAACAGATGGGTGGTACTCACAATAGGGGTTGTTATACTAATTCTTCCTACTGTGAATCTTATGGCTTACTACAACAACGAGACTAAACCCCAGTGGCGGGAAGTCGTGAGCGAGATAGAAAATAGTGCAGGCTACGGGGATGTATTAGTATTGCAGCCTGGTCAGGGATATATATCTGTGAAATATTATCAAACAAGGGACGACATCACAATTGTACCTTTATCCGACAAATTCCCGACTTTTGAAAACCTGGGTAACAAAAGCGTTTGGGTTGTAATGCGTGCGAATCCTAAATACAGAAAGTATATCAGAGAGGGCCTAAGCGGTACATACGATTTTGAGCTTGAAAAACATTTTGCACATTTGGATCTATTTAGGCTGAGACAAAAATGATTTGCATACTTGTAGGTAATTAATTTGAGGTCCTGGTAATTAGTCGTATTAGCATTACACAGAATGAGGAGTTCGTTTAAGTCCCCAACTCTGTCGGTTTTATACAGGAGTTTTTTGAACTATCCTAAATTTTTAGGTATATCTCTCGTGTATTTTAAGAGTTTCCGGAGGATTTTTTTGATTAGGTACGTCACTTTACTCTTATGCGCTTTCTTCATTCTAATACAGGGCTGTGCGGGCTCATCGCCTGGCTCTTCTGTGGGATCCATCTCGGAGCTTCTGTTTCCGGTGGAGAAGAACGGGCAGTGGGGGTTTATGAGCAGGACGGGGGATCTGAAGATACCCTTTAAATATGAAGGCGCTGTTGATTTCTCAGATGGCAGGGCGCTTGTAAAAAAAGACGGGCGCTGGGGGTATATAAATGAGTTCGATATTCTGGTAATAACCCCTGAATACCAGGAAGCTCATAAATTTAGTCAGGGACTTGCCCGTGTGAAGGTGGACGGGCGTTACGGTTACATAAACAATGTTGGCAAAATGGTGATCGAGCCTCAGTTTGAAAAAGCGATGCCTTTTTCAGAAGGGCTTGCGGGTGTGAAGATTAACGGCAGATGGGGCTATGTAAATAAAGAAGGCAAGATGGTGATCGAGCCCCGTTATGAAAAGGCTTTTAATTTCTCAGATGGTTTTGGATTGGTAATTGTAGAGGGGAAGGGAGGTTATATCAAAAGGAACGGTAGGATGTTTCTTGAGCCGGAGTTTGGCTGGGCTCAGGGATACTCAGAGGGACTAGCGAGCGTCGAGAAAGACGGACAATTCGTATACCTCGATAGGTTTGGGGAAGTGGCACTCGAAACTGATTTTCAAGCTATCAGGCATTTCAGTAACGGAGCTTCAGCTTTTACGAAGGACGGCAAACAGGGTTTTATAAATAGGAGAGGAGTTATTATCGTTCAGCCCGAGTATGACGAGGTTGGAAATTTCTCAGAAGGTCTAGCAAGCTACAGAGAAGGTTCTAAGTGGGGGTTTATTAACAAGAGAGGGGAGGTAGTGATTAAGCCCGATTATGTTACAGCCGTTAGTTTCTCCGGGGGGCTGTCTATAGTAGAGCTTGGCGGCGGCAAGTGGGGATATATAGACAGGAAAGGCAGATTTGTCTGGAAGTCTTCTGAGTAGAAATTGTATTCATTCTGAGTTAATTACTAACTGCCGTCTTTAATATTGAGTTTCTTTTCAGGGAGTTTAAATTCCAGAGGCTCCTTTTTTCTCTTGAATAACCACATAGTAGAACCCAATATTAGTAGCATTCCCAGGATAGTAGGATACTCAAAAACGTATTTCCATATAAAGATGTCGTAACCCGCCGAGAAGCCGACTTTGACAAACCCGGCCGAGGCAACGCTTGGCGCTTCACCCATAGAGAAAGCTTTTGTCATTGCAAGCTGACCTAAGGTGCCTACAACTCCTATGCCAAGCAGCATCAACAATATGCGCGTATCTCCAAGCTGAGAAAAATCGGCCTCTCCACGTACGGTTATAAGGGTGAGAAACGCGATTACGGTCGCTGTGGCTGAGAAATGAGTGACAATGACTCTTGTGTCCAGGTCCCTTAGTTTTCTGAGGCAGATCATCACAACAGCACCCCCGATAGCTGCATAGAGAGCAACTGCTCCCGCGAAGCTCCCACTTGTGAATATCGGGTGTTCGACAAGTACTATACCGAGTATCCCGAATACTATAGAAAACCATATCTTTTTACCTGTGGTCTCGCCCAGCAGATACCCTGCCAATAGCGCAACCCAAATCGGACGTGATTCTGTAATAACGGCTACATCCGAAATGGGCAGAACCGTCAGCGCATAGAAAGTCGCTAACATCACAGAGCTTCCTACAAAGCTCCTGAACCAAAGGAGCGGCCTGTTGAGCAAGAAAGGGTTGATATCCGCTCTTAGCGCTAATAAAAGTGTGATGACAAAGGAGAGGCCCATTCTGATGAAAGCAATAAGAAGCCAATCGACCTCTTTTCCGAGCGCATGCGTGAGCGCTCCCATTGAAGCGAACATAAATCCGCCAAAGATCATCAGAAGTAAGGCATTATTCTGAGGGGAGCTTTTAGCAGCTATTTGCATGACTTTAGTTACCATGATTATTAGATGAACCCGAAATTCCCGTCCTGAAGAATTTGTTATTTCTAGTTAAGGAGGAGTTTTAAGTGACCTGAGTTTATATATATAGTTTACCTGAATATGCAATTGTGAGTCATGGCAGGTGGTTAGGATGCAATTTGAAGGAATGCTATTGAGCTTGCTAATCGTGCTTATATAAGAAATCTAATACTATGGAGTTAAACTCATCAGGTTTTTCTATAGGAGGGACGTGAGCGCAGTCTTTAATAATGACGAGCTCTGAATTCTCTATCTCTTCATTCAGTATTCTTGAGTATCTGGGCGGGATCAGAATATCTTGCTCCCCTGCAATAATAAGCGTTGGGGATTTGATGTTCGATACCTCTGATCTAAGGTCGTGGCTTATTGACGCTTTTGCTAGGTTTACTACGGCTTCGGGAGTATTGATCTCGGAGCTGAATTCTTTCATGTTTTTAATGAGCTCCAGATTGTTCTCGATAAAGCTCTCAGAGAAAATTTGTGGGAGTAATACATCGTAGCGCAGATCATTTCCACCCGCCTCTGTTGCTTTAATCCAGGAGAGTACTGTGAGCTC
>DEIM01000019.1:3679-5889 GCA_002352485.1 Candidatus Dadabacteria bacterium UBA2774
AGAGCGAAATGCTGAGCTATCATTCCGCCGTTTGAAAGGCCGATTATGTGGGCTTTTTCAATGTCCAGACATAGGAGCAGATGGTATAGGTCCTCGGTGTGGATTTCCTGGGAATATTCCTCCGTAGGCTTGTCAGAGCCACCTTGTCCCCTGCAATCGTAGCGGAGCACTCTGTATCTTTCGGTAAAGGGCTTTATTTGATAAACCCAGCCTGCTGTGGTCATAGTCAAGCCGTTTATAAAGACAACTACTGGTCCCTTGCCATCGAGCTCGTAATTTATGTTAATTGAATTTGTTTTAATTGGCGGCATTGTGAGGAGTGCTCTTAAAAGCAGGTGGTATTAGGTTAATTCATCTATATCCTTAAGAAGATCTCTAAGATCGTTAATGATGAAGTCAGGTTTAATGAGTGAGATTTTGACGTCTTCTTTCTTTGTCGAGCCTGAGAGTGAGAGGATTGTAGAGATACCGGCTGAATAACCGCCTAAAATGTCTGTGTCTAGTCTGTCACCTATGATAACAGTGTTAGTTTTGCCGGTGCAAGTGTTACGGGTAAGGGCTTCTTCAAATATTATATATTCGGGCTTTCCTGCCACTACAGCTTTTTTCCCAGAGGCAACTTCAATGGCCGCGAGCATGGCGCCCGTAGCAGGAACGTGCCCTTCAGAGCTCGGATAGGCCGGGTCTCGGCTGGTTGCGAAAAACTCCGCTCCGTTTCTAAGCGCCAGAGTTGCCAATTTTAATTCATTGTAGTGAAAATCCGGGTGCCCGCCAAGTATTACGTAATCCGCTTCCTTTGCCTCTTCTCCATCCACAAGTGTCAGCCCGGCAAGCTCAATCTCTTTTTTAAGCGCACTGCTCCCGACAACATACGCATTTTTCTTCTCAGAGTGTTCAGTGTGGGATTTTATATGGTTTGCGATCGCAATAGCTGATGTAATTACATCATCCTCTGTTACTTTAAGACCCATGTCCCTTAATTTCTGGGCATATTCGGACAGTGAGCTTCTGGGGTCATTTGTTATAAATAATATTTCCTTACCTCTATCCACAAGGTGGTTAATGGTATCTACGGAGCCTTCTATGGGACTTTGCTCAACGTATACAACGCCGTCCAGATCGATAAGAAAACAATTGAACTTGTCTATGAGTTTCATAAGGTATTTAAAGCTACAGTCTTAACGGATTAAGTATGAAGAGAATATAAATATAGAGATAGAGATATTATCCCCATATGTGTTTTTTTAGCTCTTCCTGCTTCGCATCGTTTGATTCTTTTCTGAATAGGGTTATGGTTTTTGTCTGATCATCCTGAGCCATCTGTACCCCTATTACGTTTAAAACATCGATCGAAGCCTGGCGGTACCCTTCGTAATAGTCCTCATTTCCGCCGGATGCTTTGACAGTCTTAGAATCCATGTACAGCGCTATTGCGGCAAATTCCTTGGGCACGTTATGCTCTATTTCAAGCTTGAAATCTTCCATGCCGCCCGTTGCCAGGTGATTTTTCCAGGACTCTATAATTTTCTCTATTTCTTCATTTGTCATATCTTAACCTCGGTTATATTAATCTAGACCCATAGGATATAAAACATTCAGATAATATACAGGATAGCAGACTTTTTCAAATAAAGACAGGCTAATATGGGATTTGNNGCAAATTCAGCTGCTTCTGTCATGAAGGAGTCTGCTTGCTACAATGATGTTGTCCTTGCCTGCGGACTCGGCTGTTTTAACTGCTTCCTCAAGAGTTACGCTTTCTTTAAGTGTGGCAAGTTTCAGAAGCATGGGCAGGTTTACACCTGATACTACCTCAACCTTGTTTTCTTCAAGAAACGTCAGGCTAATATTTGAGGGAGTACCGCCGAACATATCCGTAACCAGAAGCGTGCCGTCTTTTTCCTTTACTTTTTTTATTGCGTTTTTTATGTCTTGTTTAAAGTTTTCAAACTCTCTGTCCGGGTCGAGACATACCCCTACCATTTTCACTTGAGGGTTTGAGGACAGAACGAATCTTACAGCTTCAATGAGCTCTTTTGCTAATTTCCCGTGAGTTACGACAACTATCCCGACCATAAAAACGCTCTCCTTATTTCTTAAGTATATCCCGGTGCCTTATTTTTGGCGATAGGTGTTTGAAATGCTCGGTTAATGTATCGACTATTGCGACAGAGCGGTGTTTGCCTCCGGTACACCCGATGGCGATTGTG
>DEIM01000163.1 GCA_002352485.1 Candidatus Dadabacteria bacterium UBA2774
CTCAGATTTACGTTGTACCCGTCAATAGCAAACCCGTGGGTGGCGTCTCTTGCCCGCTCGACGCTTGTTATGTGTAAGATCACTTCATCTCCTTCGTTCACTGTTATATGCTCAGGGTTAAAGTGACTCCTGATTGCGGTCATCCAAACCTCGACAGTGCCGTTATTGCGGACAATCTTTTCCTCTCCGGTTTTTGCTGCATTAGGATTGACGCTCATTGTAGCCGGGTTCCACCCTACCTCGGGATATACGAGATAAGGGTTAAGCTTATCAGCTTTCACCATTTGCACGTAGTGGGGCTCTCCTACTCCGATTGGCATATCGTAAAGGAGCTGCATTTTATCGCCTGATACGTCTATAAGCTGGAAGTTCTGAGGCAGAAGCGGCCCTACAGGACTAAAGCGGTCAATCGACCATTTGTTCAAGGCAACGCAGTACTTACCGTCAGGGGACACAGTGTCACCCTCGGCACAGACTGTATGCCCTATGTTGTAGTGAACAGGGATCTTCTCTGTGAGCGTCCACGCCTCTTCACCCTCATTGTAAGGAGGGCCGAGCTTCCACTTGGCAAGCGTACTCTCAATAAATACGCTCGTGTAGGCGTTACCGTCACCATCAAACTGAGTGTGCAGCGGGCCAAGACCTATTTCTAACTGCGCGGTAACTACGTCGTTGTAGTTTAATATAGGTACGCCGTAGACGTCTTTACCCTCAAAGTTTTTGTCTTTAATTGCGGTTTGAATCTTATCAAACCCATAGATAGTAGCGTGTGTGTCCAGTTTTCCGGATACGACAAGATATTCCCCTCCGGGCGTAACATCCACACCGTGAGGACTCTTGGGCTCTGGTATAAAGTATAGGAGCTCTTCTGATATCGCTACATCAAGGGGTATTACATTTATTCCATTCATTTCTTTTGCCTTACCGGAAAAAGCCACTTCCGCAGCTTTCTTCCAGTTGATAACGTGCATGTAGTCCATATCCCTCTGAGAAACTCCCGCTTCAAAAGGAGGGTTGCCGGACTCGATTCCGCCGGTGGCAAGCTCTGTATTAATGGAGTTACAGAAAATCCAGCCTTCACTTACCTTCTTTCCGGCGTCGCACAGATCCTGCCAGTAAGGCGGCACTTCGATCTGAAAGCTTTCAGACTCTATAATACGTCCTTTTTCCCGGTCAAATTTATGGAACACAATAAGTCCCCGGTACTTTTCCTGATATTCATCAAGTGGTGCGAATTCATGAAACGGCAGAGGGGTTCCGTACTGAGAGCCCTCAATCACCCATTCCGAATTCGGAGTAACGAAGGTTGAGCCGTGATCAGAGATAAGGTTAGGAGTTTTCACCATTTGCTTGGTCTCAAAGTCCCTTAAGTCGATAACAGCTACCCTTGCGTTCGCTTTATCGTTTATAAATAAGTATTGTCCGTCATACTCACCGTCCGTTTCGCTGAGCGCCGGGTGGTGCGTATCAGCCCAGCTCAGCTTTCTATCTTTACCTATCGGCATATAACCCGATTTCAAAATTTCTTCCGATTCCTCTGAGCCTACTCCAAATCCCTGCCAGGGCTCCGGTGTGAAGACCGCGATAACTTTCAGAAGACGCATCGAGGGTACGCCAATTACGTACACTTGCCCCGAATGTCCTCCTGAGGCGAACATTATATAGTCGTCGTACTTACCCGAAGGCACATACGTTTTAAGTGCCGCGGTAATGTTATCAGGCGTAAGCCCTCTTTCCGTGGCTATATCCTGTGCGTCCTGAGGCAGCCCTCCATTTTGCTTGGCTGCTGAGGACGTATCTTGTTTGTTGCCTGTCTCCTGCCCTGCTTCCTGCTCTCCCCCCGTGTTGCAGGAAATCATTAACCCTGCAGCGAATAACGAAAGAAGCAAAGTACTAAATAACCAAACTTTCCCTTTATTCATGACTTACTACCTCCCTTGCTTTAATTACTTTATTTACTTTTGGAATCCTCATATTTGAGATAAATAATGACCTCGTCCACTTCCTCGTCCGTTAAACCCTGGTTCGGCATGGGAACGTAATACTCTTTTAATAGATCTTTAGCTATAGGATCAGTCATAATCATCTTGTCCGGGCTCTTAATCCATTCCCTGAGCCACTCCTCTTCCCTGCGCTCCGTAACTCCGGCAAGGTCAGGGCCCGAGAGCTTTCCTCCCCCGATTGTATGGCAGGCCGGACAACCTTTTTCTTTGAAAACCACTTCTCCTTTTTCAGCGTTTTTACTATCGGCTTCTTCGCTATTTGCAGGATTTTGCAGCAAGATTGTCGATATAACCATAAAAAACACAATTGCGAAACAATAAAAACCCAGTCTCATTCTATTTCCTCCGTAGCTGTATCTTAGATTAATCTATGTAAGAGCAATTTAGGTGCCAGGCCGAACCCATACTCTTTATTGAATTTTAAGAATGTACGAAATGTCAGATGTCTTAATTTCGTACAGCGAGAAAGCATAATCTTGAACAACTAGAATAAATCGGCATGAGAATACACTTTGGTCGGTATAGATATTTAATATTGTTAACATGGGTTTACAGCGAAAAGATAGAGAGAAAGAGTAAAAAAATAGGGCATCTACTTACAAGATGCCCTATTGGTTGAGAGGGAGAAGCCTGTTTAGACTTCTGGAGAAAATGAGAGATTAGAATCTAAATCCTAGTCTTCCACCGTAGGTACCGAAAGATCCGTTATTTCTGTCTACATAGTTGTAACGTCCTTCCGCGCCTACAAAGATCTTTTTCGTTATATTAAAATCAATACCGCCTCCAAGGTGAAGGCCTAACTCAACGTTACCCTGTCCAGACGGGAATCCTTGCTTCTGCAGAGTACCGGGCTGCGGTGCGATACCACCGACCAGATCACCGGGGTCGCTGTTGTTAAGAAAGATGTTAAACCCAGGTCCGCCCATAATGAACGGCTGTACAATATGATGGGCTTCCACTTTGTACTTTAGCCCGAGCATTATTGTTACCGTATCAAGCGTAACGCTCGTTTGAGTCGGCAGCGCTCCAGGAGCAATAGCGTTAATAGTCGGCTCAAATGTCACATCGTCGTCCGTCCTGCCCCAGCCTATATTGATTAAACCCATAAGTTTTCCAGGTCCTAAATTCTTATACAGAGGCAGACCAAGCTCACCTGCCATGTAAAAACCCGTACCTGTCTTAAAAGGTCCGCTCTGAGCTCCGATTATCATTGCGAACTCAGCTCCTAATGGCTGCTGCCCTTTCCTGGATATAAAATCCTGTATTTGGGTCTCAGATTCCTGTATCTGGGCTTGATTGGCCGCTTTTTCGCCCTCCAGCTGTTCTATCTTTTGCATCAACACTTCATTCTGCCTGCGGTTCTCCTCATTCTGCTTTTTGTTCTGCTCAATCATCTGTTTGAGCTCCTGTATTTGCTGATCGCTTGCGGCATTAGCCTCATTCGAATTTAACAACGGGAGCACGCACAGCGCAATAACCGCTACTGCTAACAAAAATGTTCTTGGCATCCTACTATACCTCCTCTAGTTTTTTAATATA
Source organism: Candidatus Dadabacteria bacterium UBA2774 (assembly GCA_002352485.1). Lineage (GTDB taxonomy): Bacteria > Desulfobacterota_D > UBA1144 > Nemesobacterales > UBA2774 > UBA2774. The sequence goes on from DEIM01000163.1 coordinate 3,543, forward strand.
CCTACCAGAAAGCAACTGAGATGCCAATTGAAATATTCTATGATTTAAGACACTTAGAGTTTGTAATGTTGCAGGGTGTACGTCTTAAAACAATACATCTGACAGATTAAACTCCACTGAAGAAATTCTAGAATGATAACAATAAGCATTTGCGAACAGTATCTAACACTGATGCGCAGCTACAAATAATAATGTTGCTTAGTTGTTAGCGTTTTAAAAAATACGGTCGGTAGGAGGCTTAATCAATTTCATAAAGTTTCAGCTTTCTATAGAGAGTATCTCTAGAAATACCCAGCATCTCTGCAGCTTTTGATTTGTTACCACTGGTTTCACGGAGCGCCTGCTCAAATGCGTATTTCTCAAGCTTATCCAATGAAAGCATCTGATGTCCGCTTGCTTTCGGTTCGTGCCATAAAAGGTGGGCTTTCAGATCCTTAACGGTTATTTCTTCCTTATCTTGAGGGCATACGGCAACAATTCCCTCAATTAAGTTCTCGAGCTCCCTGATATTTCCCGGAAATTCATAGCTGTAAAGCGAATTCAAAGCTCCTTCAGAGAAACCCTTTATATTCTTTGAATACTTCATGTTGAACCTTCCGATAAATGTCTCTACCAGAAGAGGAATATCCCCTCTTCTCCCGCTTAAAGGTGGAAGCTCTATCACTATTACCGCTAGCCTGAAAAAGAGGTCGTCTCTTAAATACTTACTTTTTAACTGCTCAATCGAGTGGTTACTGGCGGCTATTACTCTCACGTCAAGAGGCACTTCCTCGGTGTGCCCGAGAGGACGTACTTTATACTCCTCAAGCACCCTGAGCAGCCTGACCTGAAGGTCTTTGGGCATCTCCCCTATTTCGTCAAGGAAGATTGTGCCTTTATTTGCGGCTATAAATAAGCCCTCGTGGTCTTTCACCGCTCCCGTAAACGCACCCTTTTTATAACCGAAAAGCTCGGACTCTAGTAGTTCCTTGGGGATAGCGCCGCAATTTACGGCAAGAAAAGGCTCACCCGACCTCTCGCCTTTAACGTGTATAGCTTTAGCAAGAAGCTCCTTACCAGTACCGGTTGCACCCACAATAAACACTGGGGCGTCGCTCCTAGCCGCTGCGGTCGCCTTCTCAAATACGGCCTTCATGACTTTTGAGCTGCTTATTATACTCTCAAATCCGAACTTATCCGAGATTATCTGCTTAAGCTCCCCTACCTTTCCCTCAAGCTCGTACTTTTTCTTCAGCACTTCGAGCTTCTTAAGGAGCACATCTTTATCAAAAGGCTTTGTAATAAAGTCAGAAGCCCCCCTTTTTATAGCTTCTACAGCAGTTTGCACCGTACCCTGCCCTGTAACGATTATCACATTCATTTCAGATGCTACCTCTTTTAACTTCTCGAGTAGCGTGAAGCCGTCCATCATAGGCATCACCAAGTCTAAAAGTGCAAGGTTTATACCCGATGTTGCGCTGGCCTTCTCAAGCGCCTCCTTGCCCGAGTACGCGGTAACTACTCCGTAACCGCTCCGCTCTAAAAGCTCCCTTACTGCATCTACAAATTCAGGGTCGTCATCAACAACTAACACTTTATATTCAGATTTCTTCAACTCCGAGCCTCCGCATTCAATATTGGGAGCTTAATCAATACCGTAGTGCCGCTATCAACTTTACTGCTTATGCTGATTTCTCCCCCGTGATCAATAATAACCCTTTTCGCCACCGAAAGACCAAGACCGGTTCCCTTACCGGCAGGCTTAGTGGTATAAAAAGGCTCAAACACATGTGGTATTGTCTCCTGAGCAATTCCATGCCCCTTATCGCTAATCTTAACCTCAGCAGTCTCCGCATCATAGTCACCGACAGCACTGACAGAGATGACACCACCTCCGGGCATTGCATCAACAGCATTCATCAGAGTGTCCGAGAAAACAAGGTGCATTAGGTTACTGTCAGCAAGCACGCTCAGATCTTCCAAAGCATCCAGTTCGACGCTAATTTTGTTCTTTTTAAGAAGTGGTCTGATTATCTCAATTGATTCACTTAGAAGCTCATATAAACTCTCTGGGTGTTTCTCGCTCCCGGGCTTACTGACAAATTTAAGCAGACGCTGTATAACTTTCTGCCCGTATAAAATCTGCTTTTCAATCGAGTCAAGTTTCTTAGCGACATCCTCGCAGTCCGGGATATTCGGCACATCCTCCTTTAGCATCTGAACCCTAAGCAGCATAGAGGCAAGCGGAGTACCCATGTGGTGAGCAAACCCCTCAGACATTTTTCCGATAATCTGAGATTTCTCAAGGTCGATTATCCTTTGTCTAATCATTAGTCTTTCGGTGATATCCCTGATTGTTATTATAAATTTCCCGACTTCACTCGTTGTATAAACGAGACTGGCGCTGACAGATATCCTCTTTCCACCATTACCGATTACTTCGGTTTCGATATCAGTTATCTTGTCTCCTTCCCTGGCCCTCTTGAGTGTTTTTGAGAAACCGTCTCTGTTTTCAGGCGTGATAATGTCCCATATCTCCTGTATCTTTCCCTCACCCTTGGATAAAAGCTTATTTGCCTGTCTATTACAAATCTCAATAATACCTTCATGATCGAATACAATTATCGCATCTGCCGTATTGTCCATTATCTCATGGAG
>DEIM01000168.1 GCA_002352485.1 Candidatus Dadabacteria bacterium UBA2774
CTACATATCCCGTTTAGATAGAGATACGTTCATATTGCCCAAAGAGATTCATATTAATTTGAGCTTTCAAAATAATCCGCATTTATCAGGCATCTCTATTCTTTTAGCAAGCCGTTATGTAAATATTAGAGCAATCCCGATTCCTACCGCAAGTATTACAAAACTGAGCGCCGTGACCTTTGCGATCTCAAAAGAGCTTGGCTTTTCCATATCCATACCGCCCATATCCATATCTCCCATACCTTTAGCTACATCATCTTCCGCCATATCTTTGGGTCTTACCGTCATCATACCGTGCTTTAAGTGGTTTGAGACGAGCCACCAATTCATCGGAAAGGCGGCAATAAACCCGCACAGGAGAGCCATCGACATAATAAACCAAAACGCGGGGCTGAGAGGGCTTTCGCTTCCCGGAACAAAAGATTTGGCGATACTTGAAACGGGTACCATTGCGGCCATTAGGCAGTTCATAGATACTAGCTCGGGGATGAAGGTATTGTATAAGGCCTTTCCATAAGTGCCCCCGGCGGTGTTTTTCATGAATAGGGCCTGGAATATAGTCCAGCCAAAACCGAAACCAAGAACGTACTCTAAGCCGATATCGGCTAACATAGATAGTGACAGGGCGCTTCCTATTACGGCACCCGCGAGAATTCCCACACCGTCCCCCGCCACGCAGTGCATGGTGGATCCCAACACCTGCCGCCAGAGCACCTTCACATAACGCTCATGGACCCCGGGTAGCGGCTCTCTGCAGCCGAGCGCGTACAAGAAAGCCCCGAATGGTCCCGTATAAGCAGTGAGAAGTATAAACCCCCACTTCAGCACCTTTGATTCAGGAGTATGACGTATATCAACCGCGACGAATATGACTGAGATAGCGGTTAGGATAAACCATAGGAGCATCACTCCGTTTAGCATGTTCTCCACCTTTAAGCCAAATATCTTTTATTTAGGTAACTTGCTTAAACTATCCTAATCCTCATAGGATAAATATTCAAGGCCAAAAGAGTTTTCAATCTGAAGTGCTTTCAATCTATAGAGTAGTCCAGCCGCCGTCTATAACGAGGTCTGAGCCTGTAACATAGCGGGCCTCATCGCTAGAGAGGTATAGCACCGCGTGCCCCACTTCAACCGCCTCCGCGCGCCTTACAAGCGGGATCATATCCGCGGCTATTTTATCGAGCTGCTCTTCAGCGTCAGGAGGGTTACCCATAAACTCAGGGTCCATCTTGGTCTTGATGTAGCCCGGGCAGACGGAGTTTACCCTTATATTGTCTTTTGCATGATCAAGCGCCATGCTCCTTGTAATCTGGCGCACGGCCCCTTTGGAGGCGTTATAAGCGACACAGTCCTCCATTCCGACCATCCCGAGAACTGAGGAGTTGTTAACTATCGCCCCACCCCCGTGCTTTGCCATGATCGGGACAACGTACCTACTCATTAAAAATACGCCCTTAAGGTTTATATCAATCGTCTGCTCCCAGACTTCCATTGGTGTTGTTACAACTGTCCCGCCCTTAAATATCCCGGCGTTATTAAAAAGTATATCTATCCTGCCGTGCTTTTCGTAAAAGTCATCAACCACTCTCTTTACGTCCTCCTCGTTCGATACGTCACCCTGATATGCGGTAATCTTCCCGGGCCCTTTTGCTTCAGCCGCGGTTTCGTCGAGCCTTGATTTTGTTCTTCCCATGATCCCGACATCGGCCCCCGACTCTGAAAACAGTAGCGCCGTAGCTTTGCCTATACCATCTCCTCCCCCTGTAATTAATGCCGTTTTACCTTTTAGTCTCATTAATCCGTCCTCCTTTATTTCGAGTTTGTAGAGAGTTCTTCCTACTTAAAGCTATTGAGTAAATTTAAATCATACCAGAGCCGATTACCACCAAAATGGGGTTATAATATTATGAAACTTGCTTAGGTATTACGAATCAAATTAAATCTTAAAGGGGAAAAACTCAAAATGACGCATCGTTCGGTACTGAAATGTTTTTACATCTTTTCAATCAGTCTGTTAATAATACTAACAGCGGCATCTTGTGACGAGAACAATAATATGATGTCCGGCGGAGGCGCAGATAACGGGGATGGAATATTGGACGGTGATGACGGTACCCCTACCCCAACTCCGGCACCGACCATGAAACCTACGCTTAACTTTACCGATATCGGGATAGACTACGACCCCGAAGCCCGCTGCAGCACAAACAACTGGTCAACTGACTTCCCGGTTGCTTGCAGCCCACAGCTTTCTTTTACTTGTCCAGGTACGGGTAAAACACTGGACAATTGCCCGGCCTCATGCCAGACATGTTACAACAATGATCTGGATACGATTAAGAGCACACTCAGCGTCGATACCATTACGATCTATCAGCCGAATTACTACATACTAACAGCCGCCAAGAATAAAGGTGTTGAGGTAATACTGGGACTTTTTAACGATTCCGTAGCCGCACTCGCAGCAAGACAGTGCTCGAATAATGCTAGCATGATGTGCGTTACAGATTCAGACTGCGGAACAGGTAACACGTGCGTGGACGCTACATCCGGCTGTACGTTCGGTGGGTCTCCGGCACTATGCGGTACGGGGCACGCAAACAGCATCTTAAATGGAGCATGCTTCACCACCACCCCTTGGGCTGCCGATATGTTCTGTGAAGCGGCTGGTGCCTACATAACTCCCAATGCGGACTTTATTTCAGACGGCACAGTGATAGGGATACAGGTTGGAAACGAGGTGCTGAGCTCTTCAGACCCGACGCTTACTAAAGATCAGGTTGTAAATGCGGCCAAGGTGCTGAAGAACGCAATTAATAACTCGACGGATAATCTGCCCAATATACCGATGATAGTCTCACTCGAGGTTGGGCACGAACAGACATTCTGTGATAACGGGGCTCCGCCTGAGGGTGTGGACTATATCGCGGCCCACCCGTACTGCGATTTCGTGGCGAGCGTGCCGCCGATGTGGCCTGACGAGTCGGGCCACACTGATAAAATGGCGGCCTCGATGTGCTGGACGCAGGTTAAGAGCCTGTTCGAGGACAACGCTCAGATGTTCTGCGGCGCCGACAATACTTACATCGGCGAGACAGGCTACAACACTGGGTGCCCGGGGTCTATGGGAGAATCTACCCACCTTGCGGTCGCTCCCCTATTTATAGATGATGTAATCAGCTGGACGTGCAATCAGAACATAGGAACTTTTCTTTTCGCTTTCGTAGACGCCTGTCCCATGGGCGGATGCCAGGCCGGGTGCTCAAGCAGTACAACAGCCGGAAACGGCTATTTCGGTCTGTATCATACGGACATGTACGATACTATGGGTAGTTTAACGGCAAAATACAGCCCGCTCCCGACACTAACTTGCCCTTAATGTATTAGGGCAATTAAATCCCGGGACCACACTCTATGCTCGATTCTTCGAGTCCCGGGCCGATGTGCAGCTTTTCATTGGCATCACGAAGAGCGGTCCTGAGCCCTTCCTCAATGACGGGGTGGTAGTAAGGCATTTCGAGCATCTCGGGGATACACATCCTTTTCTGATTGGCCCACGCCAGGATGTGTCCAATATGCTCCGCAGCGGGTCCGAACATCTCGGCTCCCAGAAAATTTCCCGTTCCGTACTCCGCATAGATGTGGAGGATTCCCTTATTCTTATGCATCACTCGGCTCCTGCCTTGGTTCTCAAACGAAACCTTGCCAGTTACGAAACAGCAGTTTGGTGTCTGTTTAAGCTCGTTATAGCTCTTTCCGGTGAGTGCGATCTGAGGCTCGGTAAATACTATAGTCAGTGGTACAGTTCTGTGCCCGGCATGGATT
>DEIM01000076.1 GCA_002352485.1 Candidatus Dadabacteria bacterium UBA2774
TGTGTTAAGCCCGGCGACCATACGATCTCTTTTTTGTTTTAAGAGCGCGGTCTTTTCTACAGTCCAGTCCTGTGGCCCTGAGATCGCAGCGTATGCAGCTTTCTGAATAAAAGCCGCAACGTTTGTGATCGAGTCCTGAAGGAATATGGACAGCTTATCGATTACCGGCTTAGGCGCTACTGCAAAGCCGATTCTCCATCCTGTCATTGCATAGGTCTTAGAGAATGTATCGATGATGATAGTCCTATCGACCATATCCGGGATTGCGCATATGGATTTATGAGGCTTATCGAAAGTAACATGAGAGAATATCTCGTCCGAAATAACCATCATGTTCGGGTACTTATAACAAAGCTCGGCTATCTCCTCAGGGTTCTCGACCAAGTGGCCGTTCGGTCTCTGTGGAGTATTAATGATGAGGAGCTTTGTTTTATCCGTGATCAGGCTTTCGAGTTTCTCGATATCGAACTGCCAATCAGGCTTTGTAAGAGGAGTGTGCTTTATTGTAGCTCCTACGTATTTAGCCCACACCTCATCGGGTGGATAACCGGGGTTAGGGAAAATAACTTCATCCCCCTGCTCAAGGAAAGTCAGGAGCGTCATAGTTAAAGCGTGTTTTGCTCCGGCTGTAACAATAACTTCCTCAGGTACTGTCGGCCTCCCTCGTCCAGTCATCTCCTGAGCGAGAGCTTCTCTGAGCTCAGGAAGACCCGGACCCGGGTCGTATCTGACATAACCGTCTCTGAGCGCTTGTTCCGTAGCCTTGAGAATGTGTTCGGGAGTATCAAAATCTGGACCCTGATAATCTCCCTTTTCAAAATGAATTATCTTCTGCCCGGTCTTCTTCTCTAAATCCCGGGCTACCCGCATGCTTGCCCACTGCTTCGGGGGAACGAAATGGCTGATCTTTGTGCTAAAAGGATAAGAAAGTGCCATTTGATATACCTCCTTTGAATAAATGTTTCTTTATTTGTACTTCTAAACCCTTGCCGGCTCGGTATTCGCAGCTGAAGGGACTGTTATCCCATCTGAAATCATCACATATACCTCCTCGGCTATTTCTCCCGCGTTTTTATCCGACTTATAAAAAAATGTCACCGAGCCTACGAGCCCGAAGATAATTTGTGCAGTAAGCTTGGTGTTCGCCGGGCGAAACGATCCTTCTTTAATGCCTTTCTCCAAAATTTTTTGGTACAGCTTTACTCTTCTATGACGCCAATGCTCAGTAAATTCGAAATGCTCTCGGATAAGATGTGTCTCATCTCTGCTTAGAATCCGAAGCACGTCCATGTGCTGAAAATAGAACTGAAATATGAGTCTCAGAACCTTCCTCAGTTTCTTCGGGGCCGGGTCGTCCTTGGCTATCTCTTTTTCCAGTATCGACTCGATCTCTCCATATGTATCTTCCAGTATTTCTAAATAGAGTTTTTCTTTGGAATTGAAATAAAGGTATAAAGTGCCTTTGGCCACACCAACGTAACTTGCAATCTGATCCATAGTGACGTCGTGGTAGCTCTTTTGGGAAAAAAGGTTAGCAGCTGCATCCAAAATCTCTTCTTTACGCCCTTTTTTCCTGAGTGGTTTGGTATCTTTCGCGACCCGTTTATCCATTAGTTTCTTTGGTTTAGCCATTTTTAACCCATCACGGTCAAATTGAACTGACTAGTCAGTCAGGACAGATATTAGTCTATCTTAAAATCTTTGTCAAGGGGTTTTTTTAACAAAATAAAATTATCTCGTGAAAGTTATCTTGAGCAGATTTAGCTAAGGCATATTAAATGTTATCTAATAGGGATTTGCATAGACCTGAATTCTGATGATAGAATAAACTCTCAAAATAAACACCGGAGGAAGATATGAAAGCCACGAACTTATTATTAATATTCTTATTGTCACTTTGTTTTATCTACGTAGGGTGTAAAAGCAGTGAGCAGAAATCAGATGACCCCATTGAAGAGGCAGTAGAGAAGACCGAGGAAATGCATGAAAAGATGGAAGAGAAGATGGCCGTAGAGGCCCCTCCTAAATTGGCGGCCGAGCTCTGGGGGTTGATTCATGCCGAAGAGTACAAAGAGCACTGGAAGATGATGCCAGGTCAACAGGCCTTCACCGACGAGGGAGACGGAAAGTTGGTAACTACCTATATAAACGATACTGCTTTTAATGCGGTACAGAATGGTGAGGTATTGCCTGAGGGGTCAATTGTGGTTAGAGAGATCTACGATTTGGAAAAGACACTTCAGACTATAAATGTTAAGTCCAGGATTCCGGGATTTGATGAGGCAAAAGACGACTGGTTCAGCGTTACCTATGATCCGGGCGGAAAACCATTAAGCTACGACTAAGACCAAATAAATAAAGGTTATTAAAAAGGGAGCCTCGGCTCCCTTTTTTGTTTATTAAGTTCTGGAATTTAATTAAACAGCAGCTTCCCTTCTGCGGATGACAAATAAACCGATCAACCCCAATACCCTCGCCATCGTGATCTGTCCCCACTCGGACAGAGTCGGAGTTGGTCTCGGCTCAGTGAGCACGAGCTCGCATAGAATAACTACCTAAATAGCCGCTTTTTCCAAACCTCTTCAGGTATACTAACTGACTTTGTACAAAGTATATTTTAAATAATTTAAGACCCACGCATAGCATGTCGACAAGAAAAAAAAAGACAATATTCTCTCTACTTATTAAATATAAGTACTCTTTTCTAGCGGGACTCCTTGCTCTATCGGTCGTTGATGTCTGCCAGCTTTCGATCCCACTTGTCATAGAGAGAGTAATAAACACCCTTACGCTTGAAAAACCGCGAGTAAGCGACATAACCCGCTTTGGTCTCTACATGGTCGGCATAGCAATTACTATGGCAGTGTTCAGGTTTTTTTGGCGATTTTTTATTATGGGCGCCGCCCGGAGGATCGAGCAGTCACTTAGAGACGAGTTTTTCGAACACCTTCAGAGCCTTCACTTTGACTTTTTTTCAAAGAGAAAAGTGGGCGACCTGATGGCCCATACGGTAAACGATATCGAGACTCTTAAATTCGCATGCGGTCTTGGAGTGTTAATCGCTTATGACGGCGTATTCCTCTTGATATTCATTTTCGCGGCAATGCTTTATATCTCTCCCGAGCTTGCCCTCTATGCGTTTATCCCATTCCCCATACTGGCTGTCATAGTATATAAATTCGGGAGAATGATCGAGAAGAGGTTCCAGAGGGTACAGGATTCCTTTTCAATTCTTACAGAGAGCGCACGGGAGTCCATTTCAGGTATTAAAGTTGTAAAGGCTTACGTAAGAGAGGATAGCGAGATAAAGGACTTCAGCGCTTCGAGCTCTGACTATTTGGACAAAAACCTTAACCTGATAAAGATATGGGGCGTATACCAGCCTGTAATAACTTTTATGGCTGGGTCTGCTACAGCGATTTTCATCTGGATGGGGGGTATAAAAACCATAAGCCTTGATATAAATGTGGGCCAGTTCGCTGCCGCTCTCGTGTATTTGGCAATGCTCACGTGGCCAATGATGGCTATGGGCTGGGCCGTGGATATCATCAAGCGGGGCACGGCGTCACTGAACCGTATAAACGAGGTGCTCATGGTGGAGCCTAAGTCTATCTATGAGCCGGGCACGGTGGAGCTGGATATTCAGGGGGATATTGAGCTTAGGAATCTCTCCTATTCATATAACGGTATAAGGGCTTTAAATAACGTTTCTATGCAGATTCCCGTGGGTCAGGCTCTCGGGGTGACGGGTGCGACGGGCTCTGGGAAGTCAACGCTCTTTCAGCTTCTTACGAGGATAGTGGAGCCTCCTGAACATAGTATGTTCATCGACAGCGTCGATGTCAGAGAAATAAACAGAGACAGCTTAAGGGACGGGGTGATATATGTGCCTCAAGAGACAACGGTGTTCAGTGGGACGGTTATGGATAATATCTCGTTTATGAACCCTGAGGTTACGGAACAAGAGGTTCAGGAGGCCGCCAAAGTTGCTGAGCTTTATGACGAAATTATGGCTTTCCCTGGCGGGTTCGATGCCGTGGTAGGCGAAAGAGGGCTCAGTCTTTCGGGAGGGCAGAGGCAGAGACTTGCTCTTGCAAGGGCTGTGCTTCTAAAGCCAAAAGTGCTCGTACTTGACGACGTATTCTCTTCTCTTGACCTGAGGACGGAAAGCCTGGTCCTTAGAAACCTAAGAAAAGAGATGGACGGCAGGACCTTACTGGCAATTTCGAGCAGGGTGCCGTCAATCAGTGGTTTTGACCGTATAGCAGTATTTGAGAAAGGTAACCTGGTTGAGATAGGGAGCCACGAAGAGCTCATGAAAAAAGAAGGTATCTACTCGGGCTTATATAAGATACAGACATATGAGTAGCTTTTACTTTGCATCGGAATTATGACAATGACACAAACTAATGTAGACGAAAAAATTTATTACTTCGCCTACGGTTCCAATATGAACCCCGAGAGGATGGCGGAGAGGGGGGCACACTTTACCCTCAGACACAAACACACACTACGGGGATATTGCCTCAAATTCAATAAGATTTCTTCTCAAAGACCCGGGACGGGCTGTGCCAACATAGTTCCAGATGAGAATGGTTATGTAGAAGGGGTGGTGTATAAAATAACAGTCCGGGGCTTATATAATCTGGACAAATTCGAAGGTTATCCGGATCACTACGACAGGGTAAGGCTCATTCTGGATCTAAACGGGTTTGAAGAGACAGTGAAAACCTATATGGCATTGCCGGATAAAATCGGAGAAGGCCTCCGCCCTTCAAAATCCTATCTGGAGCATCTGTTAAAAGCTAAGGATTACATGTCCGCCGAATATTACAGTTATCTCCAAAATATCAAGACATTTGACTGATATTTTTAGTGTATACTCTCATTATCAAATCCATGGGGGTGATGTCCTATGAGTAAAGAGGTAAAAAAACTATACCGTTCTCGTAAAGACAAGATGGTAGCAGGGATATGCGGCGGCATAGGGGAGATATATTCACTTGACCCCACAATGGTAAGACTCGTATATGCCCTCATCACGATATTCAGCGCGGGTACAGCACTTCTTGTGTACATACTGGGCTGGATAATTATTCCCGAAGAGACCCCGGAATAGTTTGGGGTGTTAATCACTTTTAGATATATAAAGTAATTCTCACGATAGTTGTGCTTATCCGCATACACTACACCTGAATAAGGAGCCAATAGTGGAGTATTTAAAAATTGCAGAAAAAGCCGCGAGGGAAGCGGGCAAGATACATTTGCAGAACCTGGGTAAAGTTAAAGAGATCGAGTTTAAAGCCAAGAACAGCCTTGTTACAGAGGTAGATAAGCTCTCGGAAGAGCTCATAATCAGCATTATTAAAGACAGTTTCCCGGCGCACGATATATTTGCCGAAGAGTCGGGAAAGCATATAACGGACTCAGATTACCTTTGGCTCGTAGACCCTCTGGACGGTACTACCAATTACGCGCACGCATACCCCTTTTTTTCCGTATCCATAGCCCTTGAGGTTAAAGGCATTGTAGAGGCCGGGCTTGTTTATGACCCTGTGAAAGACGAAATGTTCACGGCCCACAGAGGGAAGGGGGCTTACCTGAACGGAGCGTCTATTAGCGTATCACCCACGGAATGCATAGACGAGTGCCATCTGTGTACCGGTTTTGTGCATGAAAACGATCAGATAGTCGAAGAAAACCTGAGGCACTTTTCAAACTTTATTAGAACGGCACAGGCCGTAAGACGAGACGGCTCGGCGGCGCTCGACCTGTGCTATGTGGCGTGCGGTAGGTTCGACGGGTTCTGGGAGCTCGGTCTTAACCCCTGGGACACTGCAGCCGGAGCGTTAATCGTTCAGGAAGCGGGCGGTAGTGTGTCACTTTTCTCGGGCGCAGAGTACAGCATTTATGTGAAAGAAATACTAGCCACAAATAATAAGATTCAGGATCAGATGAAGGATGTACTTTCTAAAGATAAAAAATAAGGGTGAGTCCGTGAACTTATCCACGGACTCACCCTTTAGAGGATGGGGAATATGTTATGGCATAGCAGATATATTGTGTTTACTATTGCTAAACATAAAAGCAAACTGTGTGCCAAGAGCCTGAATTATACTAAATTTATCTGAAGACTTTGTAACACCCATACATTATTGAATATTTGCAATTCCCGAAAGTGTGGCAATTTTTGACTGTATTAACAATATGTGTCACTCAGTTGCAAATATTGTCACAATCTGCCCTTTTTATGCTTACTTTATAGACTTCTAACATAGTATTCTAATGCCTTACTCCTAAGCAGACTGTTTTGTGCTAATATATAATTTAAAACGGGTTGAATTCAGTTTTGCAAAAGGTGAAAAGATGAAACTTCCAAAGTTTATTGCCGTATTTACTGTAGTTTTGATCTTAACAAGCTTTACGTCTTTCCATGCACTGCATGCAGAGGAAAGTGATAAAAACACTCAGAGCCGCTATTACTTTGTAGGTGCTATAGGGGAAGGGAATAAGGTACAGATGGAGTTGATATTCGATTCGGATGACGTAAGCGGCTCATATTACTATGATAAAAAAGGCATACCGCTCCCGCTGTCAGGGACATTTAACCCAAAAGATTCATCTATAATGCTCGACGAGAAAGGTGTAAAGGGCCTTATAACCGGGACATTCAGAGGAAAAATTATTTCTGAGGACTCGGACTACGCAAAGACAATCCAAGGAGAATGGTCAAACCCCAGAGGCGATAGAAAGCTTCCCTTCACATTAACCACAGTCGCGGATTTTATGAAAACGACCGTATCCGGAGGCCCGAAGATAGAGTCCTCACTCCTATACCCGAAATTCTTATCCAACGATCCGGGACTAAAAATGATAAATACTGAGCTTGGTAATAATTTTAAGACCGAGCAGGATAAATTTTTACGGGAATCAAAGGAGTTTTTTTCAACGAATGACTCAGCAGGAAGCTGGCAGGAGAACAGGAGTTATTCCGTTGCCTACTTTTCTCAGGAGCTGATAAGTCTCACGGGCGAAGTGTATTCATATACCGGTGGCGCGCATGGAAATACCTATTACCTCTCATCAAACTACTCTATAAAAGATGGTAAAGCCTCACTCCTTAAACTCTCGGACTTATTTAAGCCCGGCTCAAATTATATAAAGGCGCTTTCTACGTATTGTATAAATGATCTACTCGTAAAAAAAGCAGGCTGGATTGCAAATGGGGAAATTAAGTCGTTTAGTGAAGAAGACCTTGGAGTGTTTGCCATCTCACCTGAGGGAATAAAGTTTGCTTTTGCCCCTTACGCCGTGGGTCCATACGTCGAAGGCTCTTACTTTGTTGTAGTCCCTTTTAGAGAGATCAAGAGAATCATTGACCCCAAAGGTCCTCTGAGGCAGTTTGTGGATTCCAATCCTAATTAGGGCATTTCTGTAAAAAATATATCTTCTACATTCCCCTCTTGGGGTTATGATTATGGGTGCATCGACATCACACCTAACAGGAGAGGCTGGATAAAATGGCAAATTCAAACGGAATAGATACGGATGTACTGATAGTGGGCGCCGGGCCTACGGGACTTACTCTTGCATGTGAGCTTTTACGCCGCGGTGTAACTCCCAGGATCATTGACAAAGCCCCAGCGCCAGCAGACAAATCAAGAGCGTTTGGAATTCACCCGCGCACACTCGAGCTTTTTGATAATATGGGCATTGTGGACGAGATTATATCCGAGGGTAACGCCTGTAACGCGTTTGATATGTATAATCGGGGGGAGCCCCTTGCGAACGTGTCCTTTGACAATCTTGAAAGTAAATACCCTTTTGTCGTTATGCTCGCTCAGAGCGACACGGAAAAAATACTAAACGACCATCTGAATTCACTCGGAGTCAAAGTCGAGCGTGAGATTGAGCTTTCGGGTATCACGCAGCAGGACGATAGTGTAACAGCCACTATCAAATTACAAGGCGGTATTGAGGAAACCCTCAAGTGCCGCTATCTAGCCGGATGTGACGGAGCCCACAGCACTACCCGCCATCTGCTGAATTTTGATTTCAAGGGAGCCCCTTATCCCAATTACTGGCTCCTTGCCGACTGCAATATAGACTGGAAGTACCCGATTTTTCACCTGTCTATTTTTATTCACCCTACCGGGGTCTCGGCCTATTTCCCGCTTAGGACGGATAGAGGGAGGCTCATGTTCGATCTTGAGAACGCTCCGATAGATGAAGACATGCCCCCTCCTACGATTGATGATGTACACAGACTACTTGAGGAAAGAGAGATAGATTTTAGTAGCGTCACCGAACCAAATTGGCTTGCTTACTTTAAGCTCCATCACAGGATG
>DEIM01000098.1 GCA_002352485.1 Candidatus Dadabacteria bacterium UBA2774
CTAATTAGTTGCAACTGCAACAAGAAAGGATTCAGGAAATATGCGTAAATTTATGAAAAAAGGGGTAATAAGGTTGTAAATGCAACTAGATATTGAGAAATTATTTATTTGGTTTAAGTCTCACGCATATATGAAATACAATTTATCTCTTCTTTTGCATGATCAAAAGAAGCAAAAATCACCGACAGTACACACACGTTGTGTGATTCTACGAACTAACCTTAATTTCGGAGTACTACCAACACTATGTAATGTCATGTAGAAATTGTACGTTTGCACTCACTGAGTGCTACGCTAAAAGTTAATTATTACGTCTAAAGTTCACAATTCCACCCACACCCCGTGTGAGCATTTTAACGCGGACACAGAGTGTCCATTCATTCGGTTTCTGCGTAGCTTATGAGGTAAGATAAACAGATGAGGTTCTTATGAACCTCATAAGGGATAGAGAAACAGTATGCCTGCGGGCGCTGCCCGCATTTTCTTAACGTAATTTAGCAGTAAGTCATATCTAACCAAGAAAGCTAAGGGTTATATTTTTGGGGACAGAGACCGATTCCTCACTTGATCGAAATCGTTTATGTATGTCGGAAACTTTAAAGGCAACAGACAAAGGATAAAAACTCACCCTTCGTCTTCGGGGTCGAATTCAGGGTCAGGCGTATCCGGCATGGGGGGAGCGTACTGAGCTTCAATATCTTTATTCATGAAGTTTACAATCTTTTTAACAGCCATTGTCATAGGCACGCCGAGAATGGCTCCTACTGCGCCGAGCACCCATCCCCAGAACAGGAGCGACAGAAATACGAGTAGCACCGACATGTTGAATTCCTTACCCAGGTACTTGGGTTTAATAATATTGTCGATTATGAGGTTTATTACCACATAACCCACAATGACCAATATGCAGTGCAGCACCCCGAACTCCAAAAGCGCGATAAGCGCGGGCGGCAACAGGCTCAAGAAAAAGCCTATGTTGGGTATGAAGCTGAAGAAAAAGGAGAGAAATGCCCAGATCACCGCAAAGTCGATACCGAGAGCTATAAGTAAAATGAGGTCACACACTGCGGCTAGTAGACCTGTTACCGCGTTTATGGATACGTATTTTTTAAGATCGTTGGATATATAGCTGAACCTTTTCTGCCACGAGTCCTCGTCGAAATCGCCCCTGTCTGCTTTTATCGTAAGGTTTGCGATCTCTATGAGTATGAATATCATGAGGATCAAGACAAAAAAGACGTTCCCGAAAGTTGAGAATAGGTTCTCGATAAAACCCGTGCCGAAATTTACGAGTTTATCGGGACTGAACATGTCGAGCTGTTTTATATCGTCAATTTTGATGCCGCGCTCTGACAGCTGTTCAAGCGAGGACTTGTAGAGCGCTGTTATGCGCTCCTGGTATTCAGGGGCTTTTTCGGCCATGTTGTTGCCGGCAACGCCGAGCACCGTTGAGAGCCCTGCTGCGACTATGAGGACGATGAGTATTGTAGCAGTAAGGGACACGGCCTTCGGCCATCCTCTTTTGATCTGCCAGATGAGTATGGGGGAAATACTTACGGCCAGAAGGAGCGCAATCAGGAATATATTCAGCACGGCGGCGATCTCGCGCAAGCCTGCGACTATGACAACTATCGATGCCGCGGCTAGTAACGGGTGAATTCTGCGTTTAGATTCCGTTCTCATAAGAAGTTTTTCTTGAGTCCTCTCTTAACGGCCTTATCGTAGCACAATCTGCAGGGAAATTAAACCTGGGGTGGTTGTGTGCCTGCGCTACGTACTATTTTATAAACATTATTTATAATTCTACACTCGGTTCCGTGTCTGCGGTCTCTATCTTTTTCCCGTCAATCCCGGGCTTCATGAATGCGTAAGGATATATCTGGTATCCTTCGGGTATGGCAAATTCGAGTGAGCCTTCAGAAACAGTGGATTTAGGAGCTGTTGCGGCCAAGAGCATGTCCAAGAAAGTCACGGGCCGCTGGGTGCTTGCGGCGACCATACTCGGGGCAAGCATGGCGTATATCGACGGCACTGCCATTAACGTCGCACTCCCGGCACTGCAGGAGCATTTAGGCGCCTCGTTGGTAGACGTGCAGTGGGTGATCGAGGCTTACTCACTGTTTCTGGCGTCGCTTATACTCGTCGGGGGTGCTCTGGGGGATAAATACGGCAGGAAGCTCATATACGGAATCGGCATTGCGCTATTCGCATGCTCCTCCATACTCTGCGGTATTGCCGAGGACGTTGGGCAATTGATAATGTTCCGGGCCATTCAGGGAGTCGGCGGAGCGCTCCTGATTCCCGGAAGTCTGGCGATAATAACTGTATTTTTCGATGAGTCCGAGCGGGGAAAGGCTATAGGCACGTGGTCCGCCTTCTCCGCGATTACCACTGCGCTCGGGCCAGTGCTGGGCGGGTGGCTCATAGAGAACGTTTCCTGGAGATGGATATTCTTCATAAACATACCCATTGCCGTCATAGTGCTTTTTATTCTGTTCTTCAGAGTACCCGAGAGCAGGGGCGAGACGGCTAACTGCAAGATAGATTACTTGGGGGCGGTACTGGCCACACTCGGTCTCGGTGGGCTCGTTTACGGTTTTATCGAGTCCTCAATCCTCGGGTTCGGGAATCCCCTGGTGTACGGCTCTATTGTGCTGGGCGCGGCGTCGCTCTTTGCGTTTGTAGTTGTTGAGGGCATAGTGGATGTGCCGATGATGCCGCTTAAGATTTACAAGTCTAAAACGTTCAGCGGGGCGAACATCGTTACGCTATTGATGTACTTTGCCCTTGGGGGCGGTTTCTTCTTTATGCCATTTGCCCTTATACAGGTTTTCGATTATACGGCTGCCGAAGCGGGGGCTGCGTTTCTTCCTATTATTGCCGCACTGTTTTTTCTCTCTCGCTGGAGCGGGACTCTTACTGACAGTTACGGAGCTAAAATTCCGTTAATTGTAGGGGCTGTTATAGCAGCCATTGGTTACATACTAACTGCGGTTTACGGTAAAGAAGGCAACTATTTTCTCACATTCTTCCCCGGTATATCGGTAGTTGGAATTGGCCTTGGCCTAAGTGTTGCTCCGCTTACGACAGCGGTGATGAACGCTGTGGGTGTGAGCCTGTCGGGAACGGCTTCCGGAGTGAACAACGCTGTTTCAAGAGTCGCTAGCCTCCTGGCTATAGCTGTGCTGGGTATCGTAATACTGCATGCGTTTAATTCCCATCTGGATGCCTCGATGGATGCATACTCTGTGCCAGATGAGGTGCGCAGCGCTATCGACAGCGAGCGTATTAATATGGCTGCGGCACAGGTGCCCGCCGTTGTTGGCCCGGAAATGAAGCTTGCACTGGAGAGTATGGTGCGGGACTCTTATATTAAAGGCTTTCACCTAGTGCTCTACATCGCAGCGGCTTTATCCGCCTTGAGCGCTCTGCTCGCGTGGCTTACTATTGGGGGCAAGGAGCCCGAGGAGCCGATTGAGGTGGAAAAATGCGAGACGTGATGCATAGCGGTTAGTCTTCGTGGTAATATAAATAAACCGGAGGTTTCCGGAATATATTTCAGGGGGATAATATGACAGATATAGAGAAAGATAATGTAAAACAGGAAGTACTGGAACGCAGTAGCAAGTGGATTGCGAGCTTTAACGAGGGAGATGTGGACGCGTGCATCGCAGCTTATAAGAACGATGCCGTAATGAACGCGAAACCCTTCGGCACTTTTACCGGAATAGAGGAGATTGATGCCTTCTGGAGGCCTTTTATGGCTACAGGACCCGCGGAGCTTGAGTACAGTAACATTGAGCTTGAGGTTGTTGACCGGGATACTGTACACCTTTGTGCCGACTGGAAAATGAACGTCGGTAAAGGGATAATCACCAAAGAGAGATGGGTCAGGCAGCCCGAGGGCTGGTTTTTAGAGCAGGACGACTTTGAGCTGCAGGAACAGTTCTAGGAACCTACTTAGGGATAACGATCCTTAACTCATTTTCTTTTCAAACTTAATCTGTATTTGACTTCTGTGCGCTGAGGTTATAACTATATTCATATGACAAAAACGGCGGATAAAAGTAGCTCGAAACGGGTACTATATGCGATAGTCTTTGTCCTTGTTGTAATATGCATAATTACTACGGTACTACTCTACAACACTTCACAACTTAAGTACGAAGCGGCTGAAACTCCGCCTGCCGAGGCTATCGATATTGACGAGGTCGGGGCAGCCGAGAGGCTTGCCGGCGCTCTTCGCTTCAAGACTGTATCGCATCAGGACCCGGAGAAATTCGCGCCCGAGGAGTTTTTGGCTCTTCACGAATACCTTGAGCGTAACTTCCCTCAAGCGCACAAAATACTTAAAAAAGAAACGGTGAGTGATTATAGCCTCGTGTATAAATGGGAGGGCAGCGACGAGTCTAAAAAGCCTATAATGCTGATGGGCCATCAGGACGTTGTGCCCGTGATCGAGGGTACGGAAGATGAGTGGACTTACCCTCCTTTTCAGGGGATGGTAGACGAGGGGTACATATGGGGTAGGGGCGCTCTCGATAACAAGTCCGGGGTGATGGGGATACTGGAAGCGGTCGAGATGCTCGCTGGAGAGGGCTTTGTGCCCGAGCAGACCGTTTACATCACCTTCGGCCACGATGAAGAAGTGAGCGGCAAGAACGGCGCAATAAAGATGGCCGAGCTTTTTGAGTCAAGAGGGGTGGAGTTTGAATACGTGCTGGACGAGGGCGGGTTCATCACGCTCGATATGGTCTCTGGTGTAAAGAGACCTGTCGCGTTTATAGGTATAGCAGAGAAAGGCTATCTGACGCTTGAGCTTACAGTGGAGTCAGAGGGCGGGCATTCCTCGATCCCCCCTCCGAGCACCGCGGCGGGGATTCTGAGCCGGGCCGTGGTGAATCTTGAGGAAAACCCATTTCCTCCGAGGCTCGACGGTGCGGCCAATGAGATGTTTCAGAACGTAGCCCCAGCTATGCCGTTTCTTAACCGCATGGCGCTTGCGAACCTCTGGATCGCAAGACCCTTTGTGATAAACGAGATAACCGGCAATAAATACTCAAACGCTATGGTGCGTACTACTACAGCTGCCACAATGTTAAAGGGGAGCGATAAAGAAAACGTGCTGCCGATCGTCGCTACGGCGGTTGTAAATTTCCGCATCCTGCCCGGGGATACCGCGGAGGTGGTAATAAGAGAAGTGGAGAGGATTATAGACGACCCCCGTGTGAAAGTCAGCACTCTAGGGAAAGTCAGCGAGCCTTCCCCGGTGTCTGAAACGGATACGCCCTTTTACAGGGCGCTTAAAAAATCAATCCTCCAGGCCTCTCCTGAAAACACGCCAATTGTTGCGCCGTACCTCCTTATGGCAGCTACGGACTCAAGGCACTATAAAGAGGTCGCCGACAACACGTATAGATTTCTTGGATATACCCTGCCGCCGGGAGACATGAAAGGGTTTCACGGGACCGATGAAAGGCTTGCGATAGATGAGTACATGCGTACCGTGAGGACTTATTACCTGCTGCTTAAGAATCTGAATGAAGGCTCCTAGAGCCTGCATACCTTATACCAATCTCGGAATTAATAAAAGTATTGCCACGCAGCATCTTTTTATAGTACTATGTGAAGTACTACTCAGGAGGTGCAAGAAATGAGATCTCTAATGTTACCCGTAATTTTATTATTCATCCTCGCTGGTTTTCAGGGCGCGTGCGGTAAAGACGAGCCTGAAACCCTGAAGCCGGGAATTTGCGGTACGAAAGCGGGGATACTTTGTCCTGAGGGGCAGTTCTGTGAATTCGAGCAAGGTATGTGCGGCGTAATTGACCTTGAGGGTTTTTGTTTGGAGAAGCCAGGGAATTGCACGCAGGATTACGTACCTGTTTGCGGCTGTGACGGTAAGACGTACGGGAACGACTGCAATAGGCAGATCGCAGGTGTGCAGAAAGACCACGACGGCGAATGCGCGAAGAAGTAGAATTAGATTATGCCTAGATTGTTGGGGATGGCCACGGCTCCTTTGGAGCCTCGCAATTAGGGTTAATAACTAATCCCTCTTTATTTTGGTTTCAGTAAGTTCTGTACGGTACTAGATTAACAATGGTAGCGTTGATCAAAGTAGACCTGTTCCTTGCTTGCTCGAAACAGTTCCCTTTGCAAAAGGGAGAAGTCTAAAGTTTCACCCTTCGATAATCTCAGGGTGTTCGGTGATATTAAGTGCCGAGATTTATTTCTATTACTGATATTCAGGCGGGAGGCTTTCATTTGAGAGGCATTCCACAGGGCATTTTGAGAGCGTGAGAAGATCCACGATTTCGGTTTCCTGACAAGTGATAGGGTCGCTTGTAAAAGTCACCTTGTCGCCAACCTGAATGTCCTTACATTCGGCGAGCTTCTTATAGGGTTTTTGACCTATCATAAAGTAGGGGCCTTTTATAGCCTCAACTGAATATTCAGACTGGGTTTGAGCAAGTGAGCTTATGGATAGCGCCGTTATAAGAAAAAGCGCAGGAAGTAATATTTTCAAGAGTGTATCCTCCGGTTACTGAACTTTTAAGGAGTATACTCAAAGCTGCAAATAAGCTCAATCTAATTTTACCAAGCC
>DEIM01000101.1 GCA_002352485.1 Candidatus Dadabacteria bacterium UBA2774
CATCTACTGATTACGAAATAAAGTGCTGTAATTATAGAAAGTTGCAGGCAATATCTAATGACTAATGCCAACTTAAAAACCACCTATATGGAGCTCATAGACGAAACCAGGCACACTACCCACGGACTGTGGAAAAAAGAGGATTTTAAGGATTGGGGCAAGCGTGCTCTTAAGCTAATAGAAGAGCTTTCTGGTATAAGCAGTACGTATTACACAACATTTCTCCGCGTCCATCACGAAGCCCTTCTCCTCGGCACAGACGACCCTCGGTTCGGCACCCATGTCTCTCTTTGCGTGAGCATTTTAAAATCCTCCTATCAGGAATCCGATAAAACTACCGGCGAATAGACGCTAACCCTGTGGTAAATTATCTAAAGATAATTACTATTAGAGGCCGGGCTATGCAGGTTCATTTTATAAGACTATTTCTAGCTTCACTGCTCTTTCTATCCTTAGGCTCGTGCGGTGCAAGGGTAGGGGGTAGTGTCGGGGGAGACTGTTACGAGTGTGAAGGCGTGGATTTCCCCTGCAATTGCCCTGGTTACGGCGGCTACTATAACCCCGATGCCTTAGATATCTTCCGCCCCGGTCGGTTCGACGATATAAACAATCCCGTTTGGTAATATTGAGATAACCGGAATCAATTAATATGGTTTTCTAAAATTTATGCCGTATTGTTATTGAAGAGTCTACAGCCCTTAGGTAATATTCTCAGTCTTTCCTAGAATAACATGCGCCCGTAGCTCAGCTGGATAGAGCAACGGACTTCTAATCCGTAGGTCGGGGGTTCGAATCCCTCCGGGCGCGCATCAAATTCTATTCCGCAACCAAAATGCGTAAAAGAACGAAGCTAAAGAAAAGATCGTGCACACTGTGTAAGCCCCACAAGATGAAGTGGGATAATAGATGGACACATAAAGATCATGTATCGCTTAAAATTTGGGAGAGAGAGAAAGGCCAAATTTTAAGATGCTTGCCCGAATCCTTATAATTCCTCAATTGCTACATATTTACTAGCCTCAACAATTGGGTATAATCCGTTTGTCCAACTTCAAAATGGGGGGTAACAACATGATAAAAAACAAAAGCATAAAGGAAATCTCGACTTCAGACGTTATTAGCGTTCACGAAAACCAGAGCCTTAGCGATGTAACAGCGATATTCAGGGAAAACTCCATCCACCACGTCCCCGTATTACGAGGATCAAAGCCCGTAGGCATACTATCGGCTCAGGATGTTTTCAAGCTTATATTCAATGTTGACTCGACCGATCAGAGGATGCTCGACGTGCTTTTAGACAACACATATAAGCTCTCCGAAGTCATGACTTCAGACCTTGTTATTCTTGATGAGGAAACAGCAACTGTTAAGGATGTCGCAAGGCTACTTAGCGATAGCTCCTTCCATTCAATTATAGTTGTGGATCATAAGGGTGATCTCTCGGGCATTGTTACTACGACGGACCTCATCAGGTACCTTCACGAAAACATCGAGGTTTAATAAGGTATACTACAGATGTCCTGATGACATATGAAATCTCTCAGCTAGCCGATCTTGGCTGGAATGTGTTCTTTTCTTCGCAGCTCAACCCCACTGATCTATATACGCATATTCCCGTAAGAGTAACAGAGGTTCATCGCGGTAATATTCGCGTGGTAGGATCTTCTCTGGACCGCTTTATACAGCCTTTCAATGCATCAAATGATGACGAAGAATCTTCTGCTACAGTCGGCGACTGGCTATTGCTCGACGTAGAAACTTTCCAGCCCAGGCGCCTATTGGAGCGCATAAGCCTCATCAAACGCCCCGCCCCGGGAACCGCGCGTAAGTTGCAGCTTATCGCAGCTAATGTTGATACTCTTTTTATTGTTTCATCCTGCAATCAAGACTTCAATATCGCCCGGCTAGAGCGCTATTTGGCGTTGGCTCGCGAGTCTGATATCACACCAATCATCGTTCTTACCAAGGCCGACCTGACAGACACGCCTGAAGAGTTTGCCGAGACTGCTGCCGGGCTTTTGCCGGATTTATTAGTCCAAGTCCTGGATGCGCGTGAACCCGACAGCGTTACCTGTCTTGCCGGTTGGTGCACACCCGGCAAAACGATTGCGTTTGTCGGCTCTTCCGGTGTTGGAAAGTCGACGCTTATCAACACACTACTTGGCACCGATCGGATTCGGACGCAGAGCATACGAGAAGAGGATGATAAGGGGCGACATACGACCTCGGGTCGTACTCTACATCGGCTGCCCGCTGGTGGTTGGTTGTTGGACACACCCGGTATGCGTGAACTGCAGCTAACCGATGTCCGCACGGGGCTTGATGAGGTGTTCACGGATATCAGCTCCTTGGTGCGTAACTGTCGCTTTGTCGACTGTGAGCACGACACTGAGCCTGGCTGTGCCGTCAAAGAGGCTGTCCGTTCGGGTACGCTTGATGCTGCACGCCTAAGGAATTGGCGAAAACTGATTGCCGAAGAAGCCTATAATACCGAAAGCCTTACCGACCGACGCAAGCGCAATCGGGAATTTGGCAAGATTGTAAAGCGGGCAAAAAAGGATAAGTTCCTTAAGCATAGGGATTAAAGCAGTAACTGTAGTTACCATATATTTAATCTAGCTTGTGAGTTTTCTCACTGCTGTGTTTCTTTATCCTGCCATGTCGAAGCCGAAACAGTTCCCTGCCATGCGTAATCGATAGCCTCGCCAAGCACTCGGGCGGCTTCTTGCGGAGCATGAAAGCCCATGGAATTCTCGGCGGCGATAAAGTCAAGACGCCACTGTGCTTTTCGCTGTAGCTCCAGAGCTTCTTTCAAATCCTCGTCAGTAGCGCCTTGGGCTCTTGCCTCGTTGATGGCATCGAGCTGCCCCATGAGCGCGGCACCAGCGCGCTGAAGGAGATCGAAATTGCGCTGCTGAATCCCGTCCACGCGCTCTTTGAGCTCCTCTTCGGAAAAGCGGTGACATGTCTGGCAAGCTCTATTCACATTGAGAAGCGGGCTTCGTACCCAGTGATCCGACACCTTGCTTGCTCCGTCCCGCATATAGGGCATGTGGCAGTCGGCACAGGATACGCCGCTTCGGGCATGAATGCCTTGGCTCCAGAGCTCAAACTCAGGGTGCTGTGCTTTAAGTATCTTGGCCCCGCTCTCTTTGTGTGTGTAGTCAAAAAACTGCTCTCCATTGCTAAAAGTTGTATCGTCCCAAAATTCTTCCACTTCCTCAGCTTTGAGTCCTTTACCCCATGGGAAGGTCAGCTTCATATTACTTGCGCAGTAATACTCCACGTGACACTGTGCGCATGCGTAAGAGCGCATCTCCGAGCGCGTAGCGTCTTCGTTAGGATCGTAAGGAGCCGCTCTCGGACCCTCTCTCCATTGCTCGATCGAAGGCAGATGAGGCGTTGGGGCATCGGATTCCGCCAGCGCCTGTATACCCTGAATAAATCCGGGCCTGGTAACGCGTATCTCCATAGTCTCTGAGTCATGGCAGTCAACGCACGATACAGGATGGTCGTTTCCCGAGTCTTTTAACATTTGATTTAGATCCGAGTATGAGTACTTGTAAGTCTCTTCAAACCCCGCTATCGCGTCACCGTTTCCAAGCTCCCTGTAAAGGGGCATTATGGATGCGTGGCAGTGAAGGCATGATCCTGTCTGCGGTTTTGTCTGCCGCTCCGTATTCACCTGGTCTTCAAGCATAAAGGCATGTCCTCGCCTGTCGCGGTAGTCTATCGAAAACGCATAGCCCTTGAACATTCGCTTGAGCCATGGGTCCCTTTCGATCTTCTGTTCGGGAAGCGCCTCGCTTCCTCCGTGCCCGCCGAATCGGGTGCGCGTTGCAAGTGATGTCTTCTTATACGAGTCGTACTGCTTGGGCCAATTGGTCTTCCATTTCTCAGGATCGGTATCATCCTCCGTGACTTCGACGAGCCGGACGTAACCATTTTTACTCTCTGCTTTTCTTTGAATAATATTTACCAGAAGTGCTGTGACGACAGCGCTTATAGCCGCCACAATAATTACAATAACCACTATCCCGATTTTTGACTTCAGTATTGATGAAGCTCCGCTCATTTTTATATTCCTCCTTTCTCTTCCTGCCGCAGGGGACCGCCGAGGCCTAGTGGTTCTCCATGCCCCACTGTTCGGTGACAATGGACACAACTTAAGGCATTGGCGTCTGTAGTGCTCCCGTGTGTAAGGTTTTCTGTGATAGCGCTATGACAATATATGCAATTTTGCTGTAGAATGCGGCTGTTCTTTTCAGTAATTGTGATAGGCTCGTCAAAATTTTGCAGTGTAAAAGCCTTGGAGTGGTTGAAGCCGTTCTCGGCTTTTGAGATGTACTTGTAAATAGAGCTTTGCGGCAGATGGCACTGCACGCAGGTCGCTGCCGTGTGATGGCTCGCTTTCTGCCAGGAATCGAATTGCGGGCCCATAATATGGCAGTTAAGGCAGGCCTCAGGGTTCTTGCTCAGATAGGAATGTCCTTCCCCGTAGTAAAAAGTAAAACTTCCGAGGCCGAGCATAACTCCAACCAATATTACCAGCGCCAAGAGAGCCTTGTTCATTTTCGTGTTTGGCCGAGCGATCGATTCCGTTGACTGTCTTCTATGCGGAGCCAACTCGCATAACTAGATAATCTATTATTTTACTCGGATTATCTAAATAGCAAGTTTACTCTTAAAAAAGCCTTAGTAGGCCGGTTTCATGCTTTGATTGCTAACGTTTATCCTATACCCTTTTAACGGAACAGGTAAAATTATCCGGTGACACGTAGAATATATTTGTCTCCCCTTAGCTTTATGGTAATATTCTCAGTCCGTAATATTTAATTCTAAATCAGTGGTGCGCGTAGCTCAGCTTGGTTAGAGCACTGGGTTGTGGCCCCAGAGGCCGCCGGTTCAAGTCCGGTCGCGCACCC
>DEIM01000093.1 GCA_002352485.1 Candidatus Dadabacteria bacterium UBA2774
GTTAAACCCTTCTTCTCCCGGGCGGCCTGCACCCGTTGTGAGGTATTGGGGTAATATCTCTTATAAAAGTAACTTTAAGTCCGGAGGCCTGTATCGACCTTATTGCCGGTTCTCTTCCCGGACCCGGTCCTTTAACATAAACAGATACGCTCTTCATACCTACTGAGGACGCTTTCTTAGCTACATCCTCTGCGGCCATTTGAGCTGCAAACGGGGTTCCCTTTCTCGTTCCCTTAAACCCCTTCGTTCCGCCGCTCGACCACGCAACAACGTTTCCGCTGTTATCGCTTATTGTTATGATCGTGTTATTGAAAGTAGCCCGAATGTTCACTACTCCCTGCTCCACGAATTTTTTAGCTTTCTTTTTTCCTACTTTCTTAGTAGCCATCTCATATCTCCGGAATTACAGATTATTTGCCAGCTTTCTTCTTTTTGGCAATCGCAGTACCGCGAGGCCCCTTTCTAGTTCTGGCGTTCGATTTGGTCTTTTGACCCCTTGAAGGAAGACCGGTTCTGTGTCTGATGCCTCGGTAACAGCCAATCTCTATCAAGCGTCTGATATTGGACTGTACCTCTTTTCGAAGCTCTCCCTCAACAGTATATTTTTGCTCTAATAATTCCCTTATTGAAGCAACTTCCTGATCGGTCAACTCGTCTGATTTTTTATTTCCGTCAATATTAGCTTCTTTTAATATTTCGGCTGATAAAGCATTACCTATACCGTATATATATGTGAGGCCAATTACTATTCTTTTATTGAGCGGAATATCAACGCCCGCAATCCTAGGCATACAGTACTCCTCCTACCCTTGTTTTTGTTTGTGTCGTTTGTTCGAGCATATAACCCGAACGACACCCTTTCTTTTTATTATCCTGCATTTATCGCAAATCTTTTTTACCGATGCTCTTACTTTCATTTCATTTTACCTCTTGCAGTTCTTCTTAGCTCTTAATCATTTTTTCAATCTATATGTTATTCTGCCCTTTGTGAGATCGTATGGAGAAAGCTCAAGCTTCACTTTATCTCCGGGCAATATACGAATAAACCTAGTCCTCATTTTTCCTGACACATATGCAAGTACTTCGTGACCACCCTCGACCTCAACTCTGAACATCGCGTTAGGAAGTGCTTCAAGTACCGTACCCTCAAACTCTATTCTTTCTTCTTTTGCCATAAGTTTTGTGTTACTGCGTTAAGATCACAGGCCCGTCTTCCGTAACCGCAACCGTATGCTCGAAATGAGCAGACAGTGTACCGTCTACAGTCACTGCCGTCCAGCCGTCACTGAGTATTTTAATATCCGGGCTTCCAACGTTAACCATTGGCTCTATTGCGATCACCATTCCGGGTTTTAACTTAACCCCCTTTGCGTGACTCCCATTCTCAGGAACAAAATTCGGCACCTGAGGGTCCTCGTGGAGCTTAGTACCTATTCCATGCCCTACAAAAGACCTTACTATCGAAAATCCCTTATTTTCTACATATGATTGAATTGCGCGTGATATATCGAAAAGTCTGTTCTTAGTTGTAGCCTCATCGATTCCCTTAAGTAAAGACGCCTCCGTCACTTTGAGCAGATTCTCTGCAAGAGCAGAAACCTCACCCACAGGAACCGTTACAGCCGAGTCCCCGAAAAATCCGTCCAGAATCACACCGAAATCAAGCCCGACTATATCTCCTTCCTTTAAAACTTTTTTCTTGGAAGGTATTCCGTGTACCACTTCATTGTTTACAGCAAAACACACAGAGCCCGGGTAATCGGAATATCCTTTAAAAGCGGGCTTAGCACCGTTTTTAATAGCATTTTCTTCAGCCATTTTATCCAAATCCCAGGTCGATACACCAGGCTGGACAGATTCTTTTAGCTTTCCGAGCGTCTCAACAACTATTTGAGCAGCTGAGCGCATCTTTTCTATTTCTTCTTTACTCTTTAAGTGAATCATTCCTATATGCCTTGCAGAACCTTGTCGATTCTGCCGAATACCTCTTCAATACTTCCCATACCGTCTACTTCTTTCAGTACTCCCTGATTATCATAATAAGATTTAAGCGGCTCCGTTTGATCCCTGTAAACTTTGAGGCGGTTTTTAACCACTTCTTCCGTATCGTCCTCTCTCCCCTCAATCTTCTGCCGCTCTAATATTCTGTCTATTATTTCTGAGTCTACTACCTCAATCGACACTACAGCGTCTATCGATACTCCCTCACTCTCCAGCATCTGGGTCAGCGCCTCGGCCTGTCCCACAGTGCGCGGAAAACCATCCAACATAAAACCCTTTTGTGCGTCGCTTTCTTTTATCCTGTCTTTTATTATTCCTATAACCACACTGTCAGGAACAAGCTCTCCTTTATCCATATAGGATTTCGCAAGTTCCCCAAGCTCAGTCCCGTTTTTAACAGCTGCTCTGAGCATATCACCAGTAGAAATATGCGCTGTTGCATATTTATCTGCAATATTATTCGCTTGAGTTCCCTTTCCCGCCCCGGGCGGTCCGAATAGTATTAATCTCATATTAAATTTCCGCTAGACGTTGTATCGTCTTGGCCCCTTCATCCCGCCTTTCTTTACAAACCCCTCATAGCTGTGGGTTATAAGGAAAGACTCAATTTGCTGTACAAAATCAAGCGTCACACCCACAACGATAAGGAGCGACGTACCGCCGAAATAAAACGGCAAGTTAAAGGGCTCTCTCTGTAAAAACGTAGGTATCACGCAGACGAATGCGACATAAATCGCACCTATAAAAGTAATCCTGCCAAGTATCTTATCGATATACTCAGCCGTCTTCTTGCCCGGTCTTATACCAGGCACAAATCCGCCGTTCTTTCTCAAATTATCGGCCAGATCATCAGGATTATATATCACCGCAGTATAAAAATACGCAAAGAAAATAATCAGACCCGCAAACAGAATATTATACACTATTATATTTTGAAATAATAAATCCGAGATGTCCCT
>DEIM01000028.1:0-2829 GCA_002352485.1 Candidatus Dadabacteria bacterium UBA2774
GCAATTCGCGTCAGTTTCGCGCTTTTTTTTCTCCTTGTTCTTCTGGGTTTTCTGCTCGTATTTTTTTTAGTCGGCAAAAAAAGGAATCTCCCTAGCCTTTGGGAATGCTGCCCGGGGCTTTAGAGGTTTTTATGATTTTCACTGCGCTTTCGAGCTGTTTATCTATGTCTTCTTCGTTTTCTACAACTATGTCAGGAGTTACGCCGACTTCGCTTATTGATCTGCCGCTCGGAGCGTAAAACTTAGCTGTCGTAAGCTTAAGACCCGCTCCGTCCTCGAGTTTGATTATAGTCTGGACCGAGCCCTTGCCGAAAGTGGTGGTGCCCAGTATGGTAGCTCTCTTTGAATCCTGGAGCGCTTCTGCTACCACTTCGGATGCGCTTGCGCTGCCGTCGTTTACAATCACCACTATAGGCTGCTCCTCATAACTCCCGTTCTTTGTCGCATAGTGCTCTCTTGACTGTCCCTCGTAGCGGCCTTTGACGCTTACGATGAGACCGTCATCGACAAACTCGTCCACTACCGAAATAGCTTCGCTAAGAAGACCTCCCGGATTATTCCTTAGATCCAGCACGATGCCGTTTAAGTTGCCGCTGTTATTTGATTCTAGCTGTGTAAGGGCCTGCTTAAGCTCAATAGAAGTGTTATCCTGAAACTGTGAAAGCTTAATATACGCTATACCGTCCGGCAAAAGCTCGGGCTTAACACTCTTTACAATTATTTTGTCTCTTGTAAGCGTTACAACCCTGGGCTCTTTGTCGCCCTCGCTCTGAACCGTTACATCTACAGTACTCCCCCTTGGGCCTCTGAGAAGTTTGACAACTTCCTGTACTACCAATCCTTTCGTCGGCGTGCCGTCTACCTCTAAGATCTTATCCCTGGGTTTAATCCCGGCCCTTTCTGCGGGCGTGCCTTCAATGGGCGTAATTACCGTGAGTACCCCATTTTCAACCGTAACCTCCATACCCACACCGCCGAACTCTCCGGTTGTGCCGATCTCAAGCTCCCTGAAACGCTCGGGGGTAAGATATGCCGAATAGGGGTCAAGCGTCCTTAGCATCCCCTCTATAGCGCTCTCTGTAAGCTCCTCAGAGTCTACTTCCTCAACATAATTCCGCTCGATCAGATCGAGCACTCTGGTAAAGTTGGAAAGCCCCTGATATACGGCTTCGTCCGCACGTACACCGGTGCTTAAAACAAGAAAAATAGCAAGTATTAAAACGAGTCTTTTCATATTTAGCTCCTATAAACAGGGTAACTAAACATACTATAGCTAGCAAATATAATTTTTTAGGATTAAATATATGTTTAGTCCTGTCTATATCTAAAAATTGAGGAAAGAAAAAAAGGAGCCGAAGCTCTCTATTTTCTTAATTTTCTTTAGCGGTCAATTGCCACTTGCCCCATTTAAATACAGCTTTGTCACCGTGCTCTGTCATAGTGGTCATTTTGAGCATGACAAACTGTTTCAAATAACAGCCTAAATCTCACTTTTGCTCCCTCTCCAAGGCTTCCAGCCGTTTTTCGATCTGAGTAAGCTTGTAAATAATATAGATATGGGTCTTTTTGGCATCTATACCCACCGGACTATCGTCACTATGAATCATCTTAGCTATCTCAGCATAAGTTTTCTCATCTATGTCCATTATCATTCTCCTCTTAATTATTTTTTATGAGTATATCATCAACGTTCAGAGATAACCGGGGACCTTTCAATATAAAAATTTCTAAAAAAAGGTGAGCTGAAGTATCCTAATTAAGTAGTATTTAGCTTTCGCTTTCTTGATCTTATCGGGCGGATAATATATTTTACTTACCGGAAGAAATTATGCTGAATATGGTATTCACAGTAATAAGCAGGTTTATCGGAACCTACACCTCGGTCGTGCTCGAGGTCTCTAAGGACTGGTTTATACTCTACAAGATAGTATTTATACCTGTCTCGCTTCTAATTTACTTTCTTGCGTTCTTTGTCATTTCGGGCGTGCTTTTAATAGTTATCTTTATAGCCCGGCCGATTTCATTTATCTCAAACGCGTTCTTTAAATAGCGGTATTATTGCGCATACATCTGAATGTCATCCCCAGCGATTTTCAATCAATCACACTTACTTTTTTAATGTAACTCAGGTGTTATAATTACAAGTTCGATGAAAGGAAAACTCGAATCGCAAGTCGATCCTAAGAAACTCCCCGAGCACGTAGTCATCATAATGGACGGCAACGGCAGGTGGGCCAAGAAGAAAAATCTTGACCGTATCAGCGGGCATAAAGAGGGCATGAAATCGGTGCGCGCCGTTATGAAAGGGGCAAGAGATTTGGGCATCAAGCACATCACTCTCTACGCGTTTTCAGCGCAGAACTGGAACAGACCCAAAGAGGAAGTAAAGGCTCTTATGGAGCTTCTTAAACAGTACCTCTTAAAAGAGGGGGAAAGACTGGTAGAAAACGACGTTAGGCTAAACGCAATAGGAAGACTCCACGAGCTTCCTGAGGACGTGTACGAAGTGCTCACAAAAACGATGGAGAAAACCCGCCACTGCAGAGACCTTACGCTTACCCTGGCCCTTAGCTACGGGGGCAGAGAGGAGATAGTGGACGCTGTAAAAAAAATCGCTTCAAACGGTAAAATCTCTCCTGAGAAAATAAACCAATCGAATTTCTCAAACTACCTATATACCGGGGATCTCCCCGAACCCGACCTTCTGATACGCACTAGCGGTGAGATGAGGCTATCTAATTTCATGCTCTGGCAGCTTGCGTATACGGAGATTTATGTCACAAAAACTCTCTGGCCAAATTTCAGAAAACGTCACCTGATAAAAGCCAT
>DEIM01000028.1:2892-4194 GCA_002352485.1 Candidatus Dadabacteria bacterium UBA2774
GGCTCAACCGGCTCAATCGGCAGACAAACCCTCGAAGTAATTTCGGCCAACCCCGACAAGTATAATGTCGTGGGGCTTTCGTGCGGGGGAAATCTCGAGTTACTTAGGGAGCAGATACTCAGATACAAGCCCGCCATTGCTTCTGTAAAAGACCCCGAGCTTGCCGCTGCGCTTAAGTCCGGGTTAAACAGCTCTGAGACCGAAATTGTGTACGGAGATGAGGGGGCGTCCCGGGTGGCATCGATTGAGGGTGCAGACACTGTAGTGTCTGCCATGGTCGGGGCCTCAGGGCTAAAGCCCACGCTCAGCGCTGTGCGGGCAGGAAAAGACATTGCGCTTGCGAATAAAGAGACCCTGGTTATCGCGGGGGAAATTATAACGAAAGAGGCAAAGGAGAATAACGTCACTATCCTCCCTGTGGACAGCGAGCACAGCGCGCTTTTTCAAGCGCTTCAGTGCGGGGACAAGAAGGATGTGAAAAGACTCATACTCACGGCTTCGGGCGGGCCGTTTCTGGACACTCCGGTGGAGGAGCTCACAGACGTCACACCGGAGGTTGCGTTAAACCATCCGACCTGGGTTATGGGGAAGAAAATCACCATAGATTCAGCTACACTTATGAACAAGGGGTTTGAGGTAATAGAGGCAAAATGGCTCTTCGGCGTAGGGTCTGAGAAGATATCGGTCTGGATACATCCCCAGAGCATTGTACACTCTATGGTAGAATATATAGACGGCTCGATTATATCGCAGATGGGCATCCCGGACATGAGGATTCCGATCTCTTACGCGCTTTCATATCCTGACAGGACTGACATGCGAAGGGACAATGCCAAACCACGGGATTTATCAGAGCTAAGCTTCAGAGAAGCTGATTTCAAGAAATTCCCTTCACTTGCTCTCGCGTTCGGTGCGCTTGAGGAAGGTGGCACCATGCCAGCGGTGATGAACGGAGCAAATGAAATCGCTGTTGAGGCTTTCCTTAGAAGAAAGATCGGGTTTACTGATATCGTAAAAACAGTGGACAGGGTTATGGAGCTTCACAAAGGAGCCGCGGCAGATACACTTGAAGCTGTCATACAAAGCGATAAATGGGCAAGAGAGAAGGCGGCGGATTTAATCAAAAACTAGAATATTACAAAACACGACTGGAGAATATATAAACATGATTGCAATAGTAGCTTTTATTTTCGTTATAGGAATATTGGTATTCATACACGAGCTCGGGCATTTCCTAGTTGCCAAGTGGAGCGGGGTAAGAGTCGAGAAATTCTCTCTTGGATTTGGGAAAAAGCTTTTCGG
>DEIM01000001.1:0-13504 GCA_002352485.1 Candidatus Dadabacteria bacterium UBA2774
ACCGCTAAAAGGCAAAACGAGCACAGCCAAGATAAGCATTTTTAATAGAAATTTCATCTCTCAACTTCCTCCTTTGTACAAATATATTTTGACCTAGAAGATATAGAAGTAGAGTTAAGCTATTGTGAAATAAGTGTTAAGATTGCGTTAAGACAAGAAGGGTGTTATTGCAACTATAAACCTTTTATATAATCTATAGATAAAATTGCTTATGATAAACGGGAGTTAGGATATTTAAATGAGTGAAAAACTAATAACCATTGTGGATGACGAAGAAGATATAGTGGAGCTTGTAAGCCATCATTTAAAAAGAGAGGGCTTTAAGGTAAAGGAGTTTCACAACGGAAGGGATTTTCTTTCCTACGTCGGATCCGTAGTACCCGATCTTGCGGTACTCGACATAATGCTTCCCGGAATAGACGGGCTTGAGATATGCAGAATGCTGAAACAAAAAAGTACTACGGCATCGGTACCTATTATTATGCTGACAGCAAAAGCTTCGGAGGCAGACGTAGTTGTGGGGCTTGAGCTTGGCGCAGACGACTATATAGTGAAACCCTTCAGCCCGCGAGAATTCGTGGCCAGATGTAAGAGCGTACTCAGGCGGATCGGGACAATGGAGATTAAGGACAATATAATCAAAGCGGGCCCGCTTGCGATTAACCTAGAAAAATACGAGGTCACTGTAGATGACAAAAAAATCATTCTTACCACAACCGAATTTAAGATCCTTGAAGTCCTGGCTGAGGGAAAGGGCAGGGTATTCACCCGGGATCAGCTCCTTAAAAAGAAGAGGCTTTGGGGAGACGACAAGCTTGTATACGACAGAACAATAGATGTCCACATAAAAAATCTAAGAGAAAAACTTGGCATTGCCGGCAATTTGATTAAAACTGTTAGGAGTATAGGTTATAAATTAGAAGAGTAGAAATCTATTGAGTATATTCCGGAAACAGTTCATTCCCTCCTTCATAATAGTATTCCTGGCACTTTTTTTATTCACCGTCATTGTAATCGGACAGCTCGGAAAATATGACCACTCGCTCACCCGGCAGAATTTAGTCCGCTCGGCCAACATGGTAAGCGCAGTGCTGGAACCTTCGCTGAGGGCTAAGGACATAGAACAGGTACAGGACTTAGTAACCAGGCTCGGTGAAAAAAGCGGCGTCAGGATTACAGTAATAGATCAACACGGTGTGGTTCTCGGGGACTCAGATAAAAACCCAAGAGAAATGGAAAACCACTCGGAAAGACCTGAGATCAAAGAGGCGATAAACGGGCACACCGGACAAAGCACACGCTACAGCAACACCCTTCAGAAAGAGCTATTCTATGTAGCCATTCCCGTTTTANNGCCCTGGGGGTAATGCCGACTATGTAGTAAGAACCTCACTGCCTCTGAATATCCTTCAGAAGAGTATATTGCCAATAGAAAAAAGGATTATTTATATATCCCTCATAATCGCTATTATAGCTGCGGCTCTTTTGCTTGCGCTCTCCAAATCGCTAAGGAAGTCCCTTAACCCCCTAATCAATATCTCAGAGGAATTAGCGCACGGTAATCTTAACGTGGATATCCCGATTTCAGAGCTAAAGGGTGAAATACCCAAAATTTCAAACGCCCTTAATCAAATGGCGCAAAGATTAAATGAGCTATTTAAACGGCTTTCCAGTGAAAAAAATCAGCTCGAAGCAGTATTAAGCGCAATGAGTGAAGGCGTTATGGTGCTCTCTCGGGATGGAAAAGCAATTATCACTAACAACGCACTCCTGGAGATGTTTAACATCAAGGACAATCCCAAGGAGAAGCAGTACTGGGAAATACTCAGGAATAGAGAGGTTACAGAGCTCATCGAGAACGTACTCTCCGAGCGCAGACCCGACACTAAAGAGATATTCTATCTCTATCCCGAGGAGCGCTACTACCTGCTCAATGTCATCCCGCTTGAATCGCCAGAAGAAGAAGTAATTGTCGTTATGTTTGACATAACGGACTTTAAGAGGCTTGAGAAGATAAAAGCCGATTTTATTGCAAACGTCTCACACGAGCTCAGGACCCCTCTTACGGCTATAAAAGGCTACAGCGAAACGATTGAAGAAGGCGCGTATGAAAACACCGAGGATCTTAAACACTTTATAGGTATAATCAAAAGACACACAGACAGACTTATTAATATAGTTTCAGACCTCCTGGTACTGTCCGAGGTAGAAAGCAGGGACTATCTTTCAGGCTCTGCGCCCGACAGCGATTTTGAATGGATCGATGTCGAGGAAATAATTACCTCATCCCTCGAAGCCATAAAGACAAAAGCCTCTGAGAAAAAACTCAACATAGCATTTAACAACGGGGCAGAGCATCATACTGTAAAGGGAAACAGATTTTTACTGGAGCAGATGTTCTTAAACCTAATAGATAACGCTGTTAAGTATACGCCTGACTCAGGCACAATTGGGATCGAGCTAAGTAACCCAGAAGGGAATCTATATATAAAGGTATTCGACACGGGAATAGGAATTCCTAAGGAGCATTTACCCAGAATATTCGAACGTTTCTACCGTGTGGATAAAACCAGATCCAGAAAGATCGGCGGCACGGGGCTCGGACTGAGCATTGTAAAACATATAGTGATACTTCACGGCGGCACTATCGATGTAGAAAGCGAGGAAGGTAAGGGCAGCAGTTTTACCATTACTTTGCCTCGTTAGACCTCTGAGCTGATCGTTTGCAATCCTATTCAACCAGGTGCTTTCTTAAACTACTGTAATGTTGATATTATTGCTTTCCGGCAGGGTAAGAGCCGAGAATTTTAAGATAAACCGAGTTTTTCCTTACTTTGGACAGTAATCTTTTGATATTTGCGTCTTCAGTGTGCCCTTCGAAATCGACGAAAAATAAATACTCCCAGGGTCTCTCTTTTGAGGGCCTCGATTCGATCTTGCTAAGATTAACGGACTCCAGGGCAAAGGGTTGAAAAAAGGATTTCTGTAAAGCCCCGGGTTTATCCTTAAGTGAAAAAACTATCGAGGTTCTGTCGTTTCCTGAAGGCTGTGTGGAAGTATTACCGATAACGAAAAACCTCGTTGTATTCTGAGAGCTGTCCTCAATATTTTTTTTAAGAACGTTTAGTTTATATATTTCCCCAGCATACTTGCCTGCTACGGCGGCGTAGCCTTTTTTGCGCGAGGCAAGCCTTGCGGCCTCGGCAGTGCTTGCAACCTCGGCCAATTCAGCATGTCCGAGGTTTTTACCTAACCACCCCTTACACTGAGCAAAGGCTTGGGGATGGGACGCCACTACTTTAATATCCTTAAGCGATTTTGAATTAGAGAGAAGGAAATGATGTATCTTTTCAAATATCTCGTTTGTAATAACCAGGTTTGAGTGTGAGAGCAAATCGAGCACCGCTCCTACCGAGCCCTCTACCGAGTTCTCTATGGGTATCACGCCATAGTTTGCTCTACCAGTCTCGACCTCCTGAAACACCTCATCGAAGCTTCCCAGGGGAATTAGCTCGTTTGAGCCCCCGAACTCCCTGAATGAAGCCTGGTGCGAAAAGCTCCCACGCGGGCCCAGGTACGCTATCTTAAGAGGCTCCTGAAGTTTTCGGCAGGCTGAAATTATTTCACGGTATACACTGAGTACGGATTCCCCGGTGAGGGGGCCGTTATTCAATCGGGCGAGCTTCTTCTCTATCTCCTTTTCCCTCACAGGGTCATAGACGCTATAAGAGTTCTCGCGCTTTAGCTCGCTTATATTTAAAGCCACGCTTCCGCGCTCATTTAAAAGCTCGAGCAGCTTTTTGTCAATATTGTCAATCTCTTTTCTAAGTTTGTTTAGATTTTGCGAGGAGCCCATAATTTACCGGTACTAATCAGGTCTTGGCACAAATGATAGCGAGCAGGGAAATAGATGTCAAATCAGCATAGTGGCGGCGATAACTATAAGTGCAAATTCCCCGATCTCACGAATATCGCTATTACCCAGGATATTTTAAAGTCCCCTTTTTTCTTTCCCGGGGTCAAGCAATGCAGCTTTGTCTAATACTGATTTTTTTACATATATCGGCGCGCTCATTCTAGACGCAAGAGCGATCGCGTCGCTCGGGCGGGCATCTATTTTGGAAACTTTTCCATCGACCGATATTTCGACCTGCGCATAATAAACCTGGTCACGTATATCCACTATCACAATCCTCTCGACCTTCGCGTTAAGAGTCCTTAAGACAGCAGCTATCAAATCATATGTCATGGGCCTTGGCAGCACGACGTCGGAAACCCCTATTTCGATTGAGCGCGCTTCACAAATACCGATCCATATTGGAAGCACGACACTATCTTCCTCGTCTGTAAGCAGCACCACAGGGGCCTGCGTGTTCTGGTCAAACACAATGCTCTTAATCACCATCTCTTCTTCTGAGCCTACGGGTGTTTTTTCCGCTTTTACGGAAAACGTTACAATAAAAAGTATGGCGATAAGGGCTGAGAATATTGACATACGCATGACAAATACCTCCTAATTTTAAGAATATCACAAAGAGGGGTAATCCATAAATACGGATGTTCAAAGCAAGCGTGATAATTGAAAGGACAGAGTAAAGAAGGGAAAAGCGAGAATGTGAGATAGTTACGAAACTTTATTGGGTTTGAGACGAAAGATTATTTTTCCCCTATCATGTAGCGGCAGCCCGAAGGGCCGATCTTTGCCGAATGTACAGCGCCTGCGGGAACATCAAACCTATCTCCGACCCTGTAAGTTTTCGTAGCGCCCTCTGAGCTCACAGTAATCTCACCCTCGAGCACTATGTGAGCTGTAACACCGCTATGGGTATGGTCAGGGTAATGGGCACGGGGTCGGTCGGTATGTACAAATATTCCTGAAAAGCCCTCATCTTTTAGTAAGTTTTCAAGCTCTTTTTCATTCATGACTAACCTCGCTTGCATGACTGACCACACGCGGAATGATTTGATTATTAGATAAAGCTTTATAGTGCTAAGGGTTCTAAAATCTTTTTACTGAGCCTTTTTCAAACTTGGGGTTACTTACGGTGCCTATGATCTTTCCGCCCAGACTCCCGTCTCTCTGCTGAGCTAGATAGGGACTTAACATACCTTTGTACTTGGCGTACTCCCCACCTGTTATTTCCAGGCGGTACCCAAGATCAATAACCCCGCCCTTTGAAAACTCCCAGATAAGCGGCGCCTTGCCTGTTATCTGAAGATCGATACCGTCGCCTTTTAGATTCAACTCCTGTACATTGGTTTCACGTCCCTCTATATTGCCGCTGAAAACTGACTGAAGCCCCTTTAGAGCGGGAAGCTTGATACCCTTCACCATGATGTTATCCAGCTCCAGCTCGTCCACGGTGAAATTAAACTCTCCGAGGGCTTCGGGAGAAAAATCGATTTTCAGATTCCCGTCCAATGCGCCCCTTAGAGCAAGTGCATCTTCAGAGCCTGTTATAAAGGCCGTGAGGTTATCTACGTTTACATGCTTTACCTCGGCATCTATTTCATCAAGACCGCTGCCCGATTTATTTATGCTCAAGGTGCCTTTTATTTCACCGCCGTTAAGCTTGGCTTTAAAGGGAATGATATTGCTTGATGAAAATAGCGAAAACACTGAAGGACTAACCTTCAAGCTATCTATCTTAAGCACATTGTCTTTAGAGCGATAAAGAGTCACATCTTGTAATTTAAGACTAAAAGGTGCTGCTATACTAGCGCTCCCGATCTCGGCTTGATAAGGGGTGTTATCCGTTATCTGTGAAATAATCTGCTGCTTAATCCCCTCTGTGGGAAAAGAGGTATATAGAAATACGAAAAACAAAACCACAAAAAATACAATATAGTAAAAGGGCTTTGCGTACTTTGAATTCCTCAGTCTTTCCTTCATCTCAAATCACCCGTTTGCATCTCATATCACCTGCTTGAAATCGAATGTGGACAATCTTAGCTTTACGTTTACAGAATCTGCTTGTTTTACTTTCGTTATGATACTCAGATTCGACACCTTCAGAAACGACTGCTTTGTTTGTATTTTATATAGTATATCCACTAAATCGTCCAACGAAATTCTTTTAAGCTCCACATCTACACTCTTTTCCTCAAACAGCTCTTCATTATCCGAACCCCTGGTATTAACGTCTCGGATTGAAAAGTTCTGCCTCTCGATATTTTCAGCTATAAGTACTTTTTCCAACAGCGATATTAAGGGCTCATCCCCTTTTTTAATCTTCCCGGCAAGCTCGGACATTCTTTTTTTAGATTGCTCATACTCTGCACTCAGTGTCTGCACTTTCCTCAGCTCAGACTCAAGTACTGTGGCTCTTTTTTCCAGGCGCTCTGTCCCGGATGAGAAAAAATGGATAACAAAGTAAAAGATTAACACGCACACCACTACACCCAAGAGCAACATGGCCCTCCTGTCCCTTTGGGTGGAGGAGACCGTCTCTATTTTCTCGCGGCCAAGTGCGATAAAGCTTTTTATTTTCTCTATTATGTTTTGCAGATCCATATTACACGTTTGATTTTAAATACACGGATATCTCAAACTTTGTTTTCCCGTCAGCAGCGCTCCCAGTTTGATCCCTGTTTACGCTCTCGAACATCTCAGATTTTGAGAGCGCCTCTTCAATCTCGGTAACCTCCTGGTACGAATCGCAGACACCTTTTATTTTCACTCTATTTTCGCTCTCATACCTTATCTCATTTACTGTAAGCTTCATGGAGGACGGTAGACTTGCGGATATATCCCTCAATACATCAAGCGGAGTGGGTCCCCCCTCTACACCTTGAATAAGATCAAGCTTTTCCCTCACCTTCTGAACTTCACTTTCCATATACTGCACAGGCCTCGGGATTGCCCTCACATTGGGAAAAGCGGATTTAACAACCTCAGCTATCCTGGCTTCGCGCTCCCTTACTTCATTTTTAAGATTTAAGTAGTTAGATACGGAGCCGTATATCAGTACAAGAATTAGAATTGCTGCCAGCACTACCGGAGCCGTGAATACCTTTCTAAGCTCCCTGTCCATACCCACGTACTTAAACTCGTCCTTGCGGAAGTTCAGGTACCCGCTTCTATGAGCGCTACCGTAAAGAGAAAGGGCATAGGACTTTGCGAAAAGAGGTGATTTATCCACACCGAGCTCCGGAATATAGAGCTTTTTTATCTCCCTATTAAGCTCAGAGCTCAAGTGCTCCTGTGTTCCGGGTATAAGTGAAAGTGGGCCTGATATAAGAATGGTGTTTATCTTCTCTTTTACCTCTAGTTCAAAAAACTGGATTGTCTTTTTTATCTCATTTACTATCGGTGACATACATTCTTTTCTATCGGCCTCTGCGCCCTCACCGAATAAAGCGCCTGAATAATCAAGCTCCGTAACACCTGTTTTGTCTGCTACATTCCTATAAAACAGCTCAATTGGCTGAGTGGAAGATCTAACGCGCAAAAGCCCTTCGCTATCGAAAAGAGAAAACTCAAGCTCTGTTTCTCCTACATCTATTAAAAGAAGCGGCCTCTT
This sequence comes from Candidatus Dadabacteria bacterium UBA2774, assembly GCA_002352485.1. Classification (GTDB taxonomy): domain Bacteria; phylum Desulfobacterota_D; class UBA1144; order Nemesobacterales; family UBA2774; genus UBA2774. The sequence continues at coordinate 7,524 of DEIM01000001.1, forward strand.
ACCCTCAAGCTCGTCATTTAAGGCCCCAAAAACAAGCGGTGAGTAAGTAATAACCTTGGGATCTATGCCTGCCGAGTTTAAGGAATCAAGCAGCGTCTCCACCTGATCTTTTTCAAATATACATGCGATAGCCTCGCTACCGCCCTCATTCTTTACCAGGTGATAGCTGTGGATTTTCTCGGCCGGATCAAAAGTGGATATATTCTCAAGCTCGTACTCATAGACCTGGTCTATCTTCTTTGAGTCTGAAAAGGGAAACTTGATAATCCTAATAGAGATCGGATTATCATTTAGAGAGACTGCTACATCTCCCCTCGGTAGTGAATTTTCCTTAAACAGCTCTGCTAAGTATTCGGGGTTTTGCAGCTGCTCTTCGGTTATAGGAACACTTAAAGTTTGAAGAAGCTGTACGTCTCTTAGGCCCCTTTTTATTAGAGAGACGCGCGCAGCCGTTTTACCGATATCTAGTCCGACAAATCTTCCGTACATAATTTTAAGTAAATTACTTAATCCCAGCCATAAATCTAAAGCACGTCCTTTTCAAAGTCAAATATATTTATATACCCCGTGCCCGTGCAAGTGTTAATACCTCCGCGCTTAAAGCACCTGACTTTAAAAGAGTTTTTGCACACTCGTTGCTCGTGCTCCCAGTTGTGAACACGTCGTCTATAAGAAGTACTGAGCATCCTTGAAATGTGTTTTTATCCCTTACTTGAAAAGCACCCCTGACGTTTTTCCTCCTGGCAGCTTCATCCCTTATTTCAATCTGAGGCAAGGTATCTCTTACTTTAACAAGCCCCATGAGATTAACACATACCCCTGTATGCCTAGCTATATCAGCAGCCAGCACCGAAGACTGGTTGTACTCTCTTTGCCTGAGCTTCCCAATGTATAAAGGGACCGGGACAAGAACATCTACATTTTCCATATTAAAGGGCATATGCTCTATCATAGTATCGCTGAGAGATCGGGCAAGTTTCAACTTCCCCTCATATTTAAAAGCGTGCAACATTTCCCGTATCGGTCCTCGGTAAACTGCAACTGAGCGGGCTCTATTAAAGCTGTAACGTCCCTTTAAGCACTTGGCGCATAAATGCGGGTTCTCAGCCTCTTGAGGGATATCCATTGATTGAGAAGCTCTTGAATCAAAATAACCAAAAGGGACTCCGCACTGGGCACAAACAGAGAACTCCTCCAAGAAATCGATTTCTTCTTCGCACTTATTACAAATTTCTTTTCCGGCCACGGGCTTTGAACCGCAGGAAGCACATAAATTTGGAAATAAAAGCTCTAACATATCAAAGCAGGTAATTCATATATGAGTTCTTGGTTTGAATAAAGAGCGTAGTGTCGATACCAGAGCTATCTGCACATATCATAAAATTAATGAAGGATATTACCCATAGATATTCAGTGTGCTCTATACCCTCATTGGCATAATAACCGAGAGATATACATCTTCTCCCTCGGGCTTAATTACGGCCGGGCTGAGCTCATCAATGAGCCCGATCTCAACTTTATCCTCTGTAATAACCTCAAGTACGTCCATCAGATACCTGGCGTTAAACCCAAGCTCCACCGGGTCTCCCGAGTAGCTTAAGGAAACAGTTTCTTTGGCTTCGCCCACCTCGGGAGAAACAGAAACGAGAGTCAGACTGTCTTTATCTATATTGAATTTAACACTCCTCGTTTTCTCCGAAGAAAGAATAGATACACGTCTAAGGGCGCTCAACAAGTTGCCTCTTTCTAAGATAAGCGAAAGCTTTGTAGATTCGGGAGTCACCTGTTTATAATCAGGAAAATCTGCATCTATAAGCCTTGCCACAAGTATAATATCCTCTCCTTCAGCCATAAAAAAATTGTCGCCGACCCCTATCTTTAATTTCTCTGTGAGCTTAAGCACTTTTCTAAGCTCGCCTACTCCTTTTTTCGGAACCACAAACCCCTTGTCGAACTTAACCTTGGTATCAATCTCTTTTTCTACGAGTGATAGTCGGTGCCCGTCTGTTGCTACGAGTCTGATTCCCTTGTCACCTGCTTCTTCAAAATAAATACCGGCAAGGTTTCTTCTGAGCTCATCAGGGGAAACAGCAAATATAGTTTTTGAGATCATCTCTTCGATTACAGAGCTTTGTACTGAAAATAGCTGATCCGAATGCAGCTCGGGAATAATCGGAAAATCCTCACTCGGAAGACCCGCAATTTTAAATACCGCAGATGAGGCCCTTATCTCGACCCAGTGATTTCCGATCTCCTCTATCTCTAATTCCCCATCCGGAAGCTCCTTAACTATCTCAAAGAGCTTTCTTGCGGGTATTGCAAGGCTGCCGTCCTCGGATACCTCGGCATCACACCAAGTGCTCATTGTGGTTTCCAGATCGGTTGCGGAAATTTCAATCTTATTTTTATTTACAGTAATAAGCACATGAGAGAGAACTGGCATTGTAGCACGTCTTTCCGATATCCCCTGCACTATACCTAGTTTTTGCGAAAACGCTTCTGCTTGTGTCCTAAATTTCATTCTGTCTACTCCTGTGTACTAATAATAATCAATATACTCTATTAATAGTAGTATTAGTAGTAGGGCCTGTTGGTAACTTGTTTTCCATCCTAACTACTTGTAATTATTAATTTCCTTGTGTTGATAAACCTGTTTACTATTTTGGGTATCTATCAACATCTATCCACAGTTTATTCCAATAATTTGCTAACTACTTATTATCCACAGATTTGTTCACAGCTTTATACACCGCTTATCCACTCATTAAACTCTCAATATTACGCGAAAGAGTTTTCACCGTGTTTGTTAAAGTAGGGTCGTTTCCCATATTTTTTTCAATTTTCTTAACAGCATGGATTACCGTAGAGTGATCCTTTCCTCCGAACTTCTCTCCTATCTCCGGATAGGAAGCCCCTGTGTATCTCCTAGCGAGAAACATGGCAATCTGTCTTGGGAGAGCAATATTCTTCTGCTTCCTTTCAGATTTTAGATCCTGGACCCTGAGCCCGCAGTAGCTTGCTACTTCCTTTTGGATGCTCTCAATGCTGAGGAATTTTTTGTCCTGTTTCTTTAGGATATTCTTAAGCACTTCTTTTGCCAGATCAAGTGAAACCTCTGCGTTAAGAAGCTTTGCGTGAGCCATTAAATTCGTAAGCGTTCCCTCAAGCTCCCTAATATTTGAAGTTGTGTTTTCGGCTAGGTAGAGGGCTACTTTGTCAGGAAGAGAAAGCCCTTCAGTTTCGGCTTTGTTTTTAATTATTGCAATTCTTGTCTCTGTCTCAGGGGGCTGAATATCAGTTATGAGGCCCCACTCAAACCTTGATCGCAGCCTCTCCTCTAAGTAAGACATGTCCTTGGGGGATTTGTCGCTTGTGAGGACTATCTGTTTTTTAGATTCATAAAGAGTATTAAATGTATGAAAAAACTCTTCCTGTGTGCTCTCTTTTCCGGCAATAAACTGTATGTCGTCAATCAAAAGCAAGTCGCACCCAAAGCGGTAGCGGTTTCTGAATTCTTCCATTTTGTTTGATTTAATGCTGTTAATTACCTGGTTTGTAAAATGTTCGGCGGAAATGCAGCACACCCGTGCCATATTGGATGTAGCTCTTAGAACATAATTTCCTATAGCGTTAATTAAATGTGTTTTACCAAGCCCTACTCCGCCGTAGATAAATAACGGGTTATAGGCTTCTCCTGGCTTACTTGCAACGGCTGTCGAGGCAGCATGAGCGAACTGGTTGCTCGATCCTACGATAAAGCGATCAAAGCTGTAATTGGGGTTAAGAACCCCCCTATAAAGCTTATCGGTTTTTGGGGGTATGCGAACCTCTGGTTTGTACGCGCTTTCGGTTTTTTTGACTACCCGGCTTTCCTCGCGCGCTTCAATCATCAGGCTTACTCTCTTACCATACACATCTTTTATAGTATCGTTAATGAATTCAAGGTAGTGGTTATTTATCCAGTCCCTGTCAAATTCGCTGTTCGCTTTGAGCACAAGACAGTCCTCGGTCTCAGAAAGCGGCTCAAGCGGTGCAAACCAGAAGAACACCTGGGGGTTAGATTTTTTCTTGATTCTCTCAAGCACGGGTTGCCACCGGACTTTGTCGTCTGCGGCTTTAGGTCTATCTCTTTTTACTACAGGATTTTGCTCCAATACTGATGAGCCTATAAAGTGTTCCAGACCTCTACCCTCTTCCGCCGAGTCTGAAAAAAGAGATCTCAAATCATGTTTAAGAGGTAGTCTTTTAGCAGTCAATTTTACTTCGATCCTCCAAATTTAAAGACAATCCATCCACAAGTTATACACAGGTGTGGATAACTTTTACTCTAAAATTAAATGTGTTGTTTGGCCCCACCCAGATCCGTAAGTTACATCCTAACAGATACCAAAATACGTTGTCAAGTGTTTTGATTTAATCGCATGATTGCAGTGATTTGCACGACCAAAATCTTGCTATCGACCGGGTGTGTGAAAGTAATATACTTGAATTCACATAGTTCATTCGAATGCCCGAGATGGTCTATATGCATCTCTAACTATGTGTAATCATTAAATATTTAGGTCTACTTGTAGAACGCATTCATTTGCTAAGCTGTGCTGCTCGCGTGCTCTATGCCTTTTTTTTCATCGACCCTCACAAGCAAAACCGCCCCTCCGATAAAGAAGACGACTAACATTACGATGGCAAGACGGCTAGAGCCCATGATCTGTGATACAAGGGCAAAAGCAAGAGGTCCTACTATGCCCGCAAATTTTGAGCTCATACCGTAAAACCCGAAAAACTCACACGTTTTATCTCTTGGGAGCATAGAGCCAAAAAGCGAGCGGCTGAGCGCCTGTGTACCACCCTGTACGGTGCCTACCAAAAAAGCGAGTATCCAGAAATGAATAGCACTCTCCATGAAGTAAGCTCCAATGGCAATCCCGGTATAAACAGTGAGACCGAGCAGGATGGAATTTTTCGTTCCCAGATAACCTGCTAGACGACCGAACGCAAAGGTAAAGGGAATACCTACGAACTGGGTCATCAACAGAGCTCCGATAAGCGCCGTTTCATCAATGCCGATTTCAGCTCCGTATATAGTCGCCATTTTTATTATCGTTCCTATGCCGTCATTATAAATCCAAAATGCAATGAGAAATAAAAATAGCTCTCTGTATTTTCTGAGCTCTCCGAACGTAACGTAGATTCGTCTAAAGGCTACCCTTACCGGGTTTGCACGGGGCTGGGAGTCGTCAGGTTTAATCTCTGGCTCCCTTACGTTTAAAATAAGCGGGATCGTGAACAACGCCCACCAAATCGAGACCGAGACGAAGCAAAGACGAGTGGCTAGTATCTTGTCCGGTATTAACTCGATCATTAAGATATTTATCCCGAGTAGTATCCCCCCTCCGAGGTATCCAAGTGCGTATCCCATTGTAGATACCCTATCTATATTCTCCGGGGTCGAAACGCTTGGAAGAAGAGAGTTGTAAAACACATCGGACATTGAAAACCCGAGGTTCCCGAATATGAAAAATAGTGAGGCTATAAACCAGTCTCCCGTGGTGACGAAATATAGAAGCGCAGTGGCAAATATGCCTAACCCGGCGAAAGTCAAAAGGAGTTTTTTCTTCAGTCCCGAGTAGTCTGCTATCGCTCCCATGACAGGGGCCAGCACGGCAGTTATCAGGAGTGCAATTGAAAGGGTGTATCCCCAGTACACGGTTGCGGTATTAGCGCCAAGCTCTGTCCCGGCGACCCGGCTGTAGTAGATCGGGAGCACAGCCGCCATAATGGTTGTAGCAAAAGCGGAGTTTGCCCAGTCGTACATACTCCAGCTTAGAGTCTCTCCCCGTTTTCTCACTTGCTTATCTTTTTCAACCATTTCATATCTCAGATAATCTAAGTCGTATTATAGATTCGAGTCAATCCTCTAGTATTATCGGTTATACATGAAAAACCAACTCGAAAACTATATATCTCAATTGTGAATATTT
>DEIM01000001.1:13567-21797 GCA_002352485.1 Candidatus Dadabacteria bacterium UBA2774
TAAATGGTAATTATTCCCACCTAGTAGTCACTTGATTTGAGTGTACGATTATGCGATACTTATAAATAAGAATAGGCTATTATTAGGAAATTGCATACAATTCAATTCACACTAGATTAAGGAGGTTTTTATGCTGAGTAAACATATTCAGGACGCACTTAATGATCAGATTAAAAACGAGTATTTTGCCTCATATACCTATCTTTCGATGGCGGCTCACTGCGAGTCTATTAATATGCAGGGTTTTGCGGCCTGGCTCCGCAGACAGAGCGCAGAGGAGCTTACGCACGCTATGAGACTCTTTGATTATATGATTGATAGAGATGCAAAGGTAACACTCCAGTCAATCAATAAACCAAACGCTAAGTTCAAATCTCTGATCGACATGTTCCAGCAGGTTTTGGATAATGAAAGGGAAGTTAGCGGGATGATTAATAAGCTCTATGAGCAGGCGATAAATGAAAACGACCACGCAACCGCTGTAGAGCTGCAGTGGTTCATACAGGAGCAGGTGGAAGAAGAAAAGAGCGCTAAAGATGTACTTGAGAAGCTAAAGATAGCCGGAAACAGCAGCTCTGCTCTACTGATACTGGACGGGCAGCTTGCTGATAGCGGGGCAGCCCAAGAAGCTTAGCAGCTCAGGGTCAATATAATCTATTTACAATCAAACGTTGTAAAGAACAAGGTAGTCTCTTATGAAACCAGAGCTTGAGTTCTGGTATGAATTTGCCAGCACTTACTCCTATATTTCAGTGATGAGAATAGATGAGTTGGCAAAGAGGGAAGGTGTCTTGATTAAATGGAGACCCTTTCTTCTCGGACCTATATTCAAGAGCCAGGGATGGGCAACTTCCCCCTTTAATATATACGAGTCAAAGGGCCGTTATATGTGGCGCGACATAGAGCGTCTTGCTGATAAGTACGGTATCCCATGGGAGAAACCCTCTGAGTTTCCCAGAAACGGGCTCAGGGTTTCAAGAGTGGCACTCGTTGCCGAGCAAGAGGGTTGGTGCGAAGAGTTCTCACGAAAGGTATTTCAAGCTAATTTTGCCCAGGATAAAGATATATCCGATGAGGCTGTTATAGCTTCCATCCTTGACTCAATCGGCAAGAGCAGTGCCCAAGTGATAGAGCGAGCTAAATCAGATGAAACTAAGCTAAAGCTAAGAGCCCAAACCGAGCAAGCAATGGAAAAAGGCATATTCGGCGCTCCTACGTTTTCGGCTGGTGATGAGCTGTTCTGGGGTAACGACAGGCTCGAGGACGCGATTATCTGGGTTAAGTCTGAGCGCATCTGACAGTGCTCCATTCCGACTATAATAGTTTACTAACCATTTCCTATATGTTTCTAACAAAGGGAGTTTGAATGCTTTATACTTTTACCTCTACTTGAGTCAGGGAGAAAATAACATTGAGAAAAAGAGATTCACACAAGTATCTTGAGTGCTTTATTGCGCTCTTATTAATACTTGTTACCCAAAGCCCGGCGTTTGCTCAGAACACTGCCCATTCTGGGGAAAAGAGCTTTCTATGGAGTGCTAAATCAGATAGCAATACCGTATATATACTTGGTTCTTTACACCTGCTCAATCAAGACAGCTATCCGCTCGGAGAGGCATACGAGGAGGCTTTTAAGGATTCTGAGGTAGTGGTGTTCGAGGTTGATCCCGGGGAATTGGACAGGCCCGAAACAATAAAAATGGTCCTCGCAAAGGCAGCGCTTGAAAAAGGGAAGACACTCCAAGATACCGTTTCACCTGAGACATACCAACTTGCTAAAAATGAGCTCAAAGAGCTTGGGGTCGATATAAAAATGTTCTCGGTTACCAAGCCCTGGTTTTTAGCGGTAACGGTGACGATATTAAAGCTCGCCAAGATGGGTTTTAACCCTGAATACGGAGTAGATCAATATTTTTATAATAAGGCTAAGGAATCCAGCAAAGAAGTGAGGGGCCTAGAGACAGCTGAGTTCCAAATCGACTTAATTGCGTCTTTGGGAGAGGAGCATCAGGACGAGGTACTTCTTCATACGCTAAAAGACCTGGATGTAATTGAGCTTGAACTCTCAAGCTTAATCGACTCATGGAGAAGGGGGGATGAAGAAGAGTTTCAGGAGTTAATTCTAAGAAGCTATGGAGAATATCCCCAGGTGTATGACAAGCTCATCGTTAATCGTAACAAGAATTGGCTTAAAGAGATCCAGAGCTATCTGAGAGGGGATAAAAATTACCTGGTTGTTGTGGGCGCAGGGCACCTTGTGGGTCAGGAGGGGCTCATTAAACTTCTTAGTAAGAAGGGGTACAGTGTAGAGCAGATGTAGCGAATACAAAGTACTTGTCGACTTCTCTTTAGATGCTGCAATGCACTAAGCGTCTGTTTTTTGTATGACACTGTTTACGACTTCGCCCAGTTCTTTCAGCTTATAGGGTTTAGCTATAACCCCCAAAAAGCCATGCATCTTAAAATCTGACATCACGGGGTTGTGCGAGTAGCCGCTTGAAGCAATTGCTCTTACCTCGGGGTCAATCTCAATTAACTTCACCACAGTCTCCTTCCCCCCTATACCCCCGGGCACTGTGAGGTCAAGTATTACCAGGTCGTAGTCCCCGCCGTTTTGCCCCGCGCCCTGGTACATACTGATTGCCTCAGAGCCGTCTTTAGCAAATGAGACTTCATACCCAAGACTAATGAGCATTTCTCCTGCGACTTCTCTCACAAGCTCCTCATCATCCATGACCAATATTCTTCCGCATCCGCTGATATGTTTGTCAAAAGATTCAACATCGACGCTGTAGTTTGTGGATGATGCAGGCAGCAAGACTTTAACAGTAGTACCATGACCCGGTTCCGACTCAACGGTTACCGATCCGTCGTGTTTTTTAATTATCGAGTAGCAAGTTGCAAGCCCAAGGCCATTCCCTTCCTGTTTTGTCGTGAAATAAGGATCGAATATCTTTGAGAGGTATTCGTGAGGTATACCGACCCCCGAGTCCTGTATAGATATTTTTATGTATCTTTTTCCTGAGAGATGACCGATTTCCTTAATCTTAAGGTTTTCGGCTGCAATATTTACAATCCCTCCTTCGGGCATTGCCTGTTTTGCATTAATAACCAGATTATTTATGACTTGGCTTATCTGTCCCTCGTCGATTTCTACTGACCAAAGATCCTCAGGGATTGTGTATTCACACCTGGAGTTTGATCCCCTGACGGCAAACTCAGCCGATTCCTTAAGGAGCTCTTTTACGGACGTGACGGATTTAATCGGAACCCCGCCTTTAGCAAATGTTAAGAGCTGCTGGGTCAGGTCGCGTGCGCGAAGAGAAGCCCGCTCGGCCTCAGATAATCTTTTGACAAGCTTTTCCTGAGAATCCTGATATGATTTTGCAAGAGAAATATTCCCCAAAATAGCTGTTAGAAGATTGTTGAAATCGTGTGCTATGCCGCCTGCTAGAATACCCAGGGATTCCAATTTTTGAGCTCTGAGTAACTCTTCCTCCATCATCTTTCGTTCCGTAATATCCTCGTAAGTGCCAAGAATACCCACAACCGCCCCAGTGTCATCGTGAAGGGGTATTTTGTTCATATCAACCCATGCATCCTTACCTCCTGCCTGAAGCTGAGCTGTGATAATATGGTATTCGGGCTTGTCGTTCTCAATAACTCGCTTATCTGTTTCTTCAAATAACCGAGCTTCTCCCTCTCTCCATACCAAGTCACTGTCCATCATTCCTATTATCTCTTCGGGGGAGTTTATGCCGGTGTGCAAGGCAAATGTCTTATTGCACCCCATATACTTTAAATCAACATCTTTCCAGAAAACTGCCTGCGGTATATTCTCCGTTACGAGCTTCAACATCTCCTGCGATTCTCTAAGCTCAGTACCCGTTTTTTTGTGCTCAAGCACATTAACAAATATTTCTGCGACAATATTTAGTAGCGATATGATGTCTTCGGGCCAAACTTTTTTCTCTTTCAAAGACTCCAGTCCGAGAAAACCTATTACCGTGTGCCCGAAGACCATGGGGACTGCAACCATGGATTTTATGCCGGCCATGACAAATGCCTCTTTTTCATAGGTCGCTTCTTCCGGTAGAGTTTCTATGCTGGGGAAATATATTACTTCACCTCTCATATGACGCTCGAATATCCAAGGAAGACTATTAGAGCTCTTCTCTTTTAGAATTGTGGTCCTTGGCTCAATACCCTCTCTGCACCACTCATTAGTACAACTCAGGATTCCTGAGTCTTCTCTGTACTGATAGATGTAACTTCTGTCTATACCTTCAAATTTCCCTATTACCCCAAGGGCGTAGTTAATGCCTCCTTCAATTTGATCCGGCGAAAGGTTTATAAATAGATTTGAAAGCCCTGAAATGAGTTTCTCGAACTCGAAGCGGTATTTAAGCGATTCCTCCGCCCTTTTTCGCTCGGATATTTCTAGCTCCAGCTCCTTTGTCCTTTCCCTTACTCTTTTCTCAAGCTCGTCCTGCGCCCTCTGAAGCTCCTGATCCCTTTCTTCGATTTGTGAGAGCATATCGTTGAAATGCTCGACGAGTACGCCGGATTCATCATCACTCTCTTTGGTAGCCCTAATCGAAAAATCTTTACTTTCCGATACACGGTTTGCTATGCCAGCCAGGTTCAGTATGGGCTGAGAGATCAGTTTCTGAAGCGCTGTCGAAAGCATGAACGCTACAAGGAAGCATATGAGAAAAATGATCAAGATAATTGCGATGTTCTGCCATAGCGAGGAGTAGACAGCATTCATGTCGGCGCTTATGTACATTGTTCCGATTTGCTCATTATCCAGAGTTATCGGGAGATATATCATCATCAAATCGTTTTCGATGTAAGTTCCGGGAGCTCTGGGTTGCGCTGAATTTATGTCTACGGTTGTCTTATTTCTTGAGCTTGTGTCTGTTTCTACTTTATAAATTTGGGAATTATATGAAGCGAATACCTCTCCTTCACTAGTGTAAATAGTGGCGGATACTATCCGGGGATCTTCTTTTAGTGCCGATAGTATTTCTTTTCCCGCTTCAGGGTCTCCGAACTCAAGAGCGGCAGTGCTGTTCAAATCCACTATTTTTGCAGTGCTTGTAAGCTCTCTTTTTATTTCAGAGCGGAACCTTATATAATCGTCAGTGATAAGCGCGATCGAAGCCAGGAACAAAGCTGCCCCGGTTGTTATGAGAACTATTAATATTAATTTTCTTTTTATGGATAGGTTTTTTATAAACTGCACTTTATATACCCCGTCATGCGAAATTTACCTTATTACATTAGTAGCCAGGTTAAGGAGTTTAGAGCTTATCTTAAGACCTGCCTCTGCTCCGGCGTTTAGATTTATTTCAAACCTGATTTTATTACCCACTATAACAAAGTTTATAATCACTCCCTTATGAGCGAAACCCTTTGTTTGTCCGACGGTTAAAATATTCGACCCCTTTACATGATTTAAGATCTTCTCGTGTCTCTTCTCTTCTGAAGGACTGATAAATAGAACGTTACAACTTTCAATTTCCCGAAGTCTCTCCACCTGCCTGACTACTATTTTAAGTCCTCCGACTTCCTTCCCTTCGATCTTAACCATGGCATTAACCATTGGCCCCTTACCGATAATACCGACTACAATAACTTTAGAGTCAGAAGGTAGAGCAGTATCCGGCCATTCTATGAATTTTATAAACTTATGTATGAAAGCTGCTTGAACATCTTCCCGTGAAGCGGACTGAGCGTGTGCATAGTCAACGCCGTCAACCGCTAACAAGTGTAAAACGATAAGAATAACACTAAAATATTTCTTTAACAATATATTTCCTGTCCTGCCTATATAATAGTTTTAAACCCTATTATTTAAACTCTATTGTAAGGACTCCAAATACGCTTCTCGGTATCCTCGTAGCATTACCGATAAAGGAATCACTGAACTCAAAATGCTCTTCAATAAGGTTTTGTCCGACTACGCTTATCTCTACTCCCTCAAGCGGCTCCCACCCGAGCTTGACATCGAGCCTCGTGTATGAGGGTATATCGAGCGCAGGCAGTTTCTCTACCCAATACAAAGAAGTATCGAGCTCTACGTTATAGGGAAGGTTAATAAATGACTGAACTTTTATCTGATTATTTGGGCTCGCGTCTCCTCTGAATCTTGGCTCCGGGTTATCGGAATCTTTCTCCAGATCAAGCTCTAGAAACGAGTAATTTGCATGGAGCCTGAAATAATCAACAGGGCTCCACTTTGTTGCTATCTCAAATCCATAACCGTCTCCTTTTAGTCCGTTATTAAAAATGAGCGGGACCACCAGGTGAGGTACGGGTTCGTTAACTATAAACGGCTCTCCCGGTTTTATGGATTCAAGATTTTTATAATGATTATAGAAGCCGGTAATATCGATAAACACTGAATTTAACGGGCGGGTTCTGTATCCCACTTCCAAAGCGAGAAGGTCTTCTGATTCAAAATCTTCGCTGCCTTCAGCCACAATCAGAGTCGGAAGTCCTGTTTCAGGGTTCAGGAATGCGTCCGCTACAAAACTGACGTCTTTTTCGGTGCGTGAAGGGGTTCTCACGGCGCGCGAAACGGCAGCCCATATTCTGTTGGTCTCGTTCACCGCCCATAGAAGCCTTGCGTCGGGTTGTATCTCAAAACCCGAAAAATCGTTACGCTCAAATTTTGAACCGATTGTAAGAAAAAGCTTCTCGCTTATAAGAGTAAGCTCGTCTTGCACAAACGCACTATAAAGATTGTCAGTCTGGTTTTCCTGGCCAGGATCGAATACGAAGCTGCCGTTTAAGTCTTCATTTACAACACGATAGCCGAGTCCCCAAATAACATCATGATCGGTTAGGAAATTAAGTTTAAATCGGTTCAGAAATTCGACGTCGAATGTCTGCCGCTTCTCTTTTGTGAACGAGCCTACTTCACCTTCTGCAATATCATAGTAGGTTTGAAATACGGTATTGGAATTTTCAGAAAACGCATGTGTCCAGCGTAGGAGTACATCTCCTCCAGTAGTGTTGGAATCGACTCTGGATGTTTGTTCAAAGGGTGGGAATAGAGAGCTTATCGTAAGCGAGCGGTTTGCATTTATTTTATAGATATCTCCTATGAGAGTCACAACGTCACTGTCTTTATTGTCCCAATCAACCCTTATGCCGCCCCTATAGGATTTCCAGTCGTCGTCCCCGTCTCCTCCGCTTCTGCTCTTAAAGCTGTCCCGGTTGTAAAATTTTCCGTAAGCCCTATAGTACAAGTTCTCTCCCGCTTTTCCACCGTAACGAAGACCGGCAAATCCCTGTTCCACATTTCCGCCCCCTCCCTGCAGGAATATCCCCTCCGTATCCTTAGCTTCTTTTGTGATTATATTTATAACACCGTTTACCGCGTTTGCCCCCCAAATAGCTCCGCCCGGACCCCTAATAACCTCTATACGGTCAATGTCCTCCAAAAGGGTATCTACCTCATCCCAAAATACTCCTGAAAAGAAAGGGTCGTAAACGCTTCTGCCGTCTACCAGGACCAGGAGCTTATTTGCAAAACTGTTATTGAAGCCCCTAATGGTAACCGCCCACTCGTTTGCGTTTATTTGCGCTACTTCCACTCCGGGCACTATGCGTAGCGCGTCTGGAATACTCCTAACTCCAGAGCGCCGTATCTCTTCACCCGTGACTACGTATACGGCTGCCGGTGTATCGAATAATGACCCCTCTTTTTTAGAAGGCGTCGTGACCTCTACACCCATTAGCTCCTCAAGACTGAGCTCTGTCAGATCGGCGTCAGGTTCTACGGCATTGGCTGTGCCGCCTACTAATAGACATGAGATTAGTATTATTGTAATAAAGCTGGGCAGTATCCTCATCATCTCTCCTCATTGTAGCTAATTAAAATTTAGATATGAACATTATAGTGAAATTGACGAAATGTTTTGAAGCTTATATTCGAGCGTTGAGGATTCGCTGTTCCTAAGGTGATAACATAAAATTACCCGGTTCGCGTGATTACGTAAGTGGGCACAGTTGCTAGTCATAATTTATCTCCGTATGTATCTAAAAGGTCCTTATCTTTAGTGTGATTAGTATTTAAAAGCAATATGTGTGCCGAAGACCGACAATTTAACAAACTACTGTATCTAAAGGGGGTTTAGAGGGAATATTCGGTTGATCCGGAGGACGGCAATTAGCTTAATCAACAAAATTTGGCTGAAAATCACAAATATTGTTAATA
>DEIM01000104.1 GCA_002352485.1 Candidatus Dadabacteria bacterium UBA2774
TCCGCTTGCGGACTCAAGCTTTAAGAACTCTCTGATTGCGCTCACTGCGCGGCTGGAAACAACTACCATAGGAACATGACCTCGACTTTAGTGATTGCACCTTACCCCGGGATGCAAGATTATACGCTAATTGTTATAGGGAATCAAAAACCCTTTATTCGGCTCTTTATCCTCTGATATACGGTCTTTTGGGTTTTGATGATTATCTCAAGTTGTGTTAATATCCTTTTACTGAAAACTAGGATTTATGAGCGGAGCGAGAATTGGAAATAGGCTACTTCACAATGCCCCTTCACCCTTCGGGGAGAGACCTCTCAGAGACTATGGAAGAGGATCTCGATCAAATAATAATCCTGGATGAGCTCGGGTTTAAAGAGGCCTGGATCGGCGAGCATTTCACGGCCGGCTGGGAGAACATTCCCGCCCCCGATCTTTTTATAGCAAACGCGATCCCCCTTACAGAGCAGATTGTATTAGGCACCGGTGTTTCTTGTCTGCCAGAGCACGACCCCTTTGTGCTCGCTCACAGGATTGCGGTGCTCGACAACCTGGCCAAGGGCAGATTTCAGTGGGGAATCGGAGCCGGAAGTTTCATCGGGGACTTCGAAGCGTTCGGTATAGATCCCAAGAGTGGCGAGCATAGGGACCTCACGAACGATTCGCTCGAGTTTATCCTGAACCTATGGAATAACCCGAAGCCGGGAAAATATTCAAATTCGAGATGGAGCTTCACCGTTCCAGAGCCCCAGGACGACGTGGGTCTCGGCGTGCACGCAAAACCCTATCAAAAGCCCCATCCCCCTATAGCGGTTGCCGGCATCACTCAAAGCTCCGGAACACTCAGGATAGCAGGCGCAAACGGATGGATACCAATGAGCATTAACTTTGTGACAAAGGACGTCTTGAACTCTCATTGGGACTCGGTAGAAGAGGGCGCAAAGAGTAAGGGGCTCACCCCTGAGCGCTCCAAGTGGAGGATCGCAAGGGATATATATGTGGCCGAAACTACTGAAGAGGCCGTAAAAGAAGTAAAAGAGGGCACATTGGCCCGTGATTTTACCGATTATTTCTTCAAGATGGTCCCCAAGATAAGAGGCAACCTCGATATATTTAAGACCGACAAATCAATGCCGGACTCCGAGGTCACGCCCGATTATATGTTAGAGAACCTCTGGATAGCAGGGAGCCCGGACGATGTAGCAAAGCAGATCAGGGAGCTCTACACACATGTGGGCGGCTTTGGTGTTTTACTGGTGATGGGGCACGAGTGGAAGCCCAAAGATAAATGGATACGCTCGATGAGGCTCCTTACGGAAGAGGTTATGCCCAGGCTTAAAGATTTATCTTAGTGTCTCTTGAGTTTACTGATGCTAGGGTAGGTTCTATAACTAAAAAATAACCCCTAATTGTTTCCGTCCTCAACGGGTGTGTTTTTCTCCCCCATATCGGATATGTATACGACTTTGTTTATGCCTTGGGTTTTCACTATTGTTAGCCCGTTCATGCTTAGTATTATTTCAAACAGTCTCAGCACTTCGCCTTTTTCCATCCCCGCCTCAGGTGTGATGATGCTTACTTCTTTTGGTTTTATATCGTCTTCTATTAGATAGACTTCATCGTTAATTTCACTGACGGCTTTGATGAGGTCCACTATGTCCATCTCGCGCTGAAGATGCACGATGCCGTCTTCTGTCACATACTTTTTCTCAGGCTTTTTCTGTGGCTCTTTGGCCTCCACAGCATCAGTCTCAGCCATGCCGACGGCAGCGCCGGAAAATACGCACAATAAAATCACGCTAAGCACTAATACGGTTATGTGATTAAGTCTACTCATATCCTATCTTCCGGTATCTCTATTCCTATCTTAGCGTAACACAGAACTATAAAAAGATGAAAGCTTTTTTATAGATACAGATCGGTTTCCTTGATCTTTTTTATCCGCTCTTTTCTGTCTACTCTACGCTCCTGGGCCTTTTTCCAAAGCCTTTTTTCTTCCGGTGTTTCAGGCGAAAATGCAGGTGTTGCTTTGGGCATACCGTCCTCTCCCACGTGTACAAAGCTCAAAAACGCCGTACAAGTATGTCTCTGCTCGCCAGTCATGATATTTTCCGAAAGCACTTTGATCCCTACTTCAAGAGAAGTGTTGCCCACATATGTGATCCCGGCTTTGAATATAATGATGTCTCCCACCTTAATCGGTGAGTAGAAATAAAGATTGTCGAGTGAGCCCGTGACTAAGACGCCCTTTACAAATCTCATTGCCAGGATAGCCGCCGTTTCGTCAACTGCAAGCATGAGCTTGCCGACGGACATAAAGTTGCCGTAGAAGGTGTCCTCGGGGAGCACGACTCTTGTAGTCTCGAGGCGTTTTCTCACAATCTCTGTCTCGTCTATAGTGTTTCTTGCCTGATCGTCCCTCTTGGCTACCCTAGGGAGCCTGCCCTCTTTTCTACTTTGAGCAGCGGTATATATCGACATTTCCCTATCGTCAGCGGGGGTTATTTGCTCATTTAATTTCCGGGGCTTCCCGTCTTTATCAACAGCTATGAAAGCCATGTGTGAGAACGTGGTAAGCTTTCTCTCCCCGGTCTCGGGGTTTTCGGCATGCACCATGACCCCGACCTCAAGCGAGCTTGACCCAATGTTCTCAATCCAGCTCTCCAGCACCACAATTTCCCCTACTTTAACGGGGTTTAAAAAATCTATACTGTCCGTCGCTCCGAGCACCGTGATGCCTTTTGAAACGCGTGATGAATTAACACTGCCGGCGAGCATTATCCAGTCCATGAGCCTCCCGCCGTGAAGAGTCCCCTGAGTGTTTGCGTGCTCGGGGAATACGAACTGGACCATCTGATGTTTTGTCTCTTTTATAGTTGGCATTCTATTTGTTCCTGTCTACGTGTACGTCCATCTGAGGGAATGGGATCGAAATACCGTTTTCGTCAAACGCAAGCTTTATCTTCTCTGTGATATCGAACTTTACGTCCCAATAATCGCCCGTCTTTGCCCAAGGGCGCACTACAAAGTTTACACTGCTGTCCGCAAGCTCTCCGACAGCGACCACTGGTTTAGGGTCTTTCAGTATGCGCGGGTCTTCGCTAATTATTTTTTCCATGAGCTCTTTGGCCTTTTTGATATCGTCCCCGTATCCAATGCCGAACACCATATCCACCCGTCTGTTTTCCCTTGCCGAATAATTCGTTATGACGCTTGTGTATATAGCTCCGTTCGGGACAATTACTTCCTTATTGTCGGGAGTCCTGAGAGTAGAGCTGAATATTGTAATCTGTTCCACAGTGCCCGTTGTGCCCCCGGCCTCTACGAAATCACCCTCTGTAAACGGCTTGAAGGTTATGAGTAGTACTCCTGAAGCAAAGTTCTTTAGAGAGTCCTGAAGCGCAAGGCCTATGGCGAGACCCGCGGCACCAATAAGCGCTATCAGTGAGTTTGTGTTAATACCGAGCTGGCTAAGGGACGCTATAATTACAAAGAGCAGGAGCAGCCAGCTGATTATGGAGCTTATGAAGTTTACAAGGATATTCTTCATTCGGGCTTTACTGAGGGCTCTTTTGAGTATTCCTACCAGTATCTTAGAGACATAGATTCCTATAATGAAAATAAGCAGGGCAAACCCGATCTTTATGCCCCATGGGTATAGGTACGTGTTAGTGATTTCTTGAATGTTGATGGACTCGAGCATTATTATTGTTCTCCTTTTTGAATCTAAAAGACACTACCATAAAAATGTACGGACTAAAATTTTTCTATGTTTAGTTAAAATAAACATATTTTTCTTCAACTTATCAACCTGAGGAGTTTTTATCTTTTCTCAGGTGCAAGTTCATTTTTTGTCTGTTTCAAATATTGCGCAATTGACAATTTTTGTCATAGGCCCCTGATTCGTTTTTGTTCCGATCCGGGGTGATTGAAATATACTTAATGATTGATATGAGTTGCGCTCGGCAGTCACAGAGGTGTGTATAGTGGCATGGTTCTTGTATTATGTAAGTCAATAAGAGTAGATAGTGAAGTTTCGTAATAATTGGCGTTTTTGGTTTTAGGCTGTATTAATTTAAAACAAGAGGGGGTAAGGATGATGATCTTAAAATATCTATCTTTTAAATCTGAACTTGCCGATCTATGCGTATTTATATTGAAAGGGCCTAATCTGCTTTATAGATCTAATAAAGAGAAAAAGGGTTATAAAATAGCAAAATCTAATCCTGTTCAATAAATATGTAAAGTTCCTCGGGAACTGCTTCAGCTTATGGATATTAGTACTGGGTTATAGTAAAATTTGATTAAGGATAAGGATAAGCATATGGATGTGGAAAGAAACATAAATATATTATTGATTGAAGATAACCATGACTACGCCCGTTTGATACATAGGATTATAAGCAAAAAATCCTCCAATCTAATGGAAGTAGAGCATCACGAAACCTTTTCTAAAGGTTTTGAGAGACTCTTGCAAGGCGAGATAGACCTTGTTCTCCTAGACCTCGAGCTTCCGGATAGCTCTAATATAGATAAAATTGTACAAATTCACTGTTCTACGGATGTGCCGATAGTAGTGCTTACTGGTACAGATGACGAGCAGGTTGCCATCAAAGCGGTTCAGATGGGTGCTCAGGACTACCTGATGAAGAGCAGCCTCGACAGCAGTCTTCTGGTGCGCTCTATAAGATACGCTATTGAGCGTAAGAAGGTTGACGATCAGCTTAAAAGAACTGAAGAGAGGTTCAGGCTCCTCATTGAAAACGCTGTCGACCTCATAGCGATTCTGGATATAGATGGAACAATAACGTTCGTAAGTCCCTCCCATAAGCGTTTACTCGGATATGACGATAAGGAACTGCTCGGCAGGAAAGCGTTTGAATTTATACATCCTGAAGACCTGCCGACTGTTGTTGAAATATTCTCGAAAGGCATTCAACATATCGGTGACGAGAACTACGATCTGGACATGTCATATTCAGCAGAATTCAGGTTCAGACATAAATACGGTTACTGGGTAACTCTCGAATCCTTCGGTAAGCTCTATCCCCCCAATAGCGGGGAGACTGGCATTATTGTAAATTCAAGGGACGTAACAGAGCGCAAAAAAATGGAAGAGAGCCTGAGAAACCTGAGCGTAACGGATGATCTCACTAACCTCTATAACCGTAGAGGTTTTATGTCATTTGCCGAGCATCACATAAAGACCGCCGATAGGAAGAAACAGCGGATGATGCTGATTCTCATTGACCTGGACGACCTGAAGAAGATAAACGATGCTTTCGGGCACAAAGAAGGTGATATGGCTTTAATCGATACGGCGGACGTAATTAATAGTACCTTCCGCAAGTCGGACCTGATTGCCAGAGTAAGCGGAGACGAGTTTGTAGTGCTTACTTCCGATACGAAGCAAAACGCGATAGAGGCCATCAGGATGCGGCTTCTGAAAAATATAGAGGCGCACAACTCAAAGCAAAAAAGACTTTACAAGCTCTCTCTCAGCTTCGGAATCGCGGTTTATGAACCTGAGAACCCAAGCTCAATCGATAGGCTCATAATCGAGGCGGATGAGCTTATGTACATGGACAAGCATAAGAAAGATGAGCTTGCCGAGGGTATTGTAGTGAATATGGGTGGAGGGGGACAATAGACGCATATTAGTTCCCGGTTCAATTTTTGTGATTGCTTGTCTATCTGTTTCAGCTTAGAGCCGTCGCGTGAAACTCCCTTGGGCATAACCCCACGTTACATTTTTTAGTATCTTTTTGACAATCTGCGAGAATTTGAATATCCCAACTTTGTCATCTAACGCTGTATATTTTGACACATCATATGTCAAATTCCGTCCGTTCACTATTTTTGCATAAATAAATAATCTGCAATTACAGTGTGTTACGAAATCGTTCGTAGTGGTATAGTTCTTGCTAATTAATATATGATTGGTACAGAAAGCAAATAAGATCAGAAACGATGCTATTAAATCATTGAGGAGCTTAAGGTGGGAGAAAGCAGGACTAACATACTTCTAGTAGAGGACAATCTCAGTTATTCAAAGCTTGTGGAAAAGATGCTCGGCGAATCAGGCGGCACTGCTCAGATTGAGCTAAGTGTCGATACGATTGCAAAAGGACTCGAAGCACTCGATAATAGTGACTTCGATTTGGTGCTACTTGATCTCAAGCTCCCTGACTCTGACGGACTCGATACATTTAACACCTTGCACGAATACTGTCCCGATATGCCCGTGATAGTGCTAACCGCGATGAGCGATGAGCGAAAAGCCGTTCAGGCCGTGAAGTCGGGTGCTCAGGACTATCTGATAAAAGGCGAAGTGGACGGCAGGCAACTGTCCCGCTCCATCCGCTATGCTGTCGAGCGCCAGCGGGAAATGAATAAGATTAAGCAGATTGACTATGCTTTGAGCCGCGAAAAGGAACGCCTTTCCGTAACACTCGCCTCCATTGGTGACGGAGTTATAACAACGGACACCGAGGGCACAATCGATTCATTAAACAGTGTGGCAGAGCAGTTGAGCGGCTGGTCTCGGGAAGAAGCTTCCGGGAAAAACATAGACGATGTGTTTTTATTAGTCGATGAAGAATCGGGAGAGAAGAAAGAGAACCCGGTAATTAGAGCTATTAATGCAAACCAAACAGTAGGGCTCCATAAGGATACGGTTCTTGTGACTAAGGGGAGAGAGGAGTTTCGTTACGTCTCAGCTAGCTCCTCACCAATACGGGATAATAACGACATAATTATTGGAGTCGTATTGGTATTCAGGGATATAACACAGAGAAAGAAAATGGAAGAAGAGCTGCTCAAGGCTCAGAAATTAGAGTCCGTAGGTTTACTAGCGGGCGGTATTGCTCATGATTTCAACAACCTCCTCACTGCAATAATGGGTAACATCTCACTATCAAAGGTGTCGAACTCCTCCAAAGATAACAATGCAGGAAAGTGGCTCCTCGAAGCCGAGGGCGCCTGTGAAAAGGCAAAGAACCTAGCAAGCCAGCTCCTAACATTTTCCAAAGGCGGAGTACCTGATTCAAGAGAGTCTTCATCTCTTGAGAATGTGCTCAGGGATACGGCTAGTTTCACTATGAGCGGCTCGGATCTGGATTGTAAGTTCGTGGTCGATAAAGACATCTGGCCGGTCCAGATCGACCAGGGACAGATAAGCCAGGTTATAAGTAACCTTTTGATCAACGCCTCGCAGGCCATGACTAACGATGGAAAGATAACGATAAAGATCGAAAATATACAGGCGAGTAAAGAAAAAGGAGTTCCCCTGATAGGCGATAAATACGTAAAAGCCACAGTTGAAGACGAGGGTATCGGTATACCCAAGGAGTATTTGTCCCAAATATTTGACCCCTATTTTACTACTAAGCAGAGCGGTAGCGGACTCGGTCTTGCTACTTCCTACTCGATTATCAAAAACCACGACGGATATATAGCGGTTGATTCAGAGCTTCATGTGGGCACGAAATTTTATATTTATATCCCTGCAAACGGTAAGTTGAACGGTACTTCTACACATAAAAATAATGATATTGTGTGGGGAAGCGGTAGAGTGCTTCTGATGGATGACAAACATGAAGTGCTAGAAGCCGCTGGTGAAATGCTGAGTCATATCGGGTATGACGTCGATTACGCAAAGGACGGAAGCGAGGCGCTACAAAAATATAAATCAGCCCGTATGAGCGGAAAACCTTTTGACAGTGTAATAATGGACCTTACGATCCCGGGAGGCATGGGTGGGGAGGAAGCGCTCCGGAAGCTCCGTGTAATTGATCCGGACGTTAAAGCTATTGTGTCGAGTGGTTACTCGAGTGACCCTATAATGGCTAAGTACAAAACTTACGGATTTAAAGCAGTCCTTCCAAAGCCCTACGAGGTAAAGAAGCTGAGCTCTGTCTTAAGCCATGTAATGCTGGACAATAATTAACCCGGCGGGTGATAATGCCGGTCTAAGGTCGTATCAATTTTTCTATTAATTGTTTTTGGCAAGCTCAAATCCCTCGCCTACCATATCCCTTAGTAAATCAAGCCCCCCCTTCCAGAAGCCGGAGTCGTTTATATCTACTCCAATGCGCGCTAGCAGCTTTTCCGGGGCTTCACTTCCTCCCGATGATAATAGCTCTATGTATTTGGGAACAAAGCTGTCCCCTTCAATCTGATATTTGTTATATAGAGCCAGCACCAAGAGCTCTCCGAATGAATACGCATAGCAGTAAAATGGTGAGTGTATAAAGTGAGGTATGTACATCCACCAGTTCGAGTACTCGGCTGTGAGTGTGATCGAGCTTCCGTACATGGGTTTATTGGCCCCGGTCCAGAGCTCGTTTATCCTCTCCGTGGTAAGCTCTCCTTCCTCCCTTCTCGCGATGTGGAGCTTCTCCTCGAACTTAGTAAGCACCACCTGCCTGAATACTGTCGCGAAGATGTCCTCAAGCTTTCCGCATATTAGAGCGAGCTTGGTCCTCGGGTCTTTTTCATTCTCCATCAGTTTATGAAAGACGAGCATCTCGGCGAATACGCTTGCCGTCTCTGCCGTGGTAAGCGGGGTATCTGATTCAAAATATCCCTGTTTTCTGGATAGGTACTGATGCACGCCGTGCCCGAGCTCGTGGGCAAGCGTCATGACGTCCCGCATTCTTCCGGTGTAGTTTACAAACACGTATGGGTGAGCGCTCGGCACCGTGCCGTGGCTGAAAGCTCCCCCTCTTTTTCCGCTGCGTGTCTCGGCGTCAATCCAGTTCTTTTCAAAGAACGTGTCAGCAATCCCTGCCATTTTAGGTGAAAATTCACCGAACGAGTCGATTATTATTTTCCTGGCCGTCTTATAATTTATGATTTTGGTATCGGCAAAGATCGGGGCGTAGCGGTCGTAATCGTAGAACTTACTTATTCCGAGGAGCTTCTTCTTGAGCTTATAGTAGCTCTCGACCATATCGTAGTTTTTCTCACAAGACGCCATCAGGGAATCGACAGTTTCTTTTTCTATCTCGTTGTCCAGGTGACGTGAGTTCATGGGGTAGTTGAACGAGCGGATCCTGTCGTTTGTCGCGTGGTCGTATACAAGTGTATTGAATATGTAAGTTAGCACATGAGAGTTGTCTACAAGTCCCTTAGTCAATCCCTTTGCACCCGCTTTTCTCTTCTCGCGCACAGGGTCGTACAGAAGCGCAAGCGTCTCTGTCTCGCTCATAGACTGGGTCTTTTTACCGATCTTCACCTGAAAGGTGATATTGTTAAGAAGCTCATCGAACAGACGTCTGAAAGCCCGCCCCCCGGTGTTGGCTTTCTCGTCCATAATTTTCTCTTCGGGCTCACTCAATCTGTGGGGCTTATAGCGTCTTTCCCGCTCGAGAAAATGTTTATACTCTAAGAGCACGGGTGATCTAAGTAGTTGCAGGGCCTTTTTCTCGCTGAGCTTTACCCACTCAAGCTCGAAGAATATGAGGTGACCCCTTAGCTTTGTAGAAGACTCC
>DEIM01000209.1 GCA_002352485.1 Candidatus Dadabacteria bacterium UBA2774
ATGACCATACACGTAGTAAAGGAAGGGAAGGAAAATAATCAGGGAGTCGGATATCTGGAAGACGGTACTATGGTCGTAGTGGATGAGGCAAAGAGACACATGGGAGATGAGATACAGGTCTCCGTAACCAGTGTTCTTCAGACTCCGACGGGAAGAATGATCTTCTCCAAGGTCAAGGAAACAGGTAGAAAACACGCAGTTTCCGATATCCGTGGCTAACATTCAATCGGCTGTAATAATCACGGCAGCAGGTTCGGGAAAGAGGTTTGGTGAAAGCGGGGGCGGGATACCCAAGCAGTTCACGCCCCTAAACGGCGAGCCGCTATTAGCCCATACGATCAGAAGCTTCTCAGGCTGCAAATCTATTACAGAGATAGTAGTTGTGGTTCCTCATGGCCAGCTTGAATATACTCAGAGTGAGGTTGTGGACAAGTATGGGTTTGAGAAAGTGAGCAAGCTTGTTCCGGGCGGTGAAGAGAGACAGAACTCAGTCGAAAACGGTTTCAGATCACTCATAGATAAGCCTGATATAGTGTTAGTCCATGACGGCGTGCGTCCATTCGTCAGACAAGAGACAATAGATAGGGTAATTGCCGCGGCCATGGAATCAGGCGCAGCGATTTGCGCGGCTCCGGCCACCGATACGGTAAAGCAGTCTTCCTCTGAGCGCTACATTGAAAACACCTTGCCAAGAGAGAACATATGGCTCGCACAGACTCCTCAGGGATTTAAGTATGAAATATTAGATGAGGCTTTCCGCTGCGCCGGGGAAGACGGCTACATAGGTACGGATGAATCTATTCTGGTAGAAAGGACCGGTGTGAAAGTAAAACTCGTTCAGGGATCACGGTACAATATAAAAATCACAACCAAAGACGATATAATTCTGGGAGAGTTATTACTTAAAGAGGGGATTATTTAAAATCATGCACCGCATTGGATTCGGGTTTGACGCGCACAGATTTACTGAAGACAGGAAGCTTATTATAGGCGGGGTGGAGATTCCGTACGAGCTGGGTTTAAGCGGTCACTCTGACGCCGATGTGCTGACCCACGCGATATGCGATGCCCTCCTCGGAGCGCTCGGACAAGGAGATATCGGAAGCCATTTTCCTGATTCCGATTCCAAGTGGAAAGACGTATCCAGCCTGGTGCTACTCGATAAAACTATTGACATGTTAAGGAATGCAAATTTCGAGATAGAAAATATAGACAGCACCATCGTATGTGAGAAGCCCAGGATCGCCCCTCACATAAGCGCTATAAAAGAAAAGCTCTCAAATGTCACGGGGCTTGAGCCCGGACTTCTGGGAATTAAAGCTACCACCACTGACGGTATGGGCTTTACCGGAAGAGGAGAGGGCATAGCAGCCTACGCAGTTGTAATTATCAAAAGCTCTAGCTCTTAAACAAAACCTCAGTTTTGTAAAGAAAGAATTGTAAACCCACTTTTATAAATTCCTCCAAACAGTTTTTGTTAAATCACGCATTTCTACTATAATTCTTAAAGAGTAATGAAATTAACGACTGACCGGATCGGTCTATTTTTATATAAATACAGCATTCTCCCCCCGCTCTTGGGCTTTGCTCTAGGCATCATACTTAACGAGTACGTAGAGGGGGTATGGTTTGTGGTATTAGCGATGGGTGTGATCTTCGGCATTATAGCTATATTTTTCGTAAACCTGAGGTTCCTTCTTTTAATCCCGATTGGTTTTCTGTTTGCATCAAGTCTCATCCTCGACCAGGGGACCGAGATCGTGAATTTTATCGATACAAAAGTGAGCATTGAAGGTAAGCTCTACAAATCTCCCGAGCAGAGGGAATACGGCAGCAGACTATTCCTCGATACAGAGACTGTAATAACGGAAGAACAGCCAGAATCCGCTAAAGGGAAAGTGATAATAACGACCGGGGACTTTATTGATGGGCTTGCCTACGGAGATAGGGTTCGTGTGCTTGACGTCGAGCTTAGAGAGATAAAAAATTTCCTTAACCCCGGAGGGTTTGATGTTAAGAGCTTCTACAATAGACAGGGAATTCATGCTTCTGGTTTCGTAGAGGGGGAGGAGCAGATAATTTCTTTTGGAAGAGACCACTCATTGAACCCCGTGCTTCATTACATAGACAGGGTCAGAATAAAATTCGCCTCTTATGTAAACAATAATTTTCAATTCCCACAAAGCAGTGTTTTAAATGCAATTACGGTTGGGTACAAAGGGGGCATCCCTCAAGAGCTAAGGACTGAATTTTCAAGGGCGGGAGTGGCACACATACTGGCAATATCCGGGGTACATGTCGGAGCCGTTGCGGTTTTCTTCTATTTTTTATTTAAATTTGCCCTATCCCGCTCAGAGTATTTGCTGCTCCGTTTTCAAATGCCGAGAGTCGTAGCCGGGCTAACAATAATCCCTGTATTTCTATATACGGCCGTTGCCGGCTTCTCCACGTCTGCCGTCAGGGCTTTCATAATGATCTCACTGTATCTGATATCAATTGTAATCGGGAGGGACGAAAATAAGATAAATACTCTGGGCGCTGCGGCCCTAATCATCTTAATCTGGCACCCGTGGTCGCTCTTTGAGCTTTCCTTTCGTCTCTCGTTCTCGGCAGTGTTTGGAATACTTTTGGTTCACAAATTTTATCCCTTTAAGTTTGCTACACTAAGAGACAAGCTTCACTCTTTGGTAAAGTCGGCTGTCGCTGCCGGGTTTGCGACTTTACCGCTTGTTGTAAACACATTCGGCATCCTGCCGCTCGTATCCATACCGGCAAACGTAATCCTCATTCCTTTTGTAGAATTCCTGATCATACCGCTTGGGCTAATATCTTTACTTGCCTTCCTAATTTCCCCGGTACTGGCAGAGCCTATTATTTCTTTTAACTTGATACTAATCGATATGGTGGTTTTCGGTATCGGGAAGCTGACTGATCTCCCCTATTCTTACATAACCATGCCCAAGCTCGGAGCAGTCAGCTGGGCACTATTCATTGCAAGCGGTATCGCGCTCTTGCTCACAGGAACATTCAGGAGGCTCAAGTACGTTTTGCCCCTTCTTATTATAGGCTTCGTTGTAAGCGCTATTATAGCAGCCTCGGACAATTCACCTCAGGGCAAGGTTCAAGTGAATATACTGGACGCAGGCGCCAACAGAAGCGCCGTGTTTATTTCACTCCCGGAGGGTAAAAACATGCTGATTGACGGAGGTTACAAAAGATACGGCAGAAGCGGATATACGGAGAGGGGTGTCATTGCTCAGTACCTACTTAGCAGGGGTGTAAGAAGTATTGACTACCTGATTCTGACTTCAACCGATAAAGACCATTTAAGAGGGGTTAAATATTTACTTGAGAATTTTTCGATAAAAAACTTTTGGACAAACGGAGATAAGCTTGAGGGAGGGGTCTGGGAAATAATTTACGAGAGGGGGATAGAATGGCAGGACATTCTCGAAGTAGCA
>DEIM01000203.1 GCA_002352485.1 Candidatus Dadabacteria bacterium UBA2774
TAACGGACTGGTCCTACAGCCGTGAGCTGATTGAGGGCGCCTCGATGAGCCTGGGAGGATTTTTCGGCTTACTAAACGAAGTACCGTTCCTTGATTCCGTGTTCGGTGCAGTTCTTGGAGGCGGGGTGCTGCTCCTTATCGCCTTTCTTTACGAGGTGATACGCAAAAGAGAAGGCATGGGCATGGGCGACGTAAAGCTGCTCGCAATGATAGGTGCGTTTACCGGTATACAAGGCGTCGTATTCGTCATATTCCTGAGCTCTGTACTCGGCACTTTAGTAGGCATATCGGTAATACTCTATAAGAGGGGGGATCTTAAATACGCCCTTCCCTTCGGCCCCTTCCTCTCCATAGCTTCTGTGATCTACGTATTCACCGGCGGCTTTAGAATTCAAATCTAATACCCATCCAGCGCGCAAACGGCACTATAATTAATAGTGTAAAGAAAACGCGCACTTACAACTGCGCGCAATATAAGGCAGCTTCAAAAAAAATGCGCTATACCGGTATTACATCAGAAATACTGATAAATATTCTTTTTATCACAGCCGTCGCGATGTTCCTTATAGGCTTAATCGCTTTTAAGGTCACCGAAAGGATTGCGCTTCAAAGCAAAGTCCAAAACGTAAAATCACTCACAGGTGCAATCGAGAAATCCTACTTCAGGGAAAACGACATTGAGGGCGGTGTCGAGTTTTTGAAAGAGGCGCTTTATGAAGGAGCATGGGCGGTGGTATCAGCAAACGACGGCACCATCATCTCAGGCACTTCCACTGCGGATAAAATTACGGCAAAGAGCGACCCTCTCATAACCGAGGCCCTAACTTCGGGAGAAATCGCAATCGATATCGAGGGTCGGAATATCCCCCCGATAACCAGCTACAAAGGATTTAAAGCTGCGGTCCCGATTAAGCTCTCTGGAGGTAAAAATGGGGTAATACTCATCTCACAGCCCCTGAGCGCTCTCGATGATAATATCATTCTGAACCAGCGTCTCATAGCTCTATGGATAATCCTTTTTCTCATCGTGATAGCGTTTTTCGGTTTCTACATTCTGTCCAGAAGGGTCATCAAGCCCGTCCGCGAGCTGATTAATATCACGGAGAAGATCGCAGACGGCAAGTTCCCTGATAATAAAAACATAGGTAAAGTAAAAGAAATAAACCAGTTATACGATGCCTTAAGAGTAATGTATGAGGAAATAGAGGAAGGAAAGAAAAAACTAAGAGATAAGATCAATGAATTGGAGCAAAAAAATACCGAGCTCAGTAAGACCCAAGGGGAGCTGATCGCATCAGAGAAGCTTGCCTCGCTTGGCAGACTCTCTGCTGGAGTGGCGCATGAGATAGGAAACCCTCTAAGTGCTATAAGCGGTTATGTAGACGTGCTTAAACGGAGCCAGCACTTAGACCCCGAAACAACATCTCAGTATCTGGGCGACATCGACAGGGAAGTTGATAGGCTTGATAATATTATAAAATCCCTACTTGAATACTCGAGGCCCAAGAAGTACGAACCCCGTATTTTAGACATTAACACTGTAATCAAAGGCAGTATCGACATTATAAAGCGCCAGGGAATATTAAAAGAAATCTCCTTTAAAGAAGAGTTAACTGAAGATTCTGTAATGATTGAGGCCGATCCTCACCAGCTATCCCAGGTAATAATAAACCTTATTCTCAATGCTAAGGACGCAACCACAGATAACGGCGAAATCGTCGTTGCATCCGGCTCAGGCTCAGGAGAAGACGTATTTATAAGTGTAAGGGATAACGGTGCCGGCATACCTAGCGGTTTGTTAGGCCAAATCTTCGATCCGTTTTTCACAACCAAAGAACCCGGCAAGGGAACAGGGCTCGGGCTTTCGGTATCCCAGAGAATAGTAGAGGCTTTCGGCGGCACCATGACGGTAAGAAGCGAAGAGGGTCAAGGAACCCTTTTCATACTCACGTTCCAAAGGTTAAGAGATTATGACAAAGCAGAAAATTTTAATAGTTGACGATGAGAAAGGGATAAGAGAGTCCCTCACTATCATTCTCGAAATGGAAGGGTATGAAGTGCTGAGCGCCCCGAGCGCAGATGCTGCTCTAGAGCTTATTGCAGAGAGCACAAGGTTTGATTTTATGATCTGTGACGTAAGACTCCCGGGCAGAAACGGTATAGACTTCCTTAAGGAAATACGGGAACGGGGTGTCTCTTCTGTGGTAATAATGATTTCCGCATACGGCACTATTGAGACATCTATCGAAGCCATTAAGACCGGAGCCGACGACTACATAAATAAGCCCATCAACTCTGAAGAGCTCATACTCAGAATGCGAATGGCAAAGGAGAGAAAAGAGCTACAGATAGAGAATAATAATCTCAAGAAAGAGCTTGGCTTCATGGGAGAATTAAAGCAGATCGTTTACTCAAGCGATGTCATGAAAGAGGTGCTCGAGCTTTCCATGAAAGCCTCCCAGTTTAAAACAACTGTCCTGATCACAGGCGAGAGCGGAACGGGAAAAGAGCTAATAGCGAGAACGATACACAATAACAGCAAGCGCAAGGACTCTCCCTTCGTAGCCGTAAACTGCGCCGCCATACCCGAGACGCTCATGGAAAGTGAGCTATTCGGATACGAAAAGGGCGCATTCAGCGGAGCGAGCGCAGCTAAAGCGGGCCTGATCGAAGAAGCAGATGGAGGCACTCTCTTTCTGGATGAGATAGGTGAGATTCCCCTATCACTTCAACCCAAGCTCCTCAGGATGCTACAGGAAGAGGAAGTGAGACGGCTTGGTGATACGAAAACCAATAATGTAGACCTAAGAGTGGTTGCGGCCACATCTCTCGACATACAGCAGGCCATAGCAGAGGGGAGCTTCAGAGAAGATCTGTTTTACAGAGTAAACGTATTCCCCATTCACATACCTCCTCTCAGGGAGCGTAAAGATGAAATACCACTCCTGGTTAATCACTTCATAACCAAATACAACCAAAAGCTCAGCCGAAGCGTGAAAGACGTGACCCCACAAGTCATGAGCGCCATGATGCAGTATGAGTGGTTCGGCAACATAAGGGAGCTCGAGAACGTAATTGAGAGGGCAATGATTCTTTCGGATACCGATAATATTAATAAAATTGACCTAATGAACGGTGATAGAAAGGACAATTTTAAAATAGATACGTGGATCAACTCACTTAGTTTCGAGGAAGCAAAGCAGACGATTGAGCGCAAGTACATCGAGAGGGCGCTAACCGAGACCGGAGGCAACCGCACCAAAGCGGCAAAAATACTCGGCATCAGTAGACGCTCCCTCATCTACAAGCTCAAAGATTATCAGGAGCTTTAAAAAACTCATCCGACTGATTCAAAGCACTATCCCTACTCTTCTTCTCATGGTTTAATTACTCTCATGCGAAAACGCATCGTTATTGTGGGCGGAGGCTTATCTGGCCTCAGCGCAGCCCACAGGATTGTCGAGTTGCAGAAAGAGAAAAACCTCGACCTAGAGCTCATATTGCTTGAAGCGAGTCAAAGAGCGGGCGGCGTAATCCACACGATAGAAAAAGAGGGGTGTCTGATTGAGCTCGGACCCGATTCTTTTATTACCACAAAGCCCTGGGCCCTGGATCTATCTAAAAGACTGGGATTAACCAGTGAGCTTATCGGGACAGAGGAGGGAAAGAGACGGTCATTTGTCCTCAGAAACCAAAGGTTAGTAGCTCTCCCCGAAGGATTCCACATGCTTGCCCCGGGCAGCGTTATGTCATTCCTAAAGACACCGCTTTTCTCGTGGAGCGGCAAAGTAAGAATGCTCATGGATCTGGTCATACCAAAAAAGAGTATAAAAGACGAGAGTCTCGCTTCATTTGTAAGGAGGAGACTGGGAAATGAGGCTTTCGACCGGGCAGCACAGCCGATGGTAGGCGGCGTTTACACCGCGGACCCCGAGACTCTGAGCTTACGTGCCACCATGCCTCAATTCATTCATATGGAGGAGAAGTACGGGAGTGTAATTAGGGGAATTTACAGCGCTCAGCGGAAAAACGCTAAAGAGAAAAGAGACAGCGGCGCCCGCTACAGTATGTTTTTAAGCTTTAAAAACGGGCTTAGGACTCTCATAGACGCCATTATAGAAAACCTCCCTGAAGGCTCTTTAAAACTGAACCAAAAAGTAAAGCGAATCGAGCGCACCGGAGAAGACTTTCAGGTTATAACCCGAAACGGCGTGGAAAAAGCGGACGGGGTGATAATAACAACTCCGACCTATATTGCACAGAAGCTCATGGAAGGCATAGACCCAGCTCTTGCTCAAGACCTCAGCAAAATTGAATACGCCTCCTCAGCAATTCTAGTATCGGTATATAAGAGAGAAGATATAGTAGATAAAATGGAGGGTTTCGGGTTCGTCGTTCCGGATTCAGAGAACAGCCCCCTTCTTGCCTGCTCTTATTCCAGTGTGAAATTCGCTTGGCGCGCTCCGGAGGGACAAATTATTTTGCGCTCTTTTGTCGGCGGGGCGCTCGACCCTGACATTTTAGAGCTTTCGGACACAGATATAACTAAAAAGATCGAGAAGGAATTACACTCCATTCTAGGTATTACAGTAAGGCCACTATTCTCGATATTACAAAGATACCCCCGCGCTATGCCTCAATACAAGATCGGCCACCTTGATACGGTTGAGAGGATTGAAAATCGAGTTAAAGAGCTTCCCGGTTTAGAAATCGCCGGCATTGCATACAGAGGCGTGGGAATTCCTGACTGTGTGCATTCAGGAGAGATGGCTGCTGAATCATTGATGAGCACTTTATATAATACTAACAGTAAGTAACGCTGCACTATTCATGTTGTGCTTCAAGCCTCTTTCTTCTTACAATCCAGCCGTAAATCTTCCTAACTGAAAAGAATATAAGCACAATAACCGCAACTGCAGCGACGATAGGCATTGCAATCGCAAGTATCGACATAACGACAGAGCTACCCGCTTCAGCGGTTGACACCACAGGGTTCCCAAGCCCCCCGGTCGTCACAGTTGAAGCTACGCGAGTAATGCTTGTGAATCCCTGTATAGTGCCGGCTACCCCTCCCCCCACTATAACGGCAAGTCCCCATTTTAAAAGCGGGGTCATTTCAGTGACTGCAGAAGCCATCACAATGGTTCCGGCTACCGTAGCCGCAGGGATCGCAATCGTATCAAGCAGGTTGTCTAGCCATGGTATATAGTACGCGGCAATTTCACAAATAGAAGCTATCAAAAAGGCGGCCAAAGCAGGATAAGTGGCTATCCACTCAAACTCGGGCGACAGTGTAAGAGAGCCTGAGAGCGAAGCAATACTCATTATCAGTAGCGGCACGAATATTCTGAACCCGCACGCTGCGGCAAGCCCTACTCCGAGAAATACACCAAGCATAGTCTCCATACACGACACCTCCGTCGTTTTCGGGGGTATTCTAGTCCCCGTAAATGTTACTAAATAGTATATTAAGGGGTATTCTCAATATCAAGCTCTAATTCAGAGGGGGTATCTGGGTTACAGAACTTTGATAGAACCAGCGTTTATCCCTTCTTCTCAACGCTCTCAACTTTAATATTGTAATAGAGCTCTTTACCGGCGAGCGGGTGGTTATAATTAATCGTTACATTCTCCTGGGTCACTTCCATAACATAACAGTTACCGTGGGGTGTCTGTAGAATTTGCCCTTTTTCGGGTTTTAGCTCCAATCCCTCGAATACATTGGCCTCAATTATTTGTATCAGCTCAGGGTTCTCATGACCGTAACCTTCTTCGGGCGGAATCTTAAACTTCTTTTCCTCCCCTTCTTTCATCCCCATAAGCTCTTTCTCTAGACCGCTTACTAATTCACCTTTCCCAATTACACCCGTAAACGGGTCCTGCTCGAAAGTGTGAAAAGTTGAGCCGTCCTCAAGCCTTCCCTCAAAATTTATTGTAACCTTATCACCTGTCTCAATAGCATCGCTCATTTGGAAACCTCCCGTTGTATTCAAAACGCTTCGTATGATAACATTAAGCTTATAAAATTTCGAGCCATTAATGAAGATACAGTAAATAAAAATCTATTCAAACCGGGTATAATTAGTTTTCTGAACAAAGACTCATTAAGGAGACCATAACCATGAAGCTTCAAGACAAAGTAGCGTTAATCACAGGTGGAAGCCTCGGCCTGGGTAAAGCAACAGCGTTCCTATTCGCTAAAGAAGGGGCCAAAGTCATCATTACCGGAAGGACAGAAAGTAAACTCCAGGAAACAGTTGAAGAGGCAAAAAAACAAGGACTTGAGATTGATTATTTGGTCGGAGACGTTTCAGATGAACCGAGGACCATTGAAACTGTCGAGCACATTTTAGATAAGTACGGTAAAATCGACATTCTATTTAATAACGCCGGTGTGCTTTATCTCGGAACAACCCACGAAACCGATACAGAGATATGGGATAAAACATTCGCAATTAACGTAAGAGGCACATACTTAATGTCTAAGCACGTCATACCCCATATGTTAGAGAAAGGTTACGGCGTGATCGTTAACAACTCCTCAATTCTTGGACTAAAGGCAGTACCGGGCGTAGCGGCATACAACGCTAGCAAGGGCGCGGTGACACAGCTCACGCGCAGCACGGCGCTTGAATATGCGGACAAGGGGATCCGAGTAAACGCCATCTGCCCGGGAACAATCGTGACCCCTATGGTTGACGGCTTGCTGGATGCTATGCCGGATAGAGACGGGGCTGAGGAGCTTTTCAAGTCATTCCATCCAATAGGAAGATTTGGAACACCGGATGAAATCGCCCATGCGGTGCTATTCCTATGTGACGACAATGTGGCATTTATGACCGGCACGATGTTATCCGTAGACGGCGGCTGGGTTGCCAGATAGTTTTATAAAATCTTCGTATTGTTGATTTAGCAGCCGTATTAAGCTGCATGGAGACAATTTTCACCTGCGACTGGACAATCGTATCCGTTTGTAGGTATATATATTGAGAATAAGGAAAACCGGATATAAAGAGGAGAATGGAAAAATGAGATTTATAACAACACTTACACTAGCTTTGGTAATTACGCTTAGCCTGCTAACAGTAAGCAGTCATGCAAAGAATTACTTTCCGCTTACACCATCTCAAAAACACTTCACAGCCATCATAGTCCAGCTCAAGACCTTCAGGTCTGTAGAGTGGGAGTCACCTGTCTCTATGTGGGTGCAAGTTCCTTCAAGTCAGAGGAGCCGTGCACAGGAGCTTGCCAACACAATTGAAGACAGAGCAAGAGACGCGCTGAAACAAGCCTTCTGCGTTCATATATACGTTAAGAAGGGAGAAAGCTTAGCACGCTCCTGCGTATATTAAGGTTAATCTCTCTAAAGGAAACAACCTTGTTTGAAGCTTAAAAAGGTGTCATTGCGAAGGAGCGCAGCGACTG
>DEIM01000225.1:0-12383 GCA_002352485.1 Candidatus Dadabacteria bacterium UBA2774
TTACCTAGTTAGCCAATTCCCAAAGATATCGGAGACATTTGTCTTAGGCCAGATTACAGGGCTTATAGATAAAGGACATGAGGTCGAGATAATTGCGCTATCTAATCCAAGCGAAGAGACGGTGCATGAAGATGTAATCAAATACAACCTCATGGAAAAAGTTCAATATGTAGATTATCGCTCTAATGAGCTTGGTTTAAAACTTGAGGAGAAGCTTGTAAATTCTTTGATATATACAGATATTATTCATGCCCACTTCGCGGCGTATCCTGCCACTTGGGCTCTAAGAATCTCAGAGATGTTCGGAGTCCCTTTCATATTTACAGCTCATGCATATGACATATACATAGATCCTGATGTTGATATTCTGAGACAAAAGTTTGATAGGGCAATCAGGGTTATTACAATTTCAGAATACAACAAAGATTATCTCTTGAATTTGGTTGGCGAAGAGTTTAACGGTAAGCTCGAAGTTATTAGGTGCGGGATAAACCTAAATGATTTTAGATATATAGAAAGGACGGAAAAAGATAATATAACAATATTATTTGTGGGGCGGCTTGTGGAAAAGAAAGGTACGCGCTACGCACTCGAAGCTTTTAGTAAACTCGCGAACCAGCATGAGAACGTCGAGCTCAGAATCATAGGAGATGGTCCGCTTCAAGATGAAATTATAGGTCTTATAGATAGATCTAATCTAAAGGAGAAGATTCATTTAATGGGAGCCCAAAACAAATCCGAGGTAATAGAAGAAATGTATAAGGCGGATATATTTTTCTTACCTTCAGTAACTGCTGATAATGGGGATAGAGAAGGAATACCCGTATCAATTATAGAAGCACAGGCAACAGGACTTCCTGTAGTTTCAACTCTTCATAGTGGAATTCCCGAAGTCGTATCAGATGGTCAAACGGGTTTCCTGGTTCAAGAGAAGGATACAGATACAATGGCCGAGAAATTGGAAAAGCTCATCCAAGACCCGGAACTCAGGGCTAAAATGGGAAAAGAAGGTAGCACGAATGTAATGAAAAACCATAATCGCGAAAAGGAATTGGACCAGCTTAATAAGCTTTTCGCGGAAGCATTTCATAATGAGACTCCTATCAGCGATACACCTCGGGAAGGTTTTGGAACCTTGAACGATAGAATTCAAAATCTAGCGAAATTGCTCCACAAGCTCGATAATGAGTTACAAGATGAAAAAGACAAGATAACAAAATTCGGCAGTGAGCTAAAACGAAAAGATAAAGAAATAAAAGAAAAGGGTAATGAGATAAAGCAAAAGAATGAGGATATTCGCAATAAGAACGAGGCTATTCACAAATTACAATCGAATCTGGATTATATTCATAGCAAAACCGCATACAAGATATATATAGCACTAAAGGGAATTTTAGATAAGATCAAGAATTTATTCGGCTCTATTCCAGAAAAATGAAAGACTTCTTAGATTCGAAAATTTTAAACGACACGATAGAAGAAACTTTTTTATCGGCTGATAAAGCAAAATCACCCAAGACTTCTGTCATTATCGTTGCCTATAACCCAGATAAGCAGCTATTTGAGAGAAATATCGAATCATTAATGACTGACGTTAAGACCGATTATGAGATTTGGGTGATCGACAATAGCGAGCAAAGCAAAATTAAAGATTATGTCTCCGGTCTTAAAATAAACTATATTAAGCTTAAACGTAATTACGGATTAACCGCAGGAAGAAACGTAGGTATAATTCATGCAAAAGGCGAGATACTAATTTTCCTTGATGATGACGCTATACCCGGCACTAATTTTATTGATGAACATACTAAAGCTCATGTTGAGAATAATATATGCGGACTTCGAGGGAAATGTCTTCCACGAACGAATGCCACATTAAATCATTTTGCTTATCATTACGATTTGGGCGATGGAATGATCCCGTACTGTATTAATCTGGAAGGCAATTCTTCATTCAAAAAAGACATTCTTTTAGAGGTAGGGGGGTTTAACTCGGAGCTCAAAGGAGCCGGCGGACATGAAGGTTTGGAGTTATCAAAAAAGATTATAGATAAAACGAATGATAAACATTCAGTAATTTACTGGCCTGACGCGATAATATATCACGATTATTCCAAATCACTTTTACACTATCTAAAAAAGCAAATAAGGCATCAAAACCATATTAAATACATGGAAGACAATCACCCCGATTTTCTAGATTTTTACAGATCCTATAAACCAGTAATAATAAAAGATGAAAGAGAGCTTAGTTATATTACGAGAGCTAAAATTAAGCTTATAAAAAAAATAAATCAACATGCTTTAAGACCAAACTCAGTAATTAACCGTATAGTAAATCACTTATAATGATAGCATTAGAGGAGCGAATTTAAGATGAGCGATGACAATTCACAACCATTGGTAAGCGTTATTACACCTACATATAACAGATCTGGTTTCTTGAAGAGAGCTATAACCAGTGTATTGAATCAGACCTATACAAATCTGGAAATGATCATAGCCGATGACTGCTCAACCGATGACACGGAGCAAATGGTTTCAAGCATTAATGACGATAGAATCAAATACATCAAACTCGAATCCAACAAAGGTCCTGCAGGGGCAAGGAACATCGCTATAAAATCGGCGAAAGGACAGTATATAACATTGCTTGACTCAGATGATGAATATTTACCTGAAAAACTGGAGCTTCAAGTGAATCAATTCGAAGATTCCCCTAAGGACATTGGAGTAATTTATTGCGGTTACTTGATAGTTTATGAGCCGGACACTATTCACGGAAAGGTCTTGCCACAGTATAAGGGGGATATATTCAATACACTTCTAAAACATAACTGTATGGGAAGTCCCACACCGCTTATAAGAAAAGAATGTTTTGATACTTGCGGGGTATTTGACGATTCATTACCCAGTTACGATGACTGGGATATGTGGATTAGAATTTCAGAAAAATATAAATTTGAATTCATCAATGAGGCGCTCGCAAAAGTTTATACTCACGGGGATCAAACCTCTACAAACATAGATACTACTATAACAATGAGAGAGCTATTATTTGAAAAATACAAGGACTTAATTGTTAAAAACCCTGAAACGGCCAGCCACCTGTTCGAGAGACTGGGATTCCTTTATTTCATAAAAAACAATACCTATATGAGTACAAAATATTATCTTAAATCCATTAAAGCCAATCCCAAAGACTCTAAAAGCTATATGACACTTTTAACTTCTTTAGTATCGAGAACTCGTCATATGGACAGAATGAAAAGCTCGAGCATAAGGAGCAATAACGATATCACCGTTTATTATTGAGAAGTTGGGGGATACGGGTAGCAGCCTTAACGTCTCGGCTCTCCTCCAAAAACCAACCTTATCAGCTCATAGACTGTAACGTATCTTAGTAGCAAATAAAGGCCGGTGTATTTAATCTTGTAATCAGTTTTGTCTAAAGCACTTAGTTCTTTGGAATTTATCAGTCTGTATAGAGTAACAACCGGAGGTAATATATCGACAAAGATTTTCTTAATGCTTTGGGATTTGGTTATCATCCCGAGCATATATTTCCCGCCGGTTAATCTCCGCGTTTTATTTATTAACTGGCCAACCGTCCCTTTCGCTGGATGCTCTACCACAAGCTCCTTATCATAGTGAAATTTAAATCCCTTTTTGTGAGCCCTGTTCCCCCATTCGAAATCACCTGCTGATTTGAGCTCGGCATTAAACAAACCTACTTCGTCCAATATACTCTTCTTTACGAAAAGGTTAGCAGTCAAGCCGAAATTATAATTTTTCACATAATTTTCCTGGTGATACTTATGTATCATTTCCCATACTTCAACAGCGGTCATATTCTCCTTGTCATCAACAAAAAAGCTCACCTCGCCTGCAATAACGCCGATATTATCTTTAGCCTTCTGAGAGATAGATAACAGTCCTCTCTCAAGCCAATCCTTTGAAGGTAAACAATCAGCATCCGTAAAAGCCAATATATCACCTTTTGCATTCATTATTCCTTTATTCCTGGCACAATAAGAGCCAGGTTTATCTTCGTATAAATCGATAACATCCGGATATTTATCTTTAATTTCCTGAATATTATCGGTGGAGGCATTGTCCACTACGATGATTTCAAACTTTGACTTATCGAGCGTTTGATTTTTAATAGCTTCAAGACAGATTGCCAAGTTATCTGCGTCATTGTAAACGGGGATGATGACTGAAAGGAAGTGGTTTTTAAGACTAGTCATTTTATCTCGTATTTAAGTGAAGCAAAATATACTAACGGCAGCAGTATTAAAGCTAGAATTTCCCCGAATAAAACCGACAAAGGGATTTTCCATATTTCGAAAACATTCAGAGAGCTCTTATAAAAAGAGCGCGTAGGACTGTCCCATTCATATACTTTTCTAATTGCATACGTAAAGGGTGAGCCCGTTTGCGGGTCCGGGTTTACGGCAACATCAAACCCGCTGAAAAGTAGCCTGAAAAAAATCTGGAGATGCCTTAACATTACGTTCCCACGCCTGTCGTCATATAAAATAAATTCATCAATAGGGAGTGTCTCAAACATCCTCTTCCTGTAGTTCTGAACTAACATAAATATCTCTGTATTCTCATTTAAGCTTTTTAACGAATCTATAATCTCACTAGCTAACTCAAAGGAACCCGATTCTAATACTAATGCTTTTTTTATAGTATCTCCCGCTAAATCCGATGTGCTATTAATATTGTCTTTTTGTGTATAATTGCCGATACGATCACTTTCACCCCATCTGTTCATGCAAAAATCCCATAATGCATAGATATTGAGCTTGGCAATCCCGGGATATCCGCTTAGGAGCCTGAATGAGGATATCTTGAGCACCCTTCGGAGGACGTTATAAATCGATATAACTCTTGATAGCTTCGATCTATATTTACTGACTGTTAAGAGCATACTCCGTACACCGTAATATGCGTTTACACCGACGCTCCTCTTCTCTGTAAAGGGCGGGTGGTACACTCGGGCATTGGGGACTGCTACAACCCTGTAGCCGTTTCTCTTCATCCACAGGCCGTAGTCCATATCATCCCAGAGAAAAAAGTAGCGCTCATCCATTGTCCCCGTCTTTTTAAACGCTTCTATGCGGAGGAGCGAAATCCCGGAGCCAACATAATCTACTTCAAATAATTCCTTTGTGTCGAAATCAGGCTCATTACAATAAAGCGGAAACACCTGGGCGGTATTCAAATCTATATTCGCTCCTACCTCTACTATAAGATTCTTATTGTGAATATTGAGAATTTTGGGGCCTGCTATACCGATCCCATTATCTTCCTCCATTACATTTACCAAAACACAAAGGCTGTCCATATCTACAATTAAATCTGAGTCAAGCATCCATATGTATTTATATTCACCATTTGAAGCCGCATATAAGAGTCCCTTATTAAACCCGGCGGTAGCTCCGTAATTGTGCTCATTTTTCAAAATAGCTACATCCGGATAAAGCTCATTAATTTCTTCCAATCCATCCGCCGAGCCGTTATCTATGACAAATACATCGAAATTGCCGTACTCGAGTTCAAACACGGATTTTAAAAGTCTAATCAGATCGGGCTTACGGTTATATACCGGAATTACTATGGCTACTTTCGGTTCATTATTTTGGGAGTTTTCTGCCATCATTGTACTGAAGCGACTTCATCAAAAGAATAAGTGTTAACGGAATCGCCGCTATCTCTCCGGTTACAGTAGCAAAAATCACTTTCCACAGATCTCTTCTAGTACCTTTAAATTCTAATGTACTATCTTTGTCTGAATATACATAATATCTTTTAGCCAAATATCCAAATGGCGAGTCTGAGTCGGCATTGGGTGTTAGAGCTATGTCGAAATTTTTCAGTAACAGCTTAAAAAATAGCCTTATGTGCTCAAAGAATATGTATACACTTTTGTCATTGTATATAATGAAATCATCAATAGCCATATTCTCAAAGAGGTTTTTTCTATAGTCCTGGATCATGAGTGTAATAGAAGAGTCGGGACTCCTCTTTTTCATCATTTCGATTAAAGAGGATATTTTGTCGAAATTCCCAGTTGGAAGTATAAGTAAACTGGGCTTTTCTGCAATGGAAAATTCCTCGGTTCTTTTCAGCCCGGCATTATTTAAAGCAGCTACCGAGTCATCACTCAATTTTTTCCAGTTATTGAGAAGATAATCTCTCAGAGAACAATAGAGAATTTTTGCCTTATATCTATTGCCTGTAAGATAATAGAATACTATTGCCTTTGAAGAATAGGAAGCTATTCGATGAAAAATACTTGCTCTGTTTTTAAAGCTCGTAAATTTAGAAAATGCCAAAAGTGAATTTCTGTTGTTATAGTAGTTAATCAAAATCCAGTCTTTTTCTGTCGGGTGGTATACAACCGATTTAGTAACACCAACAGCCTTTTCCCCCCCGCACCTAATGCTAAATCCCAGATCGGCATCGTCCCACCAAATAAAATACCTCTCATCCATAAGATCAGTATTCTTAAGCGAGTCAACTCTGATAAGTGCCGAGCAGGCTGCTACATAATCCACTTCATATACGCCCGGATTTACGTCCGATAGCCTATAATTCTCCATGAAAGGTTTTACTACTCCCGTGTGCCAATCTATATGAAGTCCAACTTCCACTATTAACTCTTTGTTATCCGGGTTTAAAATCATAGAACCTGCAATTCCGACATTATCATCCTCTTCCATCACGCTTACAAGCTCAGAAAGAGTATCGGGCTCTACAACTGCGTCGTTGTCCAGGAGCCAAATATATTTATATTTATTTTCAGACAACGCATACCTCATCCCGGTATTAAAACCGCCCGCGCCGCCAAGATTTTCTTCGTTAATAATGAGGTTCATTTCAGGGAAGCTCTCCCTTAGCGCATCTACTGAACCATCCGTCGACGCGTTATCTACGACAATAAAATCATAGTCATTATAATCGATGTGCTTTAGAGAATTAAGTATATTCAGTAGATACTCTTTTTTATTCCAATTTACTATGACGATAGCAACTTTAGATTGATCTGCAATTGAATCCATTTATTCAGCTCTTATAGAATGTGGATTAAAGAACTCATCCGAAAGCCCCGCCTATGAAAAATCCGTCCTGTATGGATTCGGCTATACCCTGAAATACCCATCTACCATACCGGCCTATCTGATACACCCCTTTTTTCTCAAGCTCTTTAATGGCCTGTTCACGCCAAGTTGAACCCGGCATTGACCACGTGTAAGCGACATCTATCCATGTTGGATCAACGGTCTCAGCTTTAGAAATGAACCCCCAGGACTTAAGCTCTTTTACTACGGAGTCAGAGTATTTTTTTATCTCTTTTGCGCTTGGCTTTTTACCGTTTTGATAGGCTTTTTCGACATAGATGCTGACACGGTTATTGGCTTTTCTTGAGCTCTTGGGCATAAATGAGACGTCCACGTTAGTGTAAAACCCGACCCTGTGAAACCTGGACTCGCTGTCAGGAATGTAGAGCCAGTGATCCTCTGGACATTTCCTGCCTTTAGTTGCACCGATATTGAGCACCAGGACCGAAGTGTAGCTTGAGGGCTCCTGGTCGATTTCCACACCTGCCATCTCCATGGCCTTATTTAACGGGAGGGTCGATATAAGGTTTTTATAAGGCGCACCCGAACCGTCTGAAAAGAGTACTTCCTTCTTCTTTGTGTTTATTCTAGCGACTTGTTTGTCATAGTTTACATTGCAGTCGGCGGCCATTTTCTGAGCCATCATATTAAGCCCTTGCTTTGGATATAGATAGGTAACGTTGTACCCGACAGCAGGAGGAGCTTTGTCCATTGCTCCCTGCACAGCCACTTTAAGATCCACCGGAGATTTATAGGCATCCTGAGGAGCTATGTCGGTCCATAGCCCTGCAGTGTAAAGCTCGTGAAACGGAGCGAAGAAAAGCTCCATAAGTGTTTTGCCAAAACTCTTCTCGAGCCAGTCCCCCATTGTCCGGGGGGTGCCGTCCGGCGCGTTTATGATTTCGCTGATAGCCTGTGATGCTGTCTTTTTTCCTAAGTAGCTCAAATGGTTCTGTATAGGGTAAGGAACGTAAATGTCTTGTTTACTAAAATACACAGCCGATTTTCTCTTGTATGACTTAACGGGCGAAAGTGATTTAATATAACGCAGTATTGCAGGGTCGCCGCCGAAAATCCAGTGCCCCCCGCCTATCTCAAAGCGGTAGGCTTCCTCGTCTTCAGGCGCTCTAAAGAGCTTATTATTGCTCCCGGGTCTTAAATAATACGAAGAGCAGATCCCGCCCGGCACGTTATGGGCTTCATAAACCGGCAGACCAGAAACAAGTCCTGCAGCAAGACCCGTAATCCCGCCACCTAAAATTAGATTATTAGAATTTTTCACTTTGATTTTTTCCATCCTCTATAAAAGTTAGATCAATATATAACATGTTTCAGCCGAAGATTACAAATTTCGTACGTATATAACATTTGGGAGTGCCGCCCGCAGTATTTCCTGAGTCAGCTTACCGCTCCAATATTCCCCCACTTATCTACTTCACATTTATATTCAGGTGTAATAAGAAGGGTCGAGGTTTGCTCTAATACAATAGCAGGGCCACGGAATTTAAACCCCGGGTAAAACTCATCTCTCCTGTATATTTTAGCGCTTATTTCCTTGCCACCCAGAATAAGAGGATTTTTGATAAAGCTCACTTTTCTCTTTTTAGCTCTAAGCTCTGGCTGTGCGAGTTTCTTTTTTTTGCTGACCGCCCTTAAGCGAAGCGTCACGACTTCGGTTTCACTTTTGGTTTTCATATACCCAAACAGTTTTTTATGCTCTTTATGAAATGCTCGGATGAAATTCTTACTGAAGGGTATTGTGATTTCATGTGACTGCCTCTTATATCTTATATCCAGAAAACGCTCAAACTTTAACTTGCTACCAGAGATATCCGATTGAGCTTTATGCTCTAATGTTTTAAATTTTGCTTGAAGCCTCGGAAGTGTTGCCTCTTTTTCACTCAAGAAATTTGTAAGACTGTAATCCCTAAACGTATCCGCCATAAGCATGCCCATAGCAGACAGCACGCCCGGGTCTTTCGGGAATATCACGGTGTTAATCTCCATATCCCGTGCTAGCTCGCACGAGTGGAGTCCGCCTCCTCCACCGAAGGATACGAGGGCAAAATCCCTCGGATCGTACCCCCTGCCGATGGAGATTACGCGTAGTGCCCTCTCCATGTTCGCGTTTGCCACTTTTATAACGCCTTCGGCCACTTCATGTATTGTTATTTTGAGACTTCGGGCAAGTTTACTAAGCGCTGTTTTCGACTTTGAGGGATAAATCCTCATTCTACCGCCCAGGAACCATTTCGGGTCAATCCTACCTAGAACTACATTAGCATCCGTAACAGTCGGATAAGAGCCTTTCCCGTAACAGGCAGGTCCGGGATCGGCGCCTGAGCTTTCGGGTCCTACTTTAAGCACTCCTCCGGAATCGACATAAGCAATGGAGCCTCCGCCCGCACCAATTGTTGCAACATCAATCATAGGTACTTTTATGGCAATCCCGTCAATATGTGTCTCAGTAGTAAATCCGGGAGCGCCATCACACAGTGAAACATCTGTAGATGTTCCTCCCATATCGTAGCCTATAACTTTCCGATAACCCATTTCTCGAGCAACCCTGAAGCTCCCTACTACCCCTCCCGCTGGACCTGAAAGAAGTATCCTCACTGGCTCATCCGCCGCTTGCTCGGGTGTGATAATACCTCCGCTTGACTGCATGATCGCTATTTTATTCTTATTTTTTTTGATCGCAGTATTACGTTCCGGAACATTCTTTTCATTAATGCTTTGGAAAAGAGCATTCATATAGGACCTTACTTTGGGCAGGAGATAAGAGTTAGCGACGACTGTTGAAGTCCTCTCGTATTCCCTGAACTCAGGCAGTATCTCCGATGAAACCGAGACCGAAATATCGAGGCTTCTCAGATATTTTGCGACTTTCCTTTCATTAGCGGGATTCGCGTAAGAATGGAGGAATGAGAGCGCGATCCCTTCTACACCGAGTTTCTTAAGTTTACTAAGAAGCTTTTTTAAATCAGAGGTCTTAACCCCTAATTCAACCTTACCCTCAAAAGTAGTTCTTTCCTTTATTCCCAATCTGCAATTTTTGTCCACAAGGGGC
Organism: Candidatus Dadabacteria bacterium UBA2774; assembly: GCA_002352485.1. Classification (GTDB taxonomy): domain Bacteria; phylum Desulfobacterota_D; class UBA1144; order Nemesobacterales; family UBA2774; genus UBA2774. The sequence continues at coordinate 10,204 of DEIM01000225.1, forward strand.
TTAGGGGCATCCCAGAAAATATTGTAGAGCTCTCCCCTGTTCTGCCTTCCGATCTCGATTATGTCTTCAAAACCCTCTGTAGTTATGAGCGCAAGCCGGGCGCCTTTTCTCTCAAGGAGCGCATTTGTCGCAACTGTACTGCCGTGGACAATATCTAGCTCAAATCCCTGGGTATCGCCGTCTGTAACATGCTCGAGACCTGATAAAATGGCCCTAGAAGGATCTTCCGGGGTTGAAGGTACTTTAAAAATCCAGAGCTCTGAACCATCATATACAACGAAATCTGTAAATGTCCCCCCGGTATCGATGCCGATCAGCATTTATGTACTAAAGACTCCTATTAGACGGATTCATGGTAAGGAGAATCTCTGAACTACGGGTTTTATTAGAAGTAATAAACAGATGTTAAATAAGGATCCGATCCGAAATTAAATTCCATAATCAGATTGATGTGAATCTAATATTCGTCCTGACCTACGGGGTACACAACTTTAACTTTATCCTCTGCAATCTCTCTTAAAGCTGTAACAACGTCTTTATTATCGGTCTCTTCAGAAAGAGGAGCAGCACCTTTAACCAGGAGTCTCGCTCTTTTCATCGCAGCGACAGATAGTGCAAACCTGTTAACGACTTTCTCTAAACAATCTTCAATGGTTACTCTTGCCATTTATATTCCTCTCTGTAGGATTTTTTCTTGCAACTAAACTATATGTGAATAGGGGAGATAAGTAAAGAGACTGTGCTTTGGTCTCGGAATTAGCCCATTATTTAGTTAATATTACATCCGGAGGTATTAAAATGGATTTAGATAATATCAAGTTTGACGATAAGGGCCTTGTCCCCGTAATAGTACAGGATGCTGAAAACGGTCAGGTGCTCATGTTTGCTTACGCGAACAAAGAATCACTTCAAAAGACCGTAGAGACCGGGAAGACCCATTTCTGGAGCCGCTCCCGGGAAAAGCTCTGGATGAAGGGAGAAGAATCCGGGAACACGCAAACTGTCAAAGCCATGTATATAGACTGCGACAACGACACTGTACTGGTAGAGGTAGATCAAAAAGGGGTCGCTTGCCACACAGGGCAGAGGACCTGTTTCTATACCTCCGCTGACAATGGGGAGATGAATGCACCCGGATTTGGGTCCGAGAAATCTGGGAAAACACTTGAGGATGTTTACGGTGTAATTGACGACAGAAAGCGCAACCCCAAGGAAGGTTCCTACGTAGGAGGTCTTTTTGAGAAGGGGCTCGACAAGATACTAAAAAAAGTAGGGGAAGAAGCCGGGGAAGTTATTATTGCCTCAAAAAACGGCGATAAAAAAGAGATTATATATGAGACAGCCGACCTCTGGTTTCACTCCCTGATTGCACTTTCATATGCTGATATTTCTCCTGAAGATATATATAAGGAGCTAGGCAGAAGGTTCGGCAAACCCAAAGAAGCCTACAGAGAAGAATCTTGAGAAGTGGTTTATTGCTCTGGGTACAGACTATGAGGCCTTTCCGATCTGAAACTAGGCGGTGTAGTATCATTTTCTATTTCAGAAGAGTCTCCTGATGCTCCCTCTCCGTTGAACTCATTGTTTTTTGGTCACAGCCCGAGACTAAAAGGATTTTGCAAGAATTGGAATTAATACAAAGTTACGATTAAATAATCTCAGAATATCGACAAAGCGCAATACTTCTAATCGATCCGTCAACCCACCCTTCTTAAAACCAATAATACCCTACTTTGATAACGCTGCTTATCTATTTATTATTCTTATTTATTTTTCTTGGGTCTGTCTTTTTCTTCTATATACTCACCGAGCTTAGTCTTGTTTCTGACTGAGGGCGGGAGGTTAGAAAGATCGGGCTTTGGCATATTGGTTGAAAGATCACTCGTAAAAGCAAAACTCGATACGACCTTTTCAACATTTTTTGTATCACAAAACGGACACTTGACTTTATTCTCGTCCTTTTCTTCATAGATAAGCTCGGAAAAACGATAGTTCTTCCCGAGATTGAAAAATACGAGAGTAGTACCTTCATTAAGATAAAAATCCAAATCAACCGCGTCTTTATCACGCTTGCCATGCTCGCCCAAGATGGCTTCTTTTTCCGTATCATAAACTACAATATGATTAATATTGTCATACTTCTTTACCAACTCGGATACGGTCTTCTTATTAACTTTATT
>DEIM01000225.1:12449-53203 GCA_002352485.1 Candidatus Dadabacteria bacterium UBA2774
GGCATCTCACTCCTCCGGATCTATTATCTATTGAAATATTGGTTTAAATGGTCCTGGCCGACCCAATCGTTTCGCTGCTCTTCGTCTTTTTGCTCCTTGTACTCCATATGCCACCGCAGCTCGTCTTTAGGTCCAGGTACCCTTTTACTCTTATCGTCAAATATGGCTTTAAACGTTGAAAAAACTCTCTGCACACCCTTACCATCACATATCGGGCACCTGAGCTTCTTCTCATCCTTCTTGTCATAAATAAGCTCGCTGAATCTAAAATTCTGAAGCTCGAGATAAAGGACTTTATTTTTATCAAGTGTATATTTAAACTTCCTGAGCGTCCTGCTATCGCTTTTTTCACCCAGGGCAAATATGGGCTTTTTTTTCTTCCCCTCTGTAACCTCTATATAGGTAAAACCCTTGTTACCACTTTTTATCTTGGACGCATTGGTCTTGTTGAGTTTCGCTACAAGGGCATCAATGTCCTTGTTATATCTCTCTATACACCCATCGCATTCATATTCAAATAACGGCATTGTATCACTCTCCTAATTCGGTAGACAGATAATAATAACTAAAATTTTACGTTTGCTCTAGTTATACGTAACCTGGGCGTAGTGGATTTGACAAAATATCCCCCCGCTCAGATAATAATCCTAAAAGGCATTTGTAAGTATATAGGAAAAGACTATGTCCGTCACAGATGAACTGATAGTTGAAGAGAACGGGGCTATTTGTACGCTCATGTTCAATAGACCGGAGAAGAGAAACCTGCTTACTCCCAAAATGCTCCTTGAGGTTAAAAGCACTCTTGAGAGGCTGGGGGAAGAGAACAGGGTTAGGTGCGTTGTTATTACAGGTACTGGAGATAAAGCGTTTTCCTCGGGCTATGACATATCGGCAATCGGCGAAGACGATATGATCAGAAACCACGAGGGTGAAAATCCTCTTCCTTTGGCGGCAAGAGCAATTGAGAAGTTCCCCTACCCCGTGATCGCCATGATGAACGGTCATGCTTTCGGAGCAGGGCTTGAGATAGCGGTAACGAGCGACATAAGGATCCTTGTCGAAGGCTCACTACTTGGTATGCCGCCTGTAAAGCTCGGTGTTGTCTATTCTTATAGGGGCGTAAAGAAGTTTCTGAATCTCATCGGCCCCGGATATACAAAAGAGCTCTTTCTTGTCGGCAAAGCGATAAGCGCAGAAAGGGCGGCTCAGATTGGACTCGTGAACTTTTTAGCTCCAGAGAATGAGCTTGAGTCCATTACCTACGATATGGCAGAGGAGATTTCGGAAAACGCTCCCCTATCACTTAAGGCTCTTAAAGAGATGACAAATGTCTGGGAAAGAAAAAAGATTGTGAGTCCGGATGATGAATCGCTGTTAAGAGAGATGATACTAGACGTACAGAACAGCGCCGATTATAAAGAGGGTCAGAAATCATTCGCCGAGAAGAGAAAGCCTAAATTTAAGGGTGAGTAGATAGATTACAGAGCCAGCCGTTTCTAAGACTTATAATTAGCCCTTTTAACAATACATAATTCTCATTTGCCGTAGCCAAACTCACTTATAAGATTGTCCCTGTCAGTCCACTTATCGCTTACCTTTACCCAGAGCTCAAGGAAAACTTTTGTGCCGAGTATACGTTCAATATCCGCCCTGGCCAGGGTGCCGATTTCTTTAAGCATCTCACCGTTTTTGCCTATGATTATTCCCTTGTGATTCTTTCTCTCAACGTGCACAACGGCAGAGATTGCGACGAGCTTTTTCTCGGGCACATCTTGAAACTCTTCTATCGTTACTGCCGTGGAGTACGGTATTTCTTTGTGTGTTAGATTAAATATCTTTTCCCGTATGAGCTCGGCAGCCAAGAACCTCTCGGGCTGATCCGTGTACATATCCTCTGGGAAATATTTAGGTCCTTCGGGCAAATGCCCTTCAATCACACTTACAAGCTCTATTGTGCCGTCTGAGTTCATTGCCGAGATAGGAATTATTTCAGAAAATTTCCCTTCGAATTCCCGTGAGAGCTCGATAATTGTCAGGATGTCCTTCTTCTTAATTTTATCTATCTTATTTATCACCAGGATAGCTGGCTTGGGGAGCTTCTCTATAATAAATCTATCCCCTCTGCCAAATGGGTTATCCACTTCTACCATCATCAGTATTACGTCCGCTTCTTGAGATGCCGCCACAGCCGTCTGCACCATTGCTTTGCCAAGCCTGCCTCTGGCTTTATGAATGCCGGGGGTATCGAGAAATATCATCTGGGACGAGGGTGTGGTTCTGATTCCCAATATCTTGTTGCGTGTAGTGTTTGGTTTATCGGATACGGCGGCGATCTTCTCTCCTACAAGGGCATTAATGAGCGTAGACTTGCCTACGTTCGGTCTTCCGATTACCGATATAAACCCTGAATAAAATTTCTTTTCATCGCTCATATAATTAATCCCGTCTTATCCTTATTCCCTTTCATATAAATATAAATTAAGCTTACTAAAATTCTTCACTGGTTTTAAATCGTAATCACCTAGCATTTCTCTTTTTATCGCCTGCTTATCTATATTTGCGAATTGCCCGATAACGACCCAGAATCTATCCGGAAGCTCACCTGTAGACTCAGAAGTGAGAGGCAAGAACTGTAAATCCACTCTATCTTTATAATACTCAGGGGTCATTGCATCAAATGCAGGATACACGAACACACTGTCGTTGTCTTCCGCATTTGATTCCAGATAGGATACAGCCTCCCTCCACTGGTATTTGTGAGCCTCTATGTAGTACATACTGAGAGGCCATATAGAAAGTAGTAATATAACCGCAGGGATAAGAACCGTAAGCCTCTTGTTGTGCAAGTTCCAGATGCCCTTACCGGCCAGTAGGTAAAGCGCCAACGAAGAGCCGATGATGTAGCGAGTGTGGAGTATGGGGGTTGAGATATGAGATATTACAAAGGGAATTAGAATGGGTACAAAGAGCCATAGCAGGAGCAAGTACATACCATTAACGTTAGAGAGAAATGACTTATGACTCGGATCGTCTTTTATATCTATTATATCCTTTATATTTTTACTATGAGCTATATTTTGAAAACTGATGAACGAAAACGCGGCTAGAATAAGAAACAGAAAAAAAAGTATGTAGTCGCGGCCCGAGAAATGGTAGAAGTACCTGGCAATATCAACCACAGTGGGATCTGAGAGCCAGAAACCGCCCTGCATCGCGACTGTGTTCTTGTACCAGATCAATATCCCGGGGATGAATAGCAATCCCGTTATTAGCTGAAGCACTATCCACTTTGATAGGCTCAAACTGAAAACATCTCTATTCACGAAGTAGCGGGTAAAACAAAATATGTTCTGCACAATCAGTATAAACACACCGTAAAAATGGGAGTACATGAGTAGCACGCTCGTTATGACATAGCCTATTATATAGAGTGTTTTCGAACCGCTCAGAGTCTTTAAAAATAAATAAAAAGAACAAAGAGTGAGGAATGCTAGCAGGCTATATACCCTGGCCTCTTGAGAATACTCGATATGGAAAACCGATACGGCAAGAATGAGCGACGCGATTAAAGCGGTAGTCCTGTTAAAAATCAGCTTCCCAACCGCATATATCAGAATAATCGAGCCGGTTCCCACGATTACGGAAGGAAGTCTCAGGGAAAACTCTGAATGACCGAACAGCGATACCCAGAAATGCATCAACATATAGTAAAGAGGAGGATTGTTATCATTCTTAGCAATCATCCACTGAATAAGCTCACGAATACTTAGCTCGGAAACCTGAGAGGTGACAGCTTCGTCGAGCCATATACTCTCGCCGCTGAGATCATAAATTCTTAAGACCACGCCTAAGAGGATGATAAGTAACAGGAGATAGTTATCTTCTATATATTTTAGTGAATGGTGATTTTGCAAAATTGCGCTCAATAATTTTATTTAGTACTAGTATTAATTTTTATGGATGGGAGGTCAATTGTAGGGTTATTTGTTGGCGCACTTGCACTCCCTCATGGAGGCAAGAAATTAATCCTATCGGAATAACGATGAAGAGTTTATCAACCACTAATAGACATAAATTCATACTATGGGGAGTTTGGGTCCTCTTTTTTCTTTGATCAAAATGCAACGAAACGATATAAAATGATGTTATATTTCTGGGGAGGAGGTAAATAATATGAAAAAATTTCTTGCGATTAGCTTTCTTTTGGTCTTTGCTTTATCTATGTTCTCCGGGACAGATGTTAATGCTCAAGGCCCCGGCGCAGGCGACCCAGGCATAGTTTGGGATAACAAAAGCATACCTACCGGGTCTTACTGCAGAATAGAGAAGGTTGGCGTATGTGTAGTCGCGCAGAACGAAGAGGACTGCGCAAAGATCAGCGGAGAAAAGGTAGACAGCTGTAGTACGAATGATATGGTTGAGGATAAGAAGTAGAAGCCGAGAAAGAGCACTTAATATTAGGGTATGCGGGATTTTATCACCCCACTTCCTAGCCTTCCCCCTTGTATGAAAGTGAGAGATGACTGTGGTACATTTGTAGCCTCTCAAAGACGGATTTGGGCTGAAGAACATGTATGAATGCACACTCTGCGTGCTAAATTCGTGCTTTCACAGGAATGACAAATCCAAATCCCCCTTGTATTCCCCCTTTTTCTAAGGGGGAGATAGAAAAGCAAACGTAAAAGATGAGATTCCCGACAAAGACATCTGAGAATAACAATTTTTAGTGTGCTGCATCTTATTAACCCCTTGAGAATTCTATCCAAGAGGTTATGATTCCCTGTTTTTATAGACATATATATGAATAAGGAGTTTTAGTGATGCTTGAACTGATGGGAGACTGGCAAAGGACTGATCACTGCGGGACTTTAGGCGCTTCTGACGTTGATAGGGAAGTGCTGCTTATGGGCTGGATTCAGTCGCATAGAGACCATGGAGGGGTGATATTCATAGACCTCAGAGACCGTGAAGGTCTGGTGCAGATAGTGATTAACCCCGAGATAAGTAAAGATGTGCACGAGATCGGCGAAACACTCAGGGACGAGTGGGTAATAGCGCTCAAAGGTAAAGTGAAAAACCGCTCCGCCGAAACCATTAACTCCAACCTCCCGACAGGCGAGATCGAAGTGTTCGCAGATGAAGTAAGAGTACTTAACACCTCCAAGGTTATCCCGTTCCTAATTGAAGACGATATAAACGTAGATGAGCTACTGAGACTAAAGTACAGATACCTTGACTTAAGACGTACAGAGATGAAGAACAACATTATCACTAGGCATAAAGTTGTAGCGGCCACGAGGGATTATCTGAACTCAACCTCCTTTTTAGAGATAGAAACGCCTTACTTAACCAAGTCCACACCGGAAGGGGCAAGGGACTTTTTGGTCCCAAGCAGACTGAACCCGGGAGAGTTCTACGCGCTTCCGCAGTCGCCCCAGATACTAAAACAGACTCTGATGATATCGGGGTTTGACCGCTACTATCAGATAGTACGCTGCTTCAGGGACGAGGATTTAAGAGCAGACCGTCAGCCCGAGTTTACGCAGATTGACCTTGAGATGTCTTTTGTAAACGAGTCGGATATTATGAACACGGTCGAGGGAATGTTAACGTCAATTTTTAAGGAAGCTGCCGGGACTGAGATCGGGACTCCATTTAAAAGAATGAATTACGAAGACGCAATGCTACGCTACGGGACAGACAAGCCAGACACCAGATTTGGGCTTGAGCTTGAGGACATAAGCGATGTTTTCAGAGACTCGGAGTTTAAAGTATTCAGCGGAGCACTCGGCAAAGGAGGCGTTATTAAAGCGCTCAACCTTAAAGGGAAAGCAGGAGAGCTTTCGAGAAAAGAAATTGACGACTTAACGGAAGACGCTAAAACGCTCGGCGCAAAGGGGCTTGCCTGGATAAGGGTCTCGGGAGAGGAGTGGCAGTCACCGATAATAAAATTCTTTAGCGATGTTGAAAAAGATAATCTACAAAAAACCCTGAACCTTGAAGACGGCGATATAGTTTTCTTCGGTGCGGATTCAAGCTATATAGTAAATTTGGTGCTGTCTAATTTAAGGCTTAAGCTCGGAGAAAGGTTTGGGATGATCGACCATAGTAAATTTGAGTTTCTATGGGTGGAGGAGTTTCCGCTGCTTGATTATGATGAGAATGAAAACCGCTACACAGCCATGCACCACCCGTTTACATCTCCGTTTGAAGAGGATATCGAGCTTCTAGAAACCGACCCTGGAAAGGTGAGGTCGAGGGCTTACGACATCGTATTAAACGGAGTTGAGATCGGAGGAGGCAGCATAAGGATTTACAGAAAGGATATTCAGGAGAAGCTCTTTCATACAATCGGACTGAGCCAAGAGGAAGCGGAGAGCAAATTCGGGTTCCTGCTAGAAGCCCTTGAATACGGGGCGCCCCCTCACGGAGGTATCGCACTTGGGCTGGACAGGATAATAATGCTGATTGCAGGAGCAAGTTCGATAAGGGACGTAATCGCTTTTCCGAAAACACAAAAGGGAGCGTGCCCGCTTACAGAGGCCCCGTCTGAAGTGGATATCGCACAGCTACTTGAGCTGGGTATAAAACTCGATATAAAAGAAGAAGAAAAGAGCTAATTAGATAGACCACCCAATATCATTTTACACTCTCGGGAGTCTTACAGTTCCTCATCGCGTCCTCAAGCCACTGATCGGCCTCTTCTTTGGTCTCGAACTTCTCTGACCATAAGTTGTCGTTCCTGTACTCAAATTCCCATACCCAGCCGTCTGTCGGACGGCCTAAGCGGATCACAAGAACCTGCTTCAGGTTTATCCAGCACAACTCGCCTACCTTGGATTTTATCTGAATAAACATCACACCCTCCTATGTTATAGAGCTAATACGTTCGGTGAATAAATATATCAATCCTACTATTCTTTACTGTGTTACAGAATTTATCAAGCCTCTTCAATTCGTTGAAAGACCCCGTGTCAGATCATCAACATTTTTAGGCAGCTTCTTAAAGTTTTCTTTTGAGGTTGAATAAACCGTATTCTGAGAGTCAAACTTGATATAGTACTCGTCTTCGTCTTTTCGTTTTCCAAAGAATAGTTTATGAGAGGCGCCGTTTTGGAATATCTCAATTTCAGCAGTCGGCATTTCCAATCCGTAGGTCTTTAAACTTTCGGGCTCCCGACTCACAACACCGTTAATTTCCAAATCCGAGAGTGTTGTCAGGAGCTGCTCGGCCTTTTCTTGATCGAGTATCGTATTGTCCGAAAGCGGCCCCGCAATCCATAGACCGTCTTCTCTTTCGAACTGTATGTAAAAATTCCCTACTCTTAGAACAATCCGGTTAACCAGATCGGGAATTAGGGCGATTACCCTTTTATCCCTGAAATCCTTCTGGGATTTATCTATTAATCTCGACGCCAAAGCCTTATCCGTAATAAGCACTCTGTCTTTATCTACGTCATAAACATATGTCCCGGTCTCGCTCGGGTTCTGATTGCCGATTAATAAGTAGTATTCAGCCTTGTCCGATATGACCATAAATTCAGATTGGGGCTCTTGTAGGCCGAACTCATCAAGCTCAAGACCCTGTGAGGAAACGGTCTGTATAAGCTCCATGGACTTAATATCGTTTATTAACTCTTTTACTGAAGTACTGTCAGCCTTTGATTTACGCTCTGATTCCGACACGAACCACTGTCCGTCTACATTCTCAATATTGATTTCAGAACCCGGTGATTTTAGCATAACGGAGAGAATTTCTTCTTTTTCGAGAGAAGGAAAGACCATTTTTTTATTTTCAGCCTTATCTTCCCCGTTAAATAGAAAGATCCCGGCCAGCAGTATGAAAAAGATCACTACTGCTGCCAAGGTGCCTGAAAATTTCTTGAGATAAGGGCTTGTTCCCATCTGTAAGAGTATTCGTTCAGAGTTTTATAATTACAATTTTATATGTGTCAGTATTATCACTTAGAATATTACATCTTCCTTCTTTTCCACCATATTGCAACCCCAGAGAATAGAACCACCGCCGGTATCAATATGACGGTAAAGAAAAAGATAACGTTAGTCTGCTTATTCGTAATGGTGAGCTTTCCCTGCTCTGCGCTCTTGGGTCTGATGGAGATAAGGTTTTCATCCCCCGACACCCAGTTTACCGTGTTCAAAAATAGGTCCCGGTTTCCTGAGAAGTCAAAGAAAATGTTCGATACAAAATCTACGCTGCCGAAAACCGCTATCCTGCCCCTGGAGCCGTTCTCGGATACAGCAAGCACACCTAACGGACCCGCTTTATCGGTCTCTTCCTGCTGAGCCACACCCTGATCGAAATTATCAAAATCAGTTTCAGACCAGCTGTACTGACCGGTATGGGCCAGGACAACTGAAGTCATACCATCTACATCCAGAGCATATATACTCCTGGAATAGGGGAATATGGTCGCGTATCGGAAATCATCCGTGATTTCATGCGGGGTGTACTCGCCTACTATGGGGGCGATATCACCCCCGCCTTCAAGCTTTGAGCTCGGGTCGACAATGATATCTTCTGAGAGCATGATCCCGTAAGACTTGAGGACAGATGCAATCTCAGTGCCCGAGCGGGGTTCAATCATAAATACCGCCTTCCCTCCCCTGCCGAGATATCCTTTGATATCCCCTATCTCCTTTAGCGTAAAAGCCTGTTTGGGCGCTGCAAGCACTATAACGGAGTTCTCGCCGGGAAGCGCCTGCCCTTTTGGTAAAAGTATTTCTCTTACGTTATAACCCTCGTCAATGAGCGCGTTCTTTAAGACACCCAAACCCTCTGGCTCGACATCGTCCCCTATATCCCTCTCGCCGTGACCGGTAATAAAATAAACGGTTTTATTAATACTTCTCGACAATTTTAGAATGGCGTTTGTAATCTCTTCTTCGGAGCTGTTTATTATGCCGCCTGAAATCGGGTCACCCAGTCTGAGTTTTATCGTTTCGTCCCCGTACGCGAGAACAACGGACCCGTATTCTTTTATTTCATAGTGCTTTGCAAGACCCGGCTCTTTGTCAGGGTTTATGACCCTTACCTTTAAATTATTGGAGCGTCTGGAATAGTCCTTTATTAAGTCCTGAAACTCGCTCCTGTCAGTACCGGTGTCTTTGAAAAAGGCAATTATTTCTATGGGGCTATCGAGCTCGTTTAACACTTCTACCGTATTATCCGAGACCGTGAAGAGCTTTGTGTCTGTGAGATCGAACCTGAAATCGCTCTTTGAAGCCAGAAAATTCAGAATAATCAGTATTCCGATAGTTGCGATTATTGATATGAGCGCGTTGGTCCCGTATATAAGCCTCCTGTTCTTCATCTCCACCTCTCCGATTCTAGCGCGGTGTGAGCGAGAAAGAGCCCGAGGTATATGAGCGATCCGTAATACACTAGATCTTTAATTCCGATAATTCCTTTACCGAAAGGCTCGAAGTGGTTAATGACGGAGATATACCCGAGGATACTTCCATCGACAGGGGACATTGCTCCCACAAGCCAAAGCACGAGGAGAACCCCAAATGAGATTACGGCTGCAATAAGCTGGTTATCAGTAAGAGAAGAAGCGAAAAGCCCAATTGCGAGAAAAGAAGCTCCTAAAAGGAAAAGCCCGATGTAGCCTGACATAATAGCGCCAATATCGGGGTTACCATGCACCATCAAAACAAATACATTAATAGATGATAGCGTAAGCATTATGATCAGAAGTATTACGGCCGCCAGATATTTACCGAGTATAATGGTGCGAAGTTTGATAGGGGAAGTAAACAATAGCTCTGCAGTGTAGCTCTTTCTCTCATCTGCGAGCAGTCTCATGGTTATAAGCGGTATGATGATGAGAAGCACAAGCGTGATGGTGCCGAAGTAGGGAGCGAGCACAAGATTATTGAGGTTAAGCTCACCCCTTTGGAGCTGAAAACCGGGATCAAGCTGTATATGCAGAAAACCCTTTAAGTACAGGAAAAAGAACCAAGCCGATATCCCCTGAAATACCACAATGATGATATAAGCAAGCGGGGAAGCAAAGTAGGATTTAAACTCTCTCTTTAAAATAGGGTATATCGAATTCATTTCTCAGCCTTCGGATGAAATTACCTTTAGAAATACTTCTTCAAGCGTATGTATGAGTGGTCTTAGCTCAAGAAGACCCCAGTTGTACTTAACAGCCATACTTGTAAGCTCCTCTCTGACGTCGCTGCCGTTTGATGGGACTATTACATACTCGCCCGGAGCGCTCATATTTACCTTTGAGATGTTTTCTATGGACTCAATTTTTTCTTTTACATCGTCACCGTTACGCCTTAGCTTTAAGTATAGGCTCTCAGAGCTCTTTAGGTTCAGAGAGAGTGACTCAAGGGATTCTTCAAGCGCAATTCTGCCCTCGTTAATAATTATCACACGGCTGCAGATCATAGTGACCTCGGGCAGTATGTGTGTACTAAGTATAATAGTACGCTCCCCGGCCAGACTTTTGATAAGCTCACGTATTTCGATAATCTGTACAGGGTCAAGCCCGTTAGTGGGCTCGTCGAGCACAAGTACCGAGGGGTTATTAATGAGCGCCTGCGCTATACCAACGCGCTGCTTGTAGCCCTTGGACAGATGGGCGATAATGCGCTTACTTACCGATGTGATGCCGCACTTGTCCATCACGTAGAGGATCCTGCCCTTTTTTTCCTTTGACGGTACCATTTTAATATCGGCTACAAAATCAAGATACTCCTCGACATTCATATCGTTATAAAGTGGGGGGTTCTCGGGCAAGTACCCGATCTGTTTTTTCGCCTTAAGCGGGTGGTCGAATATATCGACATCCTCAATGCGCACAGAGCCCTTGGTAGGAGGCATATAGCCCGTGATGATACGCATGGTTGTAGTTTTCCCTGCTCCGTTGGGGCCTAGAAATCCTAGGACATCGCCCTTCTCTAGCTCAAAAGAAATGTTGTCAACGGCACGCAGGTTGCCGTAGTTTTTAGTGAGATTATGAACGCGTATCAAATAAGTTTGTACTCCCGATGTCTATAACCAAATACCCTAAACCCACTCCGCATATATTGCTATACTGCAAATAGAATAACCGCACCTTAATTCTATTCCAAACCGATTCTTAATGATAGTTTTAATTCTCTCAACTTTGGGTAGAATTATCGGTTAGCCGAAGAAAATTGACTAAGTGTTATAACTATGATATTAAACTGGATGTATTATTAAATACAGGCTGCAAATTAGAGAAATACCGATACTAGGAAAACGGATATTTAATCATATTTACGAACACCAAAGCACCGAAAATACATCATATACAATACGGAACTTAGAAGGCATATTATTAAAAGCCTTAGAGCCAAGTTCTGCAGGTGATAAGACTAGCAAAGAGGGGAGTTTTTGATGAGTAAAGAAGAGCTTAGTAACGACGACAAACTAGTGCTTGCGGTCAAAAAAAGATATCGCGACATGCTCGCTGAGGGTGTTGACCCTTATGAGTGGGCATATGCATGGCGCTCTGAGATAAACCGCGGTGGTTTTAGAGCAGTTGATTTCCTTATGGATGAAATAGTGGATACGGGTAAGTGCGTCGGGTGCGCAGCCTGTGTGACTATTTGCCCGACCGATGTTTTTGACTATAAAGACGAGCACCCTGTGGATACGAGAAAGGACGCATGTGTGCTGTGCGAGCTATGCGCGGACGTTTGCCCAGTTCTCAGGCCTCTGGATAAGGACCTGCATACCCTTTTGGGCTTTAAGCAGCCAATTATAGACGAGGGGTTCGGACCTTACAACTACGCCGTAATTGCCCGTGCAAAAAATAAGGAATTTTTGGATAAGGGACAGGACGGAGGAGTAACAAGCGCACTTTTGGTGCATCTGCTTGAGCAGGGGACTATAAACGGGGCAGTGCTCGGTGACGTGCTTCCGGAAAACCCTCAGATAGGGGTGCAGAAACTCGCTACCACTTCAGAGGAAATAGTTCAGTGCAGCGGCTCGCGCTATACATATTCCCCCAACACAGTTGCATTGACCGAGGCTATGAGGCGGGATGTACACCCTCTGGCAGTAGTTGGCGTACCGTGTCAGGTGGACGGCGTGCGACAGCAGCAATACAGCAGTATAAGACTCGAAGTGGCCAAATGGTATCAGAAGAACGTAAGCTTGGTAATTGGATTATTTTGCTCTGAGAGTTTTACTCACGAGCACATTACATTTATAGCTAAAGAGCTTGATGTAGACCCAGAAGATATAGTAAGAGTAAACGTAAAAGGTAAGGTAATAATCGAGCTCCGTGACGGCCGGGAAATTATAATGAAGCTTAAGGACTTTCATCCCTTCGCACGGCCCGCATGCTTGTATTGTCTTGACTATTCCGCCGAGCACGCAGATATAGGTGTGGGTGGTATAGGGCTTGACGGATGGACTTTTGTAGCCGTCCGCACAGAAGCAGGGCACAAAGCGTTTCAGGCAGGCGTGGACGCAGACCTTTTTGAAATAATGGAAGTTGACGAAGTACCGAAGGCAAAGAGCTTACTGATAAGACTCTCTGATATGAAAAGGAATAAACCCCTTCCTGCACTCATGCCTACGCTGCAGGAGAGGATTGAAATGGGCAATACAAACCCCAAAACATTTTATAAAGATTACAATCCAAGCAATGGAGGGAAAAACGGTAAATGAGCTCTAATAACGGCCAACCCGTACTCGAAGATATAAGCGTGATCGTAGCCGGACAGGGAGGTGACGGTTCACTTACAGTTATTACGATGCTTGCAGACCTGTTCCGGAATAGCGGGCTTAACGTATACACGGAAAGAGACGTGCTCTCACGTATCCGCGGCGGACACGCAGCGGCAACAATGAGGGCGTTTACCGGTCATAGGTATTGTATCGGAAGCAAGATCACACTCCTCGTGGCGCTTGACGAAGAGGCGGTTACAAAAAATGCGCGTCACCTGGACTCTGACAGCGTAATAGTATTTGATGATTCAAGCGGTTCCCTACCCAAGGGTCTATTACCCCAAGGAGCCAAGCTCTATGCGGCCCCTTTCAACAGAATTGCTATGCGTACGATGAGACGTGAGCTATACAAAAACAGTATTGCTTTCGGAATGGTGGGGCGTCTGTTGGGGCTTGAAGACGAGCACATGCGGGAGACTTTCGTAAAACGCTTTGAAAGACGCGGGCAAGTAATTTTAGACTATAACTTAGAAGCACTCGGTCTCGGACTTCACATGGCAGACGAGCTGGGTATTAAGCAAGGAAAAGGACTTTACAAAATAGAGCGCACGGACCCTGAGGAGCACCTCCTCATTATGGGAAATGAATCCGTAGCTTTCGGATTTATGGCTGCAGGCGGGAGGTTCTTCACCGGCTATCCTATAACGCCCTCTACTGAGGTGCTTGAAACTCTGCAGAAATGGCTGCCCAAGTGCGGGGGAGTGGTAAGACAGACTGAGGACGAGCTTGCGGGTGTAAACATGGCCATAGGCGCTGCGCTCACCGGCGCAAGGACTATGACAGCCACGTCAGGACCCGGTTTTTCACTCATGCAGGAAGGAGTAGGACATGCAGGCTCTGCCGAAGTACCGCTCGTTGTAGTAGACTGCCAGCGTTCAGGGCCGAGCACCGGTATGCCTACAAGACCCGAGCAGAGCGATCTGAACCTTATGGTTTTCGGAGGTCACGGGGATTTCCCAAGATTCGTTCTTACCCCGGGACACCCGGAGGACTGCTTTTATCTCACTGTAGACGCTACAAACCTGGCCGACAAGTATCAGTTACCCGTGTTCATAGCAATGGATCAGGCGCTTTCACAGAACATAGCAACTGTAAAACCCTTCAACCTGGACGAAGTAACCGTTACGCCCGGAAAGAGGCTCACGGCAGAAGATGTTGCAAAACTAGATACTTATAAACGCTACAGCTTTTCTGAGGATAATATCTCGGCGTTCGCGGCACCGGGCACACCGGGAGGAATGTCTCTTGTCACAGGAAACGAGCACGATGAGTTCGGGCTCGTGTCTACCGACCCCGATAACCGTTTGCGTATGATGGAAAAACGAATGAACAAGATGGAAGACGCCAAAAAAGAGCTTCCCAAAGGAAGGCTTTTCGGGGATCAGGAATCTAAAATCGGATTTATAGGCATAGGAATGATGTACGGTGTTATTTTAGAGGCCATGGAGGAGCTCGAACAAGAAGGTATCCACACAAAATATTTACAGCCCAGAACAATCTGGCCAATGCTGGATGAGACAATAGAGTTCATAAACAGCTGCGACCGCGTATATGTAATCGATTTAAATGCCGGGGCTCAGCTGGCGCGTTTATTCATGCACCAGGGGGCTGAGAAGAATAAGATAATAAGCATTACCAGATATGACGGGCTGCCTTACAGACCTGGTATACTGGTTAAACAGATACTTGAAGAAGAAGCTAAACTCTTAAACGGCCAAGGTAAGGAGGCAAAGCTGTTATGACCACAGAGCCCAAGACAAAAACCTTTACACCCGCAAGACCCATATGGTGCGCGGGATGCGGAGACTTCGCTGTACGGGGAGTACTGGAGAAATCACTCGAGAATATGGGTATTCCACCTCATAAATTTATGTTCCTAGCCGGTATAGGCTGCTCGGGTACAATCCAGAATAACATTAAGTGCTACGGCTATCACTCGCTCCACGGCAGGGTACTGCCCACTTCGATCGGAGCAAAGCTCGCAAACCCAGATTTAACTGTTGTTGCAGCGGGCGGCGACGGCGATGGATTTGCGATAGGCGCGGGCCACTTGGTTCACACGTTTAAGAGTAACCCCAGCATCACGTACATAGTGATGAATAACAGCAATTACGGCCTCACAAAGGGCCAGGCTTCACCTACAAGCCCAACAGGGTACAGAGACAACGCGGAGACGGGGATGGACTCGATACTTCTTGGCCTTAGTTTTCCTTCAACGACATTTTTAGCGCGCGGTTTCAGCGGCAACGCCGCTCAGCTGGAGAGTCTTATGATGGCGGCTCTCGAGCACACGGAGGCTGGAAGAGGATTCGCTTTTCTCGAAGTACTATCCCCATGCGTTACCTATTACGACACACACAGGGAATGGCGCGCTAAGGTTTACAACATAAACGAGGAAGAGGGATTTGACCCCACAGACAGAGCCAATGCTTTCAAGAGGGTTCTGGAGCTAAAAGAGGAAAAACGCATCCCTATAGGGCTTATTTTCAAAGGCGAGAACACCGCACTCGAAAAGCTTATTGTTAACGAGAATGAAACCTATCCAGCTCTGCAGGAAATCGGCCACACGGGCCATAGAGCCGAGTATGATAAGTTCATAAAGGCTTATTTAGGGTAAGCGGGAATTGAGACTGAAAGTGTTTTAATTTGTGCCTCTTTCACACTTCATTACCGCCAAGTGTCACTCACTTTTTAAGGTCCGGTGCAAATATCTACTGAGGCACAGTCATTGCACGTGCCAATTGAGTTTGAACTACAGACACACTGACCGTCGCACCATGTCGCTCCACTAAGATTCGCCCTAGTCAGATCCGCCCCGCTTAGATTCGCGTTAAGCAGCCTCGCGCTAGTTAGATTTGCGTCAAACAGTCTCGCACTAGTCAGGTCCGCCCTTGTTAGAATCGCTCCGGCCAAATTAGCCCTAGTCAGATCCGCCCTAGTCAGATCCGCCCCGGTCAAATTAGCGTCAGGTAGCTCAGCGGTAGCCATATTCGCCCGAGTAAGATTTGCGAAAGTTAAATTCGCCCCGGTGAAGTTCGTATTGAGTAGACTCGCCTGAGCTAGATTTGACTCAGTCAGGTCCGCCCCACTCAGGTTTGCAAATGATACGGTAGCTCCGGCTAAATTCGATAAAGCAAGCTTAGCCCCTTGCAGATTCGCAAAAGAAAGTTTCGCCCCTTCCAGATTAGTCCCACTTAGATCCGCCCCGGCAAGATTTACCTTAACCAGCTTGCAGCCACTGCAGTTTCCTGTCTTTAATAATGTCCCAATATCTGAACGTAATGGTAACTGTGCTCTGGCTTCCTTAACTATGCCGGAATTGCTGAGTGTCTTTGAGATTATGCCCTTTGCTGTTTTCAATATTCCTTTATCATCCCTAGTGTTTCTTGCCCCCAATCCCTCCGGGTCGTCTGTGGGTTGTATAAATATGGCTAGAGGGTCTTCGGAGCGCCCGTCATGGTGTAAACGCATTTCATAGTCCCCTTCCTCTATTACCGCTGTCACGCAGTCCCCGTTTGCTTCCACCATCAGCACCTCTAGTCCATCGCTGTCTGCCAGGATCATAAAATGCTCAGCCCCCTGATCTTCATCTTCCCAGCAAAAGGTGTTTTCGAATGTCTGGTCGTATGTATATGGAATTACGTCTATGCCCGCTTCGTCAGTGTCTTGTTCCGGCTTCTCTGCAGCAGGAGATTCGAGAAAATCAACCACTATCCCGTCATCAGCATCTGCTAATATAGAAGAATCTTCCGAGAAATCGTTCTCCGTTAGTGTTTGAGTGCCACCCTGATCTCCGTTGTTACTGCATCCACCGATTGCGCCTAGGGATATAAACCCCAATAGTAGCACAATCCCCATACACTTCATGATGAAACAATCTTGTGACTTTACTAATCTGCTCATAGTTATCCCCCTTTTTACGGATATTACAATAAATTTGGTACTAGAAAATCTTATTATATTATAGCTCAGATTCTAAATACAAGTTGTAATCAGCGTAAAATTTTCGCGTTTATGTTTATTTTACCTATCGGAAGAAGCGCTTTTCCTAGACAAATTCCAAGTTGAATCTATAATGTTTATTACCTCATCGAGACTGAGTATTTGTATATGAATTTCGGCATATTCAATTAGTTTTTAAGTTTGGTTAAAACAATACGCAATATTGGGGTTTTAACAGCTGTTTAAGATTGCGGCTCATATATTCTTATGCTAAGATTATAAGCGAAAATTGATGTTAAAACATAACTCCCCTCAAAAGGCAACTCATAGTAATTCAACAGGATTAAGAATATGAATATTACCGATATGTTTCACGGACCTAATTCGGGGTATATACTCGAGCTTTACGACCGTTATGTAGAGGACCCAAGCTCCGTTGACGCAGAGACAAGGGCGCTTTTTGACAACTGGAAGCCCGAAGCTGAAGACAGTACACATGTGGAGGCCAGTCCACAGGACATGGATAAAATAGTCGGCGCGGCTAATCTTGCACTGGCAATCCGCGCATTCGGTCATCTGGACGCTAAAATTAATCCTCTGGGGATTAATTGCTCTGGGGATCCTTCGCTTGACCCCGAAACGCATAAAATAACAGAAGAGGACCTTTTTCAGCTGCCTTCGAGCTTAATCGGAGGCCCTATAGCCGAAACTACAACCAATGCTGCTGAGGCGATAGAAAAGCTTCGCTCAGTCTACTCGTCCTCAGTAGGATATGATTACTACCACTTACACTCTATTGAAGAAAGAAGGTGGCTAAGACATGCGGCGGAATCGGGGACCTTCAGACCTCCGAACGACCCTATTAATGAAAGAAGATTACTTGAGAGTCTTACGCAGACTGAGGTGCTGGAGAGGTTCCTGCACAGAATATTCCCCGGGAAATTCCGTTTCTCAATAGAAGGTGTGGACACTCTGATCCCTATGTTTAACGAGATAGTAGGCCTGGCCGCAGAGTCAGACATCAATCATATCCTGATCGGGATGGCGCACAGGGGACGCCTGAACGTAATGCACCACGTAATGAATAAGCCCTATAAGGGGACACTGATCAAGTTCAAGGATCCTGTGCTTCAGAGAGACTTCAGGGACTATATGGGCTGGACAGGCGACGTCAAGTACCACGAAGGAGCACGGCACGCTGTTAAAAAAGGCCGGCCGATAGACATGGTGATCACGCTTGCCCCAAACCCGAGCCACCTGGAGTCGGTAAACCCTGTTGTAGAGGGTATGACGCGCGCTGCGGGAACTAAAGCGGATAGGCCCGGAGCTCCTGAATTTGACCGCACGGTATCGATGCCTATAATCGTTCACGGTGACGCTGCGTTCCCAGGACAGGGAATAGTGTCTGAGACACTCAATTTGTCCCGTCTACCTGGATACAGTACAGGCGGCACAATACACATAATCACAAATAATCAGCTTGGTTATACAACTTTGCCAAGAGACAGCAGAAGCACTCTGTATGCGAGCGACTTGGCCAAGGGGTTTGAAATACCGATAATGCATGTAAACGCAGACGATCCCGAGGCGTGTATTGAATCATCAAGGCTCGCCTTCGCTTATGTAGATACTTATCATAAAGATTTTCTGATCGATCTGGTCGGCTACAGACGGCACGGTCATAACGAGGCCGATGAGCCCGCTTTCACACAGCCCAAGCTATATGAAATTGTAGATAAGCATCCTACGGTTAGAGAAATCTGGTCAAACACCCTTATAGAAAGGGGAATTATAGATAGTGAGGAATCAGAGGAAATATTAAATAAGTACAACGAGCAGATGCATAGTGACTTTGAATCGCTCGCCCCCGAAGACATGCCCGAGGAATCTCAGCCTGAGAGGCCCCCTGCGGGTGCGGCCCAAAAGGTGAAGTCATCGGTATCGGCAGGGGCACTCAGGGAACTGAACCAATCGCTGCTCAAGGTACCGCAGGATTTTAAAATAAATCCCAAATTAAAGCGCGCAAGAGAACGCTGGGCGAATGCGCTCGAGGGTACGGATAGCAAGACCATAGACTGGGCGATGGCAGAGCAGCTTGCTTTTGCATCGATACTGGCTGACGGCACGCCGATACGCCTTACGGGGCAGGATTGCGAGCGCGGCACATTCAGTCACCGACATGCTGTGCTGCACGACTTTATTAGCGGGGAATCTTATAATTCGCTCCAAAATATCCCTCAGGCAAAAGCTGCTTTTGAAATCTACAACAGCCCGCTCACTGAAAATGCGTGCATCGGCTTTGAATACGGCTATAACATACATAAACCAGAATCACTTGTAATCTGGGAAGCTCAGTACGGCGATTTTATAAACGGCGCACAGACTATCCTTGATGAATACCTGGTATCCGCAAGAGCCAAGTGGGGCCAAACGCCTTCGCTTGTATTGCTGCTGCCGCACGCTTACGAGGGGCAGGGACCGGATCATTCATCCGGGCGGATGGGTAGGTTCTTAGATTCGGCGGCTGAAATAAATATGCGCGTTGCCAACTGCACGACTTCTGCTCAATACTTTCATTTACTACGGCGTCAGGCCGGAGTGCTCGATATAGACCCGCTCCCGCTGATAATCCTCACGCCTAAGAGTCTGCTAAGAAATTCGCTCGTTTTCTCATCACTAAAAGAGCTTACACAAGGCACTTGGCAGCCGGTTATAGATGATGAGATGGACGATAAACAGGCTAAAAAAGCCAAGCGTTTGATACTGTGCAGCGGTAAGGTTTACTGGGATCTTGTATCGAGCGAATATTACGAAAAAAGTGCTGGGGATATTGCGATTGCCAGAGTTGAGCAGCTCTACCCCATACCGACAGTGATGATCAGCAAGGTGCTTAGCAGATACCCAAAACTTAAGGAAGTCGTATGGATTCAGGAGGAGCCCGAAACAATGGGAGCCTGGATGTTTATGTTCCCGTTCTTCAGAAAGCTGATCGACGGTAGATTTCTACTGCATTATATGGGCAGAAAACGTAACTCGAGCCCAGCTGAAGGCTCGCTGTCGATGCACAGGGTAAATCAGCAGGCTCTGGTACAACAAGCGTTTACGCTGGATAAAGAACTGCCTAATCTGGATGAGCTTGGTATTACCTGGGTAAAAAATGTATAAATTATCGGAGAGAAAACATGTCTATTGATATTAAAGTTCCCGAGCTTGGAGAATCCATAGTTGAAGCGACGGTAATCAGATGGTTCAAGTCCGTAGGAGACCCTGTTAAAGTAGGGGAAGCTCTTGTTGAGCTTGAAACTGAGAAGGCCAACTTTGAAGTCGCTGCCGAAAAACCAGGCGTGCTGACAAGTATCGTTAAGGGGGATGATGAGGACGTTGAAGTTGGAGACCTGATCGGGGTAATGGAAGAAGGCACAGTAGGGACAAGTGATGCGGAAACAAAGGAAGAGCCTCATGAAGCTGAAGAAGTAAAAATAGAGGTGAACGAAGATATTACTGAAAGCGAGAAAGTAACCCCTGTTGCAAGACGAATAGCAGAGGAGCACGGAGTCGATATAAACCTGGTAGCGGGAACCGGGCACGGAAACCGAGTAACCAAAGAAGACGTCGAGAGCTTTATAGCAAGTAAAGGTGCAGCACAACCCCGGGTAGAAGAAGTATCTAATGTCGAGCCCATACGTAAAGAGGTAGCGCCGCTTCCGGCAGAGCAAGCTCCTCAGATCACTTTCGGCAGAGACGTAAGGGAAGAGCGTATCAAGATGTCCCGCAGGCGTAGAACCATTGCACGCCGCATGCTCGAAGCAAAGCAGACGACAGCTATGCTGACGACGTTTAACGAGATAGACATGGGCGCTGTCATGGAACTCAGGAAACGCAGAAAAGAAATATTTAAGGAAAAGTACGGTGTCGGACTCGGGCTAAATTCATTCTTTGTTAAAGCCGCTATCGGCGCACTGAAAGAGTTCCCTCAGATAAACGCCGAAATAGACGGCGACGACATGATTATTAAGCACTATTATGATATCGGGATTGCAATCGGGGCCTCTGAAGGACTCGTTGTACCTGTGCTTAAGAACGCTGACAGTATGACGTTTGCGGCTATTGAAAAGGGCATTAAAGAGTACGCTCAAAAATCTGAAGACAACACGCTGTCGCTTGAGGACATAATGGGCGGCACGTTTACCCTCACTAACGGAGGCGTATTCGGCTCCCTCATGAGTACGCCAATATTAAACCCGCCGCAGGTGGGGATATTGGGACTCCATAAGATAGAGCCAAGACCCGTAGTAATAAACGGCGAGCTTGAGGTAAGGTCGATGATGTATGTCGCTCTGAGCTACGACCACAGAATAGTGGATGGACGTGAGGCAGTTCAGTTCCTTGTGAGGCTAAAGGAGCTTATCGAGGACCCTGAATCACTTCTTCTCGAAGGATAAAAAGCACTCGGATACGGCTCTAGTTTTTAAAACCTACTCTGTTTTCTTCCCAGTAGGGGCCTGCATATTTCTCTACCCCTAAACCCAGGAGATCCAGGAGCCAAATCTTTATATCACCTGCGAAAACTGTGTAGATCCCCCCAGATATCAAACGGCGGGGCGAAGTTTTTATCACTCTATCAATAAGCTGTAACTTCCCTACGCTCCTTAATATTTTGCATAGATAGGCAGATTCGAGAATGCGCATATCGGGATAGCCCCCTACCCTGTTAAATACCTCGGCGCGTACGAATACGCCTTGGTCTCCGTAGTAGCGCTGCCTTATTCTGTAGCGAAATCGGTTTACTAGTTCGACCACACGGAGTCCTAATTCAGAGCCGCTAAAAGAAAACTCAAAAGCCCCGCCTACTGTGGCCGAATCGTTAAGAGATTTTTCAATTAAGAGATCGTATGCGGGAGGAAGAATCGTGTCTGCGTCCAGAAATAAATATACATCCCCGGTTGCATGGGAAGCGCCCTTGTTTAGTATACGAGCCTTTCCCGGAATATTATCTTCACATTTGAAGAGCTTTGCGCCTAAACTCTTTGCAACCTCGGGCGTCCCGTCCCGGGAACCGGAATCCACAACGATGAGCTCATGAGTATGCCCAGAGAATGCGTTTTCCCTTGCTGCGAGAATCGTATCGGGCAAGTAATCGGCTTCGTTAAGCGCCGGAATTATTATGCTCAGTTTCATGAAACTATATGGAATTATTCCTGTTGACTTAAGTATAGATAAGTATTAGATGAGAAAGTAGTGATTTATGTTCACATAACAGAAAGTTCTCAGGATAAAGGTTAAAAAGCTGAAGGTCAGGAGATGGCTGCAAGCTCTACCACAGAGCTGAATTTTCTAAGCACCTCGTCCAGTAAACCGGGATAATCCAAGAGATCGGGGTCGGCCCTGACAAGCTCAAAGGCATCTTCTCTGGCCTCGCCTAATATTCTTATATCTCTTATCAGGTTTGCAAACATAAACTGCGGGAGACCGGACTGTTTTGTGCCGAGAAAGTCCCCTGGGCCGCGTATCAATAAATCGGCTTCGGCAATCTTAAAGCCGTCCCCTGTCTCTTCCATGATACTGAGCCTCTTCTCAGCGTCCTCCGAGCGCTTGAAACCTGAAAGCAGTATGCAGATTGAATCGTGCTCTCCCCTTCCGATCCTACCCCTTAGCTGATGGAGCTGGGTAAGCCCGAAGCGCTCTGCATTCTCAACTACAATTACTGAGGCGTTGGAAACGTCCACACCGACCTCTATAACAGTAGTGGATACAAGTATTTGGATATGGTTTGATATAAATCTCTTCATTACAGCTTCTTTTTCCTCAGTCTTCATCCTGCCGTGAAGAAGCCCTACTTTATACTCAGGAAATACGTCGTTACTAAGCTCCTCAGCCATTTGAGTTGCGTACTTGAGATCTTTAAAGTCAGGGTTCTCGGATTCCTCGATCATGGGGTATACGACATAGGCCTGCCTTCCTTTCCGAATCTCCTTCCTTACGGTCTCATACGCTTTTTCACGCGAGCTCTTGTGGTCATAATAAAGTTTGGTCTTTATTTCCTTTCGGCCCGGAGGGAGCTCATCAAGGACAGACACATCGAGATCGCCGTAAACCGTAAGCGCCAGTGTACGGGGGATTGGGGTTGCCGTCATGACGAGCACATCAGGATTAGCGCCTTTACCCATAAGCTCGGCCCTCTGCATCACGCCGAAGCGGTGCTGCTCGTCTATAACTACGAGCCCAAGGTTCTTAAAGTCCACTTTTTCCTGAAGGAGCGCATGAGTGCCGACTGCTATCTGCGCTTCGCCCGACTGGAGCGCTTTGTAGTAGGTGTTTTTCTCACTCTTTCCGAGGCCGCTCTTTAGAAACACGACACGCATGCCCATAGCTTTTACATAACTTAAAACAGAGGCCAGGTGCTGCTCTGCAAGGATCTCCGTAGGAGCCATAAACACGGCCTGGTAGCCGCATTCTACGGCTTTTAGTATTGAAAGTACGGCAACGATTGTCTTTCCGCTTCCGACGTCTCCCTGAAGAAGCCTGTTCATCGGTCTATCGGAACGCATGTCGTTTTCGATCTCTGTAACAGCTCTTTTCTGAGCCGCAGTGAGATCAAAAGTAAGGCGGGAAAGGAGTTTTGATGTAAGCTCTCCTGTGGGTGAAAAAGCTATTCCGGCAAGCCTTGCTACATCGCGCTTTTTGAGCGCAAGGCCAAGCTCCGTTAAAAAGAACTCAGAGTATGCGAGCGTCTTATGGGATAGAGAGTGATAAACAGAGTCCGTATCCGCTAAGTCCACCACGCGGTCGTCCTGCGCCGGAAAATGGACTCTTTGTAGAGCGCTACTAAAACCGAGAAGCCCTCTTTTTTTCTTTACGTATTCCGGGAGAAAGGATTCGAGCGCTGGGCTGTATATGTCCACGACGGATTTCATGATACTTCTCATCCGTCTTTGCCCTATACCCTCTGTTAAAGGGTAGATGGGCACTATGCGGTTAAAATGGACATTGTCGTGGTCTAAATCCTCTCCGCTATCTATTACCTCTATGTCCTCGGGCCTCGGGTGAACTACCTGAAGCGCGTCCCTGTAACCGAACGACACCTCGCCAGTGAGTATCACGGAGGCCCCTTTCTTGTAAGCTGCTCTTAGATATTTCTCACTAAACTTAAACCATACAAGGGTAACCATCGCCGTGCCGTCAGATAGGACTACCTGATACATTCCGCCCCTTCTGGTGCGCACTCTGCCCGAGACCATTATCTCGCCCATGAACGTCTCGCGCTCACCGGCTATGAGCTTTGACATGCTCTTTACAGTCGTTCTGTCCTCATACTTTCTGGGGAAATAATAGAGCGCGTTCTCGATATTCTCTATACCCTTTTTCTTTAGAAGCGATGCTATTCTGGGGCCTACTCCCTTTACGTACTGTATGGAGATTTCTGATAAATCATCACCCCTTGATACTGCTTTGGAGCTCATTTGTGAAGAGCTCTCTTCTTTATCTTCAGGTTCTTTTTTCCGTGGAGGCTTTGAGGTTTCTGTCTCCATAGGTACCTCT
This sequence comes from Candidatus Dadabacteria bacterium UBA2774, assembly GCA_002352485.1. Classification (GTDB taxonomy): domain Bacteria; phylum Desulfobacterota_D; class UBA1144; order Nemesobacterales; family UBA2774; genus UBA2774. The sequence goes on from DEIM01000225.1 coordinate 36,673, forward strand.
TGGACCACGCCCTGCATCATTCCCCGCACATCATGGAGAGCTCTTTTAATAAGCTCTTTTTTGTCGGTATCTGAAAGCTCATCGTAGCCTGAGAATGAGCTTTTAAGCGATTCGAGCACTTTTATACTGTCCTTGGATAGCGGAAGCGAGAGCGCTTTTAAGGTGAGGTCGTCTACAAGCCCGGACAGCGACTTTACTTTATCAATATTTGAAAAATTATTCTTTGAGATAAATGTAAGCGGTTTCTCGAGTGTCGTTAATATTGCTCTTAGCTCATCTGACATTGATAAGATTTTACAGTGACTTATGAAACTATTTCAAGTCTTGAAGCAGAGAAGTCCTTTTCTATTGCTATAAAAAGATACACGAACGGCTGTGTAATATTGCACAATTCTACCAATCTGAAAGCCTCTTTGAGTAAACGCTGATGATCTAAGGTGCTGTGATTACAGCAAATATAGAAATTTCATATAAATGGCATATATATTGCAAATTTAAGGTAACAAACCGAATAAGAAAGGATGGCGGAGGACACTTGCAGAATAATAATTATCCGCTCAGGATTTATTCACACCAATATTACAACTTATAAAGGAGAGAGATAATGAAATATCAAGAAGCTCAGGCAGTTGATAACGATACCCCTTCCTTTAGTGATACCTATGATAAAACTACGGACAATGCAGGAATACACAGAGAACAGTTCTTCGATGTCCAAAATAGTGAAAGTGCTTCCGTAAAAGAAAACCACTCTGTGGTCCGTCCAAAAGAGAATAAATCTCATACGGACGACCAGTTCAGAATTATGAACGATTACTTTAGTGATATAGCGAACGAACCCTTACTCACCTTAAGAGAAGAGATAGAGCTTCCGACAAAGATAAAAAAGTGTGAATCTAAAGCAAAAGAAATAGAGTCGTGGCTCGAATCACCGGACCAGAGCAAAAAAACTGAGAAGGGCTGTCAATGCGTCATAAAAAACACTCGGAGGCTACAGGCGTCCCTTAGAGCATACAGTGAAAGATCCAAACAGCTTAAGAAGAGATTTGCTAATGCTAACCTGAGGTTGGTCATAAGTATAGCAAAGCGCTACGTAAACCACGGCCTTCCTTTTCTAGACCTCATACAGGAAGGAAATATAGGGCTTATGAGGGCTATAGACCGCTTCGACCATACAAGAGGGTACAGATTCTCGACCTATGCCTCCTGGTGGATTTACCAGTCTATTACAAGAGCGATACTGGTACACAGAGGGGCAGTTAGGGTCCCGGTATACCTGCTTGAGGTAACGAACAGAGTCTACAGAACGAGATCAATCCTACTTAAAGAAACCGGCAGGAGCCCTTCTTCTGAGGAGATAGCAGAGCAATCCGGGGTACCTATAAAGTATGTTAAGCGAATTCTGAAGATTACAAATGAATCCGTGAGCCTGGATACACCTGTTGACGGTGAAAAGAGGACTCTCTATGATTTCATAGAGAACAGTGACTCAATTTCTCCCGACTACATCATCGTTGAGGACGAGCTTAAAAAAAGCATACGTCACTCGCTGTCGCTATTGAGCCCGAAAGAGGAAGAGGTACTCAGAATGCGTTTTGGCATAGACAGGAAAGATACCGTAACGCTCGATGACATAGGCAAAAAATTTCAACTAACGCGAGAAAGAATCAGGCAGATTGAGAAAAAGGCTCTAAGAAAATTATCTGTTTGTAAGATGAAGGAAGCTCTGAAAAACTTCCGGACATAGTGTGAATTGATATGGAATCCGAACGTTTTTGTAACTTTGATTAATTAGTACTGTTTTAAATAACACTAATTTACTTGTGTGATTTGACACATTTGAGTAAGTCTTATATAATGTTTCTACATATTGCCTACACTAAGCAATTGATATTATTACATATTGCAAATAAACAGTGTCTTGGTACGGAAATTGCTCTAATTAAAATGCCGGCCATAGGTGGCAGGCAAATCAATCCAGGAGGGTTACATTATGAGATTACTAACCTATTTGTTCGCGCTCATGCTGGTAATGGGTGTATCATTCGGCGGGGCTTCAATAATCACGAGCCAGCCGGTTATGGCTGAAGAAGGCGAAACTGCTGGCGGCGAGATGACAGATGAGGCCGCAGGCGATGACGAAGGTGCAGAAGCAGCTACAGAAGAAACCGCTGAAGGCGAAATAGAAGGCGGCGAAATGGCTGACGACGCCGAGAAATAAGGTTTTGAGTTTTTGAATATAATCGGGGGGAGTACCATACTCCCCCTTGATTCCTTCCTCCCTATCTATAAAACAACAACAAGCTGTGATACCCTTTAAGTATGTCTTTACTTACAACTATATTGATCGTATCGAATTTTTATCTTGCGCAACCGGGATCTGAGTTTATACAGATTCAAAACGATTCGAAGCTATATTGCGACAGGGCGTATGAGATCTGCCTGACCGAGATTTGCACGAGTCCCGATCCTGTGGAAAAAAAGAAGTGTATGGACCGGTGCTACCGGGATTTAAAGGAATGTGAAAAGAGCTAGGATAGATTCAGGGATTTTCGCTCAGCCAACTGTTTCCAAATAAGTATCCAAAACAAACCCTATTTATATAAGAGGATAGTATAATTTAACCCTGTGCCTATTTTATTACAGCAATATTTGCATGATTATCACAATCTCTGTTAGTATAAGATACTTAGTGCTTAATGGCGGAGGCGGTGAGCATGAAAAAGTTAATAATTCTATCTGTGTCAGTAATTATAATCGCTCTTGGCACATACGGCGGGTGCGACAGCGGTTCGGGCAGTGCTATAATTGGACAGCCTCAGGTATCCAGAACCACGTTTGAGGGCGAGGAATCGAAAATAGCATCCATTACTATTCCCTTTTTCAGAAGTGTGCTTGAGGGACTAATAGTAAACGCGGGTATTGACTTCAACGGTGACGGTATAATCGCAAGCTATGATGCCGGGGGAGGAGAGCAGGAAGAGTGGATAATACAAAATAGCCTCCTGCCGATTACTGATACCGAATACACCACTGAATTTGAATTAGTGGATCCGGACATCATGCCCGGAGACATGATAGAGGTAATAATTACAGCCGGAGGATCGGATGTCCCGGACCCCTGGGACGGAACGGTGCCTGATGATGCTATGAGCTTTGTAGGTCCTGTAGTTATAGGAACCGAGGACGTCGAAAACCTGGTTGACCCTGTAGAGGGAGCTGTGGGCTTTGGCTTAATCGCATCAAAGGCAGAGGCTCAGGACAGGAAAAAGATAGGCACCCCGAAAGATGATATAGGCACAGGGCCCGACAAGGTGGGGGAAATATTTATAAGGAGAGGGCTTCCCGACTCAAATCAGCAGTTTAACCATTGCGTCGGCAACTCTATAGCGAACTCACTCTCGTGGCTCGGACGAAAATGCGGGTTTGGGGATAAGTTTGTTTTAACAAACCCGGAGAACCCATCTGAGACGCTTCAACTCGATCTCACAGACAACATCGCTGTCGAATCCCTGGCTGCTGAGCTGATTGAAATTTACAAAACTATACCGGGCGCTACAAAAACAAGATCGGATAACCAGTTCGGGGGAGTCGACAACAATTTTATACTTCAGGGTAAAGAGAAGATAACAACCATGTTCGCTCTTCCTATAACGAACCAATTGCTTTCGAGAGCCAAAGGTGAATTTAAGTTTCAGGACATAAAGAATTTTATGATGCAGGGGTGTGACGTCGAGTTAATATTGGTTATGTTAGACGAAGATACGGACAGCCCTTCGGGTCTCGGTCACGCAGTAACGCTCGCGGGCTACGTAGATAAAGGGGCCAGCAATAAGAGTTTAATAGTCCATGATCCGGGAACAAAAAATAAATTCAATGAATTGCACAAATTAACCGAGTCCGAGGCAGGCGGGCTTACGTTCCCCTATACATTTCTGAAGAAAAGAAGAAAAGCACTTGTAGACCTAATTCTTGTGGAGTGCTGTACAATCGACTCACCACCCGGTATGCCCCCTCCCCCTACACCGGAACCCACACCTGAGCCTACACCGGCGGCGACCCCTATGCCTACACCCGAGCCGACCCCAGGGCCATCTCCTGAACCTGTAAAACAGGAAGGATTTTATCAGTCTGTGTCCGGTTCCTGCGGGATTGAGGGCTTTACGCTTGACGTCTCAAGCGAGAACAATTTACTTCTGATGAACTTTGGTGAAAACGGGGGGAATGTTACATTTGCCAAGACTGAAAACCCCGATGTATTTCAATCAATCAGGGACGGAGGGCTTATTATATTGGGAGCGCCCGGACACCAATGTACGATAACATGCGGACAGAACAATACTATTTCGCTTGTTTGTATCGGATCCGGAGGTTCATGCACCCACACATTTCAGCTGATGCCTCAGTAGTATATCCTTAGATAGGTTAATTATTATAAACGCGTTTTGGGGAAGACCGGACCCTGTAGAAAAAAAAAGAAATGCATGGACCGCTGCTATAGGGATTTAAAGGAATATGAGAAGAGGTAGTCCTTTAATAATGGTCGGGGTGGCCGGACTTGAACCGGCGGCCTCTGCGTCCCGAACGCAACGCTCTAGCCAATCTGAGCTACACCCCGTATTAAAGATTTTACCCAGTAAACAAGACATTACCAGACCAATCTGAGCTTACTCGCTGGACAATGGCAGGGCTGTCGAAGGCTAGACAGTTTTGCCTTCACTACTACATCCTGTTGCACCTTAAGACAACCGCTCCACCGCTCGAATATTTCTTGGCAGGTGTGAATATCGGGTCTAATCCCGACATGTAATCCCCGTCTTTTCTAAGTGTAAAGTTCTTGCCTGCCATATAGTAACCATCAGGAAACTCTATATATATATCAGCCTTATATTTACCTTTGACGTCTCCGCTTATTTTACCCCCGCCTTTATTTTTTATCCAAATATGGTCAGTGGCATTACCGGAGATGTGTCCTTCAAGATTGCTCCCATTTTGCCTGATGTTGAGTATTGCTTTTCCACATTCCCACATGCCGGAGAAGCTCTTAACCTTTGGATCACGGATAGAGGGATCCATATTTAAAGCCTCATATGTTACACCCCAATATATAGAGTCCGGTTCCTGGTTAACACCGGGATTATTTCTCTGAAAAGATTTTTTCGTCTTATAATATTTACCTGTTCTAGGATTTTTGTATCCTCTGGCTTCTGCATGGAAAGTTATTATTCCTACGGGCACACCAAATTCATGATATCCCCCGGGGGATATTTCAATCTCCTTAGTTATCATTTTCTTATCCGTGTAATCCGCATAATACTCTGTCCAGACAGTTAAAGTAATTCCTGTGTTATTTTTGATTGTTGCAGCAGTTAGCGGTCTATAAGCAAATGAATTACCCACTGTACAGAAAAGAAGAAAAAATGCTGCTAATGCTGTAATTGTTATCTTCATATCAGGATTCCTCCATCTTTTTATTCAACGGTAAGTGAGCCAATTATTTGTGTTAGCTCCTGATTCATTTTACGAAGAAGGTTTATTTATCACCCGTTTTTTTAGGATCGTCTCAGCTATATTAATATTCCACTAGCTCGACGCGCCTGTTTTTGGAACGACCCTCTTCCGTACTGTTGGAGACTACGGGGGCCAGAAAACCGAGACCTTTGGGGGTAACTCTTGCGGAGTCTATGCCGTGCTCGTTTACCAGAACCCCTACAACGGCCTGAGCACGTTTCTCTGATAAATTCGTATTATAGTCAATGCTGCCTTTGTTATCTGTGTGACCCACGATAAAGAGTTTAAGGTCCGGGTTGTCATTCAAAAGTGTCGCGATCTCCTTTATTGTCGCTGCCGACTCGGGTTTTATATCCGCCTTATCAAAGTCAAAGAGAATACCGTAGATCGAGATACTTCCGGTCTCGAAAATCTCCTCTGCCATAGCGTCGGCATCGACACTAACGAGCCCCTCGTCCATAGGCGCAATCTCGATTACATCTACTTGAGTGTAAATATGGTTCCTGTCGGGACCGCCGCCTGTGGTGTTCTTAACGGTATAAAGAGAAACGTATACATCGCCTTCATCCCTTATGAGCTTAGCTGCCAGGAAGCGCTGCTCGTAATAGTTATCGCCAAAACCGTTTTTGTACTCGACCACTTTGTGGTTAAAGGGTCTCCCGCCGCATTCTTTATTGCTGCAGGTGTAGAGGATTTCAAAACCCTCTGCTTTAAGCGCGTCTTCATAGTTCCTGAATACTTCTAGCGTAGAGCGGTCTTCAGGAAGGTAGTAGGCGATCATAGTGACCTTTCCTTCGAGCTTCTCACTCGACTCAGCTTTTGAATTGCCGGGCTCACTCGGGGCATGCACTACTTTTCCGGTAAGAATATTGTACTCGTCAAACTCCCTGAAGTCATAGTCGATAATCTCTGTGCCTGGGTATCTGGACACCATGGGATGATCGGAGCTACCCTCGACATCCGCTGAATAGGCGGATTTAAGTGGCAAAACTACTAGCAGAGCCAGCAAAATTAGATTGAGTCTTAAAATATTAGACTTATCCATCGTGTTTCCCTCCAATTGGAAAATGAATGGTTAATAATAAACGATATTACCCGGGGGAAGCAACTACTATTAATACCGGAGAGAGAAAGTGTTAAGATTGATATATAGCAGCCTGTATAGGTTGGAGTAAAACAAAATGGAGTTAAAGGAACTCGGTAACACCGGAGTAATGATATCTGAGATTGGGCTTGGCACCTGGAGGTACAAGGGAGGGGTTGAACCTCTGAAAAAGGGTATTGAGCTTGGCGCCACACTGATCGACACGGCTGAGGGCTACTATACGGAAGATGTTGTAGGAGAGGCGATCAAAGGTATACGAGAAAAAGTGTTTATAGCGACGAAAGTCTCGGGAAGACACCTGGCTCATGACGAAGTACTGCGCTCGTGCGAGCAGAGTTTATATGAGCTCGGCACCGATTATATAGACTTATACCAGGTCCACTGGCCTAACCCATCATATCCGATAAAGGGAACGATGGAGGCGATGGGAAAGCTCGCCGACAGGGGACTCGTTAGGTTCATCGGGGTAAGCAACTTCGATATAGATGAGACAGAGGAGGCACAGGCTTATCTGGGTAACCACAAAATTGTATCGAACCAAATTAGATACAACCTGAACGATAGATCGATAGAAGAAGACCTGCTGCCGTACTGTGAGGATCAGGGTATGACAGTGCTTGCCTATACGCCGCTTGACGACGGGAACCTCACGACAATGCCCACAATGGGGAGCAAAGGGAAGATGGCTGTACTAAGGGATATTGCCGAAGAGACTAATAAGACACTCGGGCAGATCGCCCTTAACTGGTGCACAGTCAGAAGCAATGTAATAGCTATACCTAAATCAAACAGCGTCAAACGCACCGTAGAGAACTGCGGGGCTTCGGGGTGGAGGCTTACAAATGAGCAGGTCCAAAGGCTCGACGAAGCATTCTAGAGCCGTTTTATTGTCAGAATGAATCTTTTGAAGGATCCGGCCAATCAAAATTTACGTATGTATAAACAAAGCAGAAAAATTACTTACGGGTTATCAGAAGGTTCGAAAATGATAAAAAAAATACACGCACCGTTTAAGCTTGCAGTCCTAACCACAATATCAATACTACTGTTTGTGCTTCTAATTAAAGGCCCTTCGAATTCATTTACCATAATATCCTATGGAGTCGAAAAAGCTGATAACACAGACTTTGACCAATCCTATGAAATTTACAATTCACTTCTCCAAAAATATGTTAGTAAAGGTAGAGTAAATTACCAAGGGTTTATTGAATCGAGGGGAGAATTAGAAGTCTTGCTAAAATCTATGGGCTCGGTTGACCCTGTGGAGTTCGATTCATGGTCTGAGCATGAGAAGCTCGCATTCTGGATAAACGCCTACAACATCTTTACGATTAAGGCAATTATCGACCATTATCCAATTAAGAGAAGCTTCAGTTTAGTCGGTATATTCTACGCACCTTCAAACAGCATACTGCAGATAAAAGGGGTATGGAAAAAGCTCCAGTTCCGGGCAGTAGGCAGAACGGTTACGCTGGATGAGATTGAGCACGAAATACTGAGAAAGGAGTTTAACGAGCCGAGGATACATACAGCAATTGTTTGCGCGTCGGTATCGTGCCCTGATCTTAGCAGCGAAGCCTATACGGGTGAAAAGATAGAGGAGCAGTTGGCGGTAGCGTCCGTCAGGTTCGTGAACAATCCTGACAAGGGAGTCTCCATTGACGAGAAAGACGGCAGAGTTAAGATCTCAAAGATATTTAAATGGTTCGGGGATGATTTTATTAAAAATTACGGAGACGGAGCCAAATTTAAGAATAAGAGCCTAAAGAATAATTCCGTGCTCAATTTTATTCTGGACTACCTTGTTTCAGAGAGTAAGAAAGAGTACATCAAGAAAAACGATATCAAGCTCGGTTACCTGAAATACGACTGGCACTTAAATGAGATGCCGGAGACCTAATCATTACATACAAACCTATATACCACCCCCATCCTTCATCCCCTTATTTCATTAGCAACATAAATCCTTAAGATAAGTCAATGGATTTTAATTTTCCCTATTGCAATATTCTTCTCTCTGTAGTATTGATATAATCAATACCAATATTCACCAAAACCAGAGAAGGCGGATACGAGAAATAAAGTCTAAAGGGGGACTCACTGTGAGAGCCATACTCTCTAAAAATCGAGCCAATATTTCTCTTGGCATCTTATGTGTTTTCTTAATTTCATTATTCATACTTTCATCGTGCACCCAATACAAAGCGACTGTCCCCGCGCAGCCAACAGAACAAGAGGACACGTGCGTTTTATTACAGAATGCTCAAAACCCTATTTGGGTTAAAGATGCTACACCAAAGAAAAAAGTGGCCGTGCTAACAGGACTCATTAAGGACCGTGACACCCTTAAGGACGGGAAGTGTGCTGGCACAGAGATCGGCATCAACCCTCACAGAAAAATCATAACCCTCGTAATGAATGCGGAAGGCGAAAAAAGGGGAGAAATATTTATTCCGCCAACAACGGCAAACAGTGGTTTCATGCAGATGGTTGACCTGGCAACCTGTAAGGCAGGAGATATCAAAGAAATTGTATATGCCGAGGGTAACGGGGATAGCTGTATTTATTCCTTCCCCCAGGTCGAAGATGTCGCAATGACGTATTCTGGTCAAGTATCTGCCACTGGCACAGTATTCCAAAGCAAGCCTTTCTGTGCAAGCACACTGAACATAACTGGAGATGCCACCATCACGATCTTTGGTAGTGTAGCTCAAGTTGTACAAAACCTTACTAGAGTATTTGGAACACCTGGAGACGGTTGCTACTCAGGATTTACTGATAATTTCCAAAGTATCTACAGTCTCAATGTTGAAAAAGTAAATGGGTCTGTAAGTACAGAAGGAGGTTTAAAGGGTCCTGATGATACGTATAGTTGGTCGTTGACTGGGGATGAACAAAGCCTATCGGGGTCATTTATCAATGACCACCATTATTGTTGCAGAAATGGTAACCATACTGGAACGGCTGCAGGAGATGTTACATTGCCCAGACAAAACCAGGGTAAGTAAGCCTGTCAAAAATCCGTCTCATCCGCGTGAATTAACAAAAAACGCTCAGCCAAATGATTAGGTTTAACTGAGCGTTTTCTAAAGGGAAAAATATGACGACTAAAGTTAAGCTGTTGTATACCTTTTCCGAATTGCTATAAATCCGACCAAGCCTAAGATTCCAGCCATTGCTATCAAACCCCATTCAGAAAGGGTGGGGATGGGTCTGGAAGGATTGCCCGTTGCAAGATGTAATTCCGGTAATACCCACCCTGCAATTGGGCCGGTACTCATTTCGACACGATTGAACGGTTTTCTTGTCTGAAAGAACCTTGTCTGGAGATTATCTGTATTACCTATTGTGATAAAAGCAACTAATGAATCTCCTAAATAAAACTCAAATAGAAAGTTTGCATTCTGGTCTCCTATTTTTAAACCGAATTCGTTAGTGGGCTTGTCTAGGTAAAACGTGTACGACCTTGAATTCCCAAAGACCTGGTCGGGATCTACTAAATAAAGTCCGCCCGAACCGTCGGGATTCGGAGATAAAGCTTTCCCTTGCGGATTGAAAGAATCCCATATGTCGGTCCCCGCAACAGGTTCAATAGTAATCTTTGTTAATGTTGATTCGGGGAAAGCATTGTTAATGGCCTGAACTGATGTTGGGCCAGTTGGTAAACCATCAAATGTAATTACGGTATTCGGTACGGTTAGAGCTGGAATTTCTCTAGCACCGTTCGGAAAAGGTATAGCTTCAGCACTTACGGTTTCATCCTGGGCTTGTGATAGAAGCGGAGTAACAAGAATAAAGCATAAAGTGATTAAAACTGAAAATAGTGTTTTATTTTTCATCTTCCAATCTCCTTCGTAACTCCCTGTTATTTTTAATCTATTCTACACAAATTTAAGAACAACCACAATCATTTCGAGAAAATCCGTCCCATCCGTTCACAGATGATACTTATAGCGTACGTAGGGGTACCCCCTGTTCAGCACCCCCGGGGGGTGTAGGTATGCAGGTACCCCCCGCCCATGCAAATATTCCAGACACCCCGGCATATTTTTTTCGTGAGAAAGTAGAAGAAATATTGGGATAAAACCGAAATACTGAAGGTAATTAGAATAGCTATAAAGTATTACTTGCTTAATAACGCAAACTTAAAGGCAGTTTGACAAAAGGGAACACTACATCTGTATAACTAAATATACTACTCCGTAGAACCCTTCAGTCTCAATTGCTCAGACGTATATGCCATTGCGGAGGAATAGGCCGAGACGCAGTAAGGCACGAAGAACGTGAGCGTACTTTTCATTAAGAGATCCGGAGTTATATTGAGCGCCAGGAGGTTGTCGTGATGATTAATTATTATCAGGATCGGCGCTACAATTACTGCAACCCTTATAGCCCTCCATACCGTCTCTTTTCTAAAGAAGTTTTTAAGAAATAGTGTCATCATATCGGTATCTAAAATAAATGATTGTGAGAGAGAATGCTACGTCTTAGCTACTAATCTGATCCGGAGCTTCCTCCGGCCTTGAAAACAAGCGTATCTGGTCTGAACGTATACCAGGCAAACCAGTAAGAGATGAAGGATTCAACAGGCTTACCACTCTTGTCGGTCGCAGTTACAAAGTCTCCGTCACTAAACCTTACAACTATGTCCTGTCCGCCCAATTTGTCATTAAACGGGGTACTGGTCTTCTTGAGCTCGGAAAAAGGATAAGCTTTTGCTTCATCACCAGAAAGAACGACAAGAACTTTTTCCTTTGGATGAAACCTGTTGCTCGTGTTTCTAACCGGGAACATTATCGTGCTTGAGCCTTCGTATCCGCCGTAGGGCATGTTGTCATAATCACGACGATAACCCGTGTTTCTGGAAAGGACAACCGTGTTGGGATGCTCGCTTTTCCACTCCTTCCATGTGGCGAGGGTCGAGGGAAGAATATCAAACTTAGTACCTGTCATAGGCCCGGTCACAGCTTTCATATGGAGCTGCGACCATAGGCTCTCTGTCTGCCGGTCGTAGAAAAGGACGTCTGACTGATGAAGCAAACCCGAGATACCATACGTGTAGACTTTCCCTCCGATATTCCTGTCAAATACCATAGTCGAGCCGCATAGCGGGCAGTATGAGATGAGCACAGGCTTTCCGCCCACATTATCGTTTACCGCCTCGTGCCATACGAGTATCCTCAGGGGATATGCCCTCTCCACACCGCCTATACTGACACCCGTCACAAGGTCGCCGTCCCTTAGCCAAGTGGCTTTGTCCGCAGGCTCGAACCTGGGGTTATTAATGGCGGGTATGCCGTCCCGCGGTGGACCTCCGGAGAAAATTTCATTCTCAGGAATTAGCCCGCCGGAGACATCAAAACCGTTATACTGGGCGTAGGATAGCGTTGCAAAAAATAACAGGCAAAAAACTAGTAGTAATGTAGAATATATTCTCATAAAAAGTTAGATGACCGAAACCAACTTAAGTTTCCGTCTAAAATACAGATTCATTTCAATTAAAAGAGTAATAAATCAGGAGGCATTATGTCGGCAATTAAAAACACGAGCAATATGAACTGGGACCTTACGAGCTACTTTCCGGAATACGGTGGCCCGGAGATGAAGGAGTTTAAGGCAAAGTTAAAAAAAGATATTCAAACGATGAAAGACAAAGCGGCTTCTCTTTCCCATCTGGACAATGAAAATCAGGAGGATTGGGAAAAGATATTTATTAAAAATGAGGATATAGCCGCTCGTTATTCTCATCTGAGATCTTACATAGGGTGCCTGGCTTCAGCGGACAGCCTTAATGAGGATTTTCTTAAAGAAGAGGCCGAGATGGCAGCGCTTGGGGCTGAATACTCAAAATTAAGCGTTGAGCTTCTAAGATCAATTAAGGCCGCGTCGGACGAGGCATTCTCAAATTTTACTAACCTGAGCTCGCTTGAAACGGCTGCGTATTATCTGGGCCGTGTTCGTGAAGAAGCTCAAAAGAAAATGAAACCTGAAGAGGAGATACTCGCCGCGGACCTTGGTGTGGACGGAATAGGCGCATGGGGCCGTCTGTACGATACTGTATCGAGTAAGCTCGAATTCGATATGGAATATCCCGACGGAAACGTCAAAAAACTCCCTATGTCTCAGAGACGCTCGCTCATGGAAACGCCGGATAGAGATACACGAAAGGCTGCTTTTGAAGGGGGTAACAGAGCCTGGCAGGGTATTGAAGACGTCGCGGCAAGTGCTCTAAATGCCATTGCGGGCACTCGTCTTACTCTTAACCGCCACAGGGGGATAGACCATTTTCTTGAAGTGGCTCTATTTCAGTCATCTATTAGCAAAAAAACTCTGGATTCGATGTTCGAGGCAATAAACCAGGAGATCGATCTTCCCCGCGAGATACTCAGCTACAAAGCAAAAACCATGAAGAGGGACAAGATCGCCTGGTTTGATTTAGGCGCGCCCCTTGAGCTTGAAAACCCGAAGAAACTTGAGTGGAATGATGCGAAAAAGCTCGTTGGAGACTCTTTCACTACTGCCTACCCAGAGCTTGGGAAATTTGTGAACGGGGCTTTCACAAAGAACTGGATTGACTATACGCCCCGCGAGGGTAAACGCCCCGGGGGATTTTGCACAGGGTCACTGTTAACTAAAGAGTCCAGAATTTTTATGACTTACAACGATACGATAGGGGACGTTCTTACCCTCGCGCATGAAGCAGGACACGCTTTTCACAGCCATGTAATGCGGGATATACGTACCTACGCCCACTACTACCCCATGACGCTTGCCGAGTCTGCATCTACGTTCGGGGAGATGATACTTGCTGAAGGGGTATTAGAAGACCCTTCTGTAGAGGGCTCCGAGAAAGCTCTCATGCTCGACACAGAAATAAATCACGGTGCGATTTACTTGATGGATATACCGGTGCGTTTTGAGTTTGAAAAAGCGTTTTACGAGGAGCGCCAAAAAGGGGAAGTGAGCGTCAGCCGTCTAAAAGAGCTTATGGCTGAGACCCAGAGGCGTATCTTCGGGGATGTGCTCGAAGAGGGAGGGGAAGATCCTTATTTCTGGGCCTCTAAGCTTCATTTCTATATCACTGGGGTAACGTTCTATAACTTCCCGTATACATTTGGCTATTTACTTAGCCGTGGGCTGTTCTCAATGTTCAAAAAGGAAGGCCCTGACTTCCTTCCAAAATATGAGGAGTTTCTCAGGCTCACAGGCTCTGACACAGCAGAGAACGTAGCAAGACGGAGTATCGGGCAGGACCTTGAGTCACCTGAATTCTGGGTGGAATCTATTCGAACGCTTAAAGAACCATTTTACAGACTAAAAGAGATTTTAGAAAGCTAAGGCAATAGAGCGCGGGTGGTGGAAATTATCACTTATCTAAGATACTAAGCAGACCCGTTTGTGATGAGTGAAATACCATATCTACTATTAAGGTTGCCATGATTACGAGCATATAGATGATAGATACCCCAAACGCCCTACCGTACCCCTTGTTATTTATAGTGCTCCAAATTATCACATAGTCAAAATAGACACCTGAGATTACAGCGAAAATCGCAAAGAATATGCTGGCGTAACCCAAAAACCAAAGCGACAGGCTGAGAGGAAGTAGGGAAATCGAATAAAGAAGAATCATGACGTTTGTGAACTTCGTACCGAGTGCTACGGGCATTACTGGCACTCCGGCCTTTTTGTAGTCGAGCTTGTATTTCTGAGCAAGGGCCCAGAAATGGGGCGGCTGCCAGAGCATCATGAATATAAACAATATATAGCCATCTGCACCTATTGCGGGTTGCACGGCTGAGTAGCCTATTAAAACCGGAAGCGCTCCGGGAAGCCCGCCAAGTATAGTGCCGTAGGGAGAGCTTCTTTTTAAATAGAGCGTATACAAAAGGGTATAGCTAAGCAGCGCGGCGATGGTTAATAGGGCGTTTACAACATTTAAGTAATAAAACGAAATGAACATAGAGATGACTATAAACACCGACGCTATGACCACCGCGGTCTTCACCCCAACAGCCTCAAGAGCGTCTACCCGCTTGCTGAGCCTGTTCATCAGGATATCGATCTGCTTATCGAGTACGTTATTTAGAATTGCGGAGCCTGCTGCACTGAGTAGAAGAGATACGAGAGCAAGTACTAATAAGGAAAGAGAGGGAATACCGCGGTTTGCAAGCATAATTCCTGCAAACCCTGTGAAAGCAACGCTCAGAATAATCCCGGGCTTAGCAAGTAGAATAGTCGATACCACTATCTTTGCAGGAGCGCTTTGAGCTTGTTCCATAGTATTCATTTCACACGAACCTGTTGACTAGATTTTAGATTATACACTACTTTCCCGCATACCCCGAAACCAGGTGTAGAACGCTGCGGTTAAAATGAATAGCGCAACCAGGAGATGGAGAGCTATGATCAGGAAGTGAAGCTTTGAGCTTACTACAAGCACGCCAAGGAGCACTTGAACGATTATAAGCCCCAGTATCACAAGTATTTCATTCCGGTACTTTTGGAGCCCTTTTTGTGTATAAGAAAATAGCAAGAGCAGGAGCACTATCGCGGTTATGATATAAGCCAGAGCCCTGTGAGCGAAATGGTTCAGTATGATGCCTGACAATTCAGGTGGCACCCAGTAGCCAAGACAGGTGGGGAAATCGGGGCACGCAAGACCGGCATCGGAATGGCGGACATAAGCGCCCAGAACCGCCTGGCATGTAACTAGCATGGCAAGGAGAAAAAACACACCCTTGTAACCGTCGATGCTGAAGAGAGTTTTTTGCTCTACCCCGTCAAAGGACACCATGTAAAGTACCAGTAGGAATATGACCATCGCGTTTGCGAAATGGAATGTAGTAAGGTCTACCGGAAGCTCTAGGAGTACGACTATACCTCCAAGGATAATTTGAAAAATGAGAAGAAGTACCGTTATAACAGGGACAGCTTTTACCGCACCGATATAACTCCTAACGCGCTGGTAAGCGAGTATGACAATAAATACGGATGTGACACCGCCGATTACCCGGTGCATGAATTCCATATAGATATCCCATCTGAAGGGTGGAAGCACTCTGCCGTGGCAAAGCGGCCAGTCGGGACATGCAAGCCCTGCCTTAAGGCCTGCTACCAGGTTCCCCCATATTAAGAGTAAAAACAGAAGAGTAAGGGCTATCTTGGCAATCATATAATTTAAAACCGCTCAGATAGGAAACAATCTGGTAAACGTATCGAGTATAGTCATACCTATCAGTAAGGCCAATAGAGCTAAGGGGAAAAGAGCAAATCCCCAGGTTATACTGTCTTCAAATTTCAGGTGCATAAAGAAGAGCGCGACCACAGCTGCCTTGACGGAGGCAACACTCATCGCTATGACAATATTGAATATACCTACGTCTACGTATGATACGTATACGGTAATAGCCGTTAGTATCATTAGCAGAATCCATATTAATATGTATGTTTTATAACTTGTTATGTGGTGTTCTTCGCTGCTTGAATGTGATGACATTGTATGTTGATACCTCCTTAGCCTATTAAATAAAGAAGCGGGAATAGATAAATCCAAATTAAATCCACTAAGTGCCAGTAAAGCCCGCCGAGCTCTACCGGGGTGCTGTATTTTTGATTGAATTTGCCCTTCATAGTCAGGACGAGCACTGTTGAAAGAATAGCGATACCTATAAACACGTGAAGCATATGAAGGCCGGTCAGCATAAAGTAGAGAGAGAAGAATATGCTGGTGTCGGGATAAATATGGTGTGAGAACTTAGCACTGTACTCAAAATACTTGACCACAGCGAATGCAAGGCCGCACAAGATCGTAATTAGCAGCATAAGAGAGGTAAGCTTCCGCTTGCCCCTTTGGATTGCGGTAACACCGACAGCCATTGTCATACTGCTGAAAATAAGTACGCATGTGTTTAC